>NZ_JACSKX010000006.1:0-149770 GCF_018617835.1 Exiguobacterium sp. s101 | reverse complement strand
CAATGTGCAAAGTCCTACACCTACCAAGAAGCACCTTCTACTACGCATCGAAGAAGCGACGGTCGGTCGACGATGTGACCGGTGACGTCATCGAGATCTTCCGTCAAAGTCGTGAAAATTATGGGACTCGCAAGATCAAGATCGAACTCCAAAAGCTCGGAAAGCAAGTGTCCCGAAGACGCATCGGCCGCATCATGCGGGAGCAAGGGCTCGTATCCTCCTACACCGTCGCACAATACAGACCGAAGCGAAATAACCCGAACGAGTCCGCGGTCAAAAATGAATTGAACCGCGAGTTCCGTCAGGAAGAAGAGTTGTCGGTCATCGTGAGTGATTTGACATACGTCAGGGTCCAAAACAAATGGAACTATGTGTGTGTTTTCGTCGATCTCTTCAACCGTGAAATCATTGGACATAGTGTAGGCGAGCACAAGGACGCCTCCCTGGTGGCTCGGGCAATCGCGACGATCCCGAGCGACCTTCGACGAATCGGAATGTTCCACACCGACCGCGGGAGCGAATTCAACAACAAGCTCGTGAGCGATACGTTGCGCAGTTTCGGGATCCGTCGCTCGCTGAGCGATAAAGGGTGCCCTTACGACAACGCCGTGTCAGAGGCGACGTATAAAGTGATCAAGACGGAGTTCGTTAGAAAACGGAGTTTTTCGAGTTTGACGGTCCTCGACCGTGAATTACGGGACTACATCCATTGGTTCAATCATATTCGAATTCACGGAACACTGGGATACCTGACGCCGAAAGAGTACAAACAGAGACACCTCTTAAAAACTGTCTAGTTTAGTGTTGACAATCCACACGTCGTTGTCATGAAAACGACGCCGATAGGCCTGGCTGATTGTCGAATGGTCGGGCACCTTCTCGTCGATGCCGAGACCGAGGAACCAACGATAGGCGAGGTTCGTCTGAACCTCCTTCACGGTCTGACGCACGGAACGGATGTTGAACAGCGGCCCGAGGAGAATGATCTTGATGATGATCTCGGGATCGATGCCGGGCGTCCCGGTGTTCGAATAAAGCGGGGCGCAGAGGCGGTGGACGATCGAGAAGTCGATGTGGCGGTCAAGTTTTCGGACGAGATGATCCTGCGGGACCAGCTGGTCCAACGTGGTCTTCGTCTGGATCGCTTCATGTCGTCGTTCTTATAAAATCGGACTGAGGAGTCGTGACACCCCTTCCCGTGCACGGACCGTCCATTTACGGGTTTCATAGTCTTCCATCGTATAAACTCGGCTAACCGCGATGTCGGTTTCAAACAAAGAGACGAGTTCGAGGGCGACACGTTCATCATAAATGAGTGCGTTCACTTCAAAGTTGAGACGGAAGCTTCGGGCATCTAAATTCGTCGTCCCAACGGTCGCAATCTCATCATCGACGACTAGGATTTTTGCGTGCAGAAATCCTTCACCATACAAGTAGACGTTCGCACCATAATTGAGCAACTCTCCGAGGAAAGAGAGGGATGCCCACATGACGAACGGGTGATCCGGTTTTCCGGGAATCATGATATCCATTTGAATCCCGGAGAGTAACGCCATCTTACAAGCATCCATGAAGCTTGTATCAGGTATGAAGTAAGGCGTTTGAATGACGACCCGTCGTTTTGCCGACATGATCATCTTCACCATCATATTCTTTAAATGTTCCGTATCCGAGTTCGGTCCACTCGTGACGATTTGCATTGGAGACTTGTCTTTAATCTCGTGTCGCGCAAAAGAAAATGTATTTTCTGGTTCGTGGTCGCGATGACCTGAATAGTTCCAATCCAAGATGAAACGGTGTTGAAGATGATAGACGACGTCACCTTCAACCCGCAAATGCGTGTCGCGCCAATAGCCAAATTTTTCGACGAGTCCGAGATATTCGGTGCCGACGTTGAAGCCGCCGACATATCCAATCTTCCCGTCAATGATGACGACCTTACGGTGATTTCGATTGTTCAGTTTAAAGTTGATCATTCCGAGAGTAGGTGGGAAGAAAACACGGACTTCTCCGTCGTTCGCAATCAATTCTTTAAAGTCGGAGTTTCGAAGACTCCGAGATCCGACCGCATCATAAAGGAGTCGTACTTTGACACCGGCTTTCGCACGCCCAATCAGTTCCTTCAAAAGTGCTTGACCGAGGGCGTCACGTTGAATGATGTAGTATTGAATGTTAATCTCGGTTTCGGCAGAGCGGATATCATCCATTAGCGCTTTGAATTTTTGTTCACCATCGTGCAAGATGAGGGAACGATTATGTACGCTAATCAATGATTTAGCTGAACGTAAATTCATTTGAAGTAATTGATCGTACTTTTCAAACAATGGCTGAGCGAGCAATGTTTCTCGGGCATGAATCTGTTCGATTTGTGATTCTACTTGAAGCGCATGGAAAGAACGCTCTTCCACACTCAAGTTGTAGAAGTTATCCTTCTTGAGTTGTCGTCCGAGAAAGAGGTAGATGATAAAGCCGAGCACTGGTAAAAAGAATAGGACGAGCAACCAGGCCCAGGTCGCCCCGACGTCCCTTCTTTCGGCAAAGATGACAGCGAGTGCGAACAACAGGTTTAACCCAAGGACGATATACAGTCCCCAGCTGAATAAAATGGACAAATTCAACGACATACACTCCTAAAAATCAATTTGTAGCTTAATCATACATCAAATGAGGGAATAGATTGCTATCAAATGAAATAGGGGGAGTAGACGATGGATATGGAAGTCGTATGGAAGCAAGGGATGGCGTTTGAAACGCATACGCCTTCGGGACACAAGGTCACACTCGACGCGTCTGAGGATGTTGGGGGACATGACACCGGTCCTCGTCCGACCGAGATGTTACTTCACGCAACTGCATCCTGCACGGGAATCGATATCGTATCGATTTTGCATAAGATGCGTCAACCGCTCGAGTCGTTCGAGATGAAGATTGATGGGGTTCGTGCAATCGAACATCCGAAACGCTTTACAGCCATTCACATCTTATATATTTTGAAAGGCGATATGTCGGAAGAGCGGGTTCGACGGGCAATCGAACTGTCTGTTGAACGATATTGTTCCGTTTCACACAGTCTGAACGCGACATTGTCCTATAGTTATCAATTAAACGATAATGGAGTCATTCCGTTTGAAATGAAAGAGTGAGCAAGATGGTTGAAAGACATAGTGTTCTCCGTTATATTTGTATTTCAAATACTGTGTAATTAAAGGAGGACGTTATGATTCGACTCGCGACGAAGCGCGATGCCAAGAGCATCGCGAACCTAATCGAACAACGAGCCGTAGCGCTAAATGAACAGGGAAGCGACCAGTGGACCGAATATTTGGAACAGGACCTCGTGGAGCGTGTGCTCACTGATATTACGGAAGGCAGTGTATATGTCTTTGAAGATAATCAACAAATTTTAGCTTCAATCGCATTGTTGCCTCCTGATGAATGGGACGACAATTTATGGGATGACAGTGAGTATGGACAATACATCCATCGAATCGTCGTCAGTGAAAAGTTAAAAGGACGCGGGGTTGGACAGCAACTCATGGAGCACGTGTTACAGTCGGCCGACGAGGATGAGCCGATCCGACTCGACTGTGTCGCTGATAATGAATTTCTCAATAGTTATTATCCACGTTTTGGTTTCGTCTATGTTGACTCCCGAAACGGGTACAATACGTTCGAATACAGACTAGATGAGAGTATGAGTGCATGAGGGTCTTTGGACCCTTTTTTTGATATAATGATTAAAGCGAAAAGGAGGAATTTTCCATGATTAAAACTATCTTAGTGGGGTTCGGCTTTTCTGCGAACACATTTCATTTCCCGTTCTTAAATACCGTTGACTCATTTGAAGTGGTTGGAGTCGTCTCAACGCGTCCGAGCGAAGTTCATGCCAAACTACCAGAAGCTAATGTATATGAGACGTTAGAGGAAGCATTACAAGCAGATGCATCCTTGTTCATTATCACGACACCTTCTCACTTACATAAAGAGATGGTCGTTTCTTGTCTACGAGCAGGTAAAGACGTATTAGTAGAGAAACCAGCTTTTCTGACGACTGCAGAAGGATATGAGTTAATAAAACTTGAAGCGGAGACGGGTCAAATCGTCAATGTGTATCAAAATCGTCGCTTTGATGGTGATTTCTTAACAATCAAGTCGTTGCTTGACTCAAACGCAATAGGTGATTGGAAAGTAATGGAATCACGATTTGATCGCTTCCGACCGAATGTACGTGACCGTTGGCGGGAAAATGCAGGACCGGGCTCAGGCATCTTATTTGATTTAGGAAGTCATCTCATCGATCAAACGCTCGCTTTGTTTGGAAAGCCT
Source organism: Exiguobacterium sp. s101 (assembly GCF_018617835.1). Lineage (NCBI taxonomy): Bacteria > Bacillati > Bacillota > Bacilli > Caryophanales > Exiguobacterium > Exiguobacterium sp. s101. Next base: position 145,444 of record NZ_JACSKX010000006.1, on the reverse strand, counting down.
GATCGGATTCAAGCAGATGTGATGACTCAACGAGAGGGTGGACAATCTGACGATGGGTTTCATGTGACGCTCTATTACGGAAATAAACGAGTCTATCTTCGTTCAAACCCGTTCATCGCAGGAGAAACTCCACGTTTTGAACTGCATGGAACGAATGGAAGTTTTGTGAAATACGGTCTTGATCCCCAGGAAGAGGCGCTGAAGGATGGGAAATTAGAAGCTGATATTTTAGAAACTGGTATCCTGTCTGTCGAAGATGTGGAAACGATTCAAGTTGAGAAGGGAAGCTACCTCACTTATTATCACCAGTTGGCGGAAAGTTATCAGACACGACGCCCGATTGTCTCTTTAAAAGATGCCGCATTGACAACACAAATTATTGAACTTGCTCGTCAATCGAGTGAAACAGGTGTAGTAATCACGGTGGACTGATGTCATATCAATATCCTTCAACATGCGGATTCGCTATATAGCGGGTCCGTTTTTTAATTGTGAGTGAATCAACATACGAAAGAAATAGTGATATGTTTTTCGTAAACTACACTGTACGGAAATTGATTGTTAATAATAAAAAGTTACATTATTCATCTGTGTACTCATCCTCAAATGGGAAAAATAGTTAAGGAGATCACTTATAAAGGGGTGAGATGATGGAAACAAGAATCATCAAAGACCGAGCCGAGTGGGAATATTGGTTAAGTCAAACACAATGTGATGTATATGACAGTTATGATTATGTCAAAGTGAATTGTGGATCACATGACTCGCCAGAACTTTTTGTCGCCAATACATCAAAGGGGATGTTGATATATCCATATATCCGAAGACAAATCGATCAGCGGTATGATGATCTCGTGACAGCCTATGGTTATGGTGGACCATTTCGAGTTGGAGAGTTCACAGATGACGAAGTAAAGGTCGCTCGCCATACCTTTTTATTACGAGAAGAAAACGAAATGACGGTCACAGAGACAATTCGCTACCATCCGCTTAGAATAGATGAAGCCATCATGAAAACGTTTGGACAGGCTTTCCCTATTCGAAAAACAGTCCATGTTCAGCTGGATAAACCTTATGAACAGTTGACAGAGCGATTTCATAAAATGACGAAGCGTAATGTAAAACGGGCGACGCGTGAACAATTGACCGTTGTACAAGGTGGCGCTGAAGACATTCAAACATTTATAAGACTATATGAAGAAACTATGAATCGTCGTTCAGCGAATGATGATTATTATTATTCAACTTCGTATTTTAGAAAATTGCTCACGAGTGAGTCGTTTGAAGCCGAGTTTTTATTTGCGCTTCATAATGAAAGCGTGATTGCAGGAGTGTTGCTGTTATATGGAGAGACAGGTGCTCATTATCATCTAGGTGGATCGTTAAATAACTTTTTGCCACTCCGGCCAAACCATTTTCTGTTCAGTGAGATGATTCGCCGTTCAAGTGATAAAGGAAAAGTATACTTGCACCTTGGTGGGGGGGTGACAGGACAGGATGCTCTCTACGATTTTAAATCGAGTTTCTCTGGAGAAGAACCGCTCACTTATTATATTGGAAAAAGTATTCTAAAGGACGATGTGTATCAAAGGTTAAACGATGCCCATATTCAACTGCATGGAATGTCTGATTACTTTCCGATGTATCGAGCACCTGTAAAGATTGATACGCCACTTTCATCGACAAAATAAAACAATCGATGCAACAGAACGCTTGAACGTTCCGTGCATCGATTGTTTTGGTTATGCAGCATCTTCTTCTGTCGATTCGACTTTTTCAGTATGACGGACGATTGGGAAGTTTTTAAATAGGCGGCTTCCAATCAAACCAAAACCGATTCCTAAGATGAATAAAACGACAGCTGTGATTGTGACCGTTTGCCAGTCATTAAATCCATACATAACGAGAAGTCCCGGGATACCCGCAGCTGAACCAGGAGCATCATTGATCATACCCGTCATTGCCACGATCAGTCCTGCGACAGCCCCACCCACAAAGTTCACACTATAAATAGGAATTGGGTTTGCGGAAATTAAATCAGCTTGAGTCAACGGCTCAATTGCAACTGATAGTTGATCTTTCTTCGTTCCAATCTTCAATTGACGGAACAACAAGTAATTCATCGAGATCGATGCGGTCAATGCAAGTGCGGCAATTGCCATCGGCACACCTGTCAAGCCGAGCATCGCTGTTAAAGCCATCGAACTGAGAGGGGACGTCGACACGACAGTGACAATTCCTCCTAGCACGAGCCCCATGACGACCGGGTTTTGCGTCGCCGCGAGTTCAATGACTGCACCAATTTGAGCGAGAGTGTTTGACACAAGTGGGTCTACGCCGATTGCGACGAGTCGTGCGAGTGGAGCCATCACAATGACGTAGAAGATCATATCGACCCCGGTCGGAAGATAGCGATTGATGCGTGTACCAACTAAGGCAAGGATATATCCTGCGAAAAATCCAGGAAGGATACCGAATCCAGACACGGATAATCCAATCATCATACTATATACGGGGTTGATCCCGAGTGCGATGGCAACGAGTGCCGCCGCAGCAGGACCTGATAACGAACCGGCTGCCTGCCCGACCTCTTCATATAGAGGAAGTGGCAGTAATCCTCCGATGGCGTAGGCGTTGAATGCTTCGACGAGGAAACTTGCGATTGCCGCACCTGCCAAGGCGCCCATCGCTTTCATTCCGAATGGTGCCTTGTAGCTGAAAAGTGTGAACAAGGCCAGGATGAGCAGTAAGAGTGCAACTCCTTGAATAATGACCATAAACTTTTCCTTCTTTCTATCTATCTGTATTCATTCATAATTTCTTCTATATTCAATGATAGAAACGCTTCTGTAAAGCCATTTTGACGAGAAAAATTAAAATTGAAGCATGATATCGTTTACATGAAGAAACAAAGAATCATGGTAGCGCTTACTTTGAAAATGACATCAATTGTACAAGTTTTGACGTGTCGAGCCGCATCAGATTGGGAACAGGTAGAGGAAAGACTGTTCATAAAGTATTGGTCGAGGAGGAAGAATCATGCGGAATGCAGACAGACAGTGGCATGCTCTCGAAGTAGATGAAGTAAAAGCAAGAGTGGAGACTGATAACGAAACGGGGCTCTCGAAAGAAAGTGTCACAAGTCGTCAGGAAGAGTTCGGTAAAAACGTGTTACCGGAGAAAGAGAAAACGCCTGAATTCATAAAGTTCTTAAGACAATTTAATGACATTCTTGTGTACGTCTTGATCGGTGCGGCAGTTGTCACCGGTTTTCTTGGTGAATATATCGATACGATTGTTATCGTCTTAGTCGTCACGGTCATCGGTGTCGTTGGATACTTACAAGAGAACAAAGCGGAAGAAGCACTAGAAGGAATCAAAAAGTTGCTGGAAACGAAAGCGACCGTCATTCGTGACGGGAAACAATCCGAAATCGACTCAAGTGACCTCGTCGTCGGGGATGTACTCGTCCTCGCAGCTGGTGATAAAGTGCCAGCCGATGCACGGGTTGTTCGGGCAGAAAAGTTCAAAGTAGAGGAGTCCGCACTGACCGGTGAAGCGACAACGGTCGAGAAAAAACCGGATGTCGTCAATGAAGAAGCCGTACTCGCTGACCGTAAGAACATGGTTTACTCAGGAACGAGTGTGGCGACAGGTAGCGCTAAAGCGATTGTTACAGCAATCGGCGAAGGAACTGAGCTTGGGCAAATCAATGCATCCATCTCAGAAGTACAAACCGTCAAGACACCACTCATTCGTCAGACGACGAAATTTGGTCAAACCGTATCGATTGCCATCTTAATCATCTCTGTGGTGATTTATGCATTTGGTTATTTCATGAGAGATTATGAACCTGTCGAACTGATGCTGACGACGATTGGTCTGGCAGTCGCAGCGATCCCAGAAGGATTACCAGCTGTCATCTCCATTATCTTAGCGCTCGGAGTTCGGAATATGGCTGAACAGAAAGCGATTGTTCGAAGCTTACCATCTGTCGAGACGTTAGGCGCAGTATCCGTCATCTGTACGGATAAGACCGGTACGTTAACGAAGAATGAGATGACCGTCAAACAAATCGTGACGGCGAAACATGACATTGAAGTCTCAGGAAGTGGATATGCACCGAACGGAGACCTAGAATTGAACGGTCAACCGTTTGATTTGGATGACGATGAATCGATGATTGATCTCTTGACTGTCGGGAAGACGTGTAACGATGCACAGTTGAACGAAGAGGATGGGGGTTGGGTCATCAATGGGGATCCGACCGAAGCTTGTTTACTGACTGTCGCAGAAAAAGCGGAACGTCCGATCGAACGACTTAAAGTCATCTCCAAAATCCCGTTTGATTCTGAATACAAGTACATGGCTACGCTCGTCGATTATAAAGGAGAGCGCATGATTTTCGTCAAAGGTGCACCTGACCGTCTTTTTGAGATGGCATCTTCTGAAGATTTCACTGAAGAGTATTGGGACGATAAACGTAAAGAAATTGCTGACCGAGGTCAACGTGTCCTCGGTGCCGGTTTCAAGAGAGTTGACAGTTCGAAACAATCGATTGACCATGAAGATGTTGAAAATAGTCTGACTTTCCTCGGGTTATTCGGTATCGTCGATCCGCCACGACAAGAGGCGATCGATGCTGTTGCTGCGTGTCGTGATGCTGGCATCCGAATTAAAATGATTACGGGTGACCATAAGGACACGGCTGTCGCAATCGCAAAAGAGCTCGGTATGGAAGTTGAAGGGGCGCTCGAAGGCCGCGAATTGACGGATATGTCCGATGAAGAAATCAAAGAGGCGTCCGTTCATAATGACGTGTTCGCGAGAACGAGCCCGAACGATAAACTTCGACTCGTCAAAGGGTTACAAGAGAACGGGTTGATCACCTCGATGACCGGAGACGGCGTCAATGACGCTCCAGCCTTAAAACGTGCAGATATCGGGGTGGCGATGGGAATCAAAGGGACGGAAGTCGCAAAAGAAGCCTCTCAGATGGTTCTAGTCGATGATAACTTCAAAACAATCTATAACGCCGTCCGTGAAGGTCGCCGAGTATATGATAACTTGAAGAAAACAATCCTCTTCTTACTCCCTACAAACGGTGGACAGGCGTTACTCGTTGCGATGAGTATCTTGCTTGGGGCAGCAGCACCACTCAGTCCTGTTCAAATTTTATGGGTGAACATGGTCGTCGCAATCACCTTATCACTGGCAATTGCCTTTGAACCTCTTGAAGAGAGTACGATGAAGCGTCCTCCACGACCGGCGAACATGCCACTTCTCAGTCGCTATTACATTTTCCGGGTCACATTCGTGTCGATATTGATTGGAGGAGGTAGTTTGTGGATTAATCACATGCTCGGTGATTTCGATTATTCAACCGAGAAATTACAGACAATTACCTTAAATGCAATCGTCATGGCACAGTTGTTCCATTTATATAACTGTCGCACCGAGTTGGTCCCTGCGTTCAATCGTCGGTTCTTCGACAATAAGATCGCTTTCCTCGTATCAGGTTTACTCATCGCTCTTCAATTGTTCATCACGTACGTGCCGTTCATGCATACGTTGTTCGGGACTGCACCACTTACGTGGGAAGATTGGATTTACCCAGTGGCATTTGGAACAGTGGTGTTTGTCATCGTTGAAATCGAAAAAGCTATCTCAAGACGAGTGATTGGAAATCAAAACATTCACTAATACGTTTCATGTATGTAGAAAACGGATAACAAATGGAGTAACGACGAAGGAGGGATACGATGAAACGAGATGAATCACAACCAGGGGTACATCCAGATCCAATTCAAGATGATGAATCGAACCCGGCTAAGAAGCCGGCTCCGACACAACACCCTGATCCAAATCCCGAAGAAGAGTCGGACGAATAAACAAGTTACCTGTGTATAATAAAACCTCCTCGTCTGAATCGGCGAGGAGGTTTTTGGTGTGGAGGTTACTTTGTCATTTTTGAGGAACGGCTGTTTTGTAGACGATTGAACTTTTTCTCATCCGTATGTTCTGTGATGATAAAATCACCGACGGGACATTCCCATTTTCCTTTTGCGACAACGCATTCACGCAATGTCACCTGATCATCATACAGATCAAGCTTAGTGTTTCTTTTAAAAATTGATCTACTTTTTGATTTGGCACTTTAGCATATTCATTCAATTCGAGTACTTCATTTTTAACAGTCACATAAGATGTGACCTGAAAATAGCGCATGTGATGGTCTCCTTTATAACAAATCTAATTTTTAGTATAGCCGTTTATGAGACAGAACGGGACATCAATGTTGCATTTCAACACGTTCGCGCTTCGGAGGAGCTTCGTTAAACGGTTTCTGATGTCGAATGATGAGCCAGAAGATTAAGCCGAACAGCGGGATGTACGGAAGTGGCCAAAGGCTCATCTTATAGCGTTTCGCATCCCGATTCATTAATGTGATTTGAATGAACGTCAATAAGAAAAAGTCAACGGTCATCGTTCGCACAAACTGATTATTCTCTACATACGACCAATATTCTGAGACATTTCCCGTATTCGCGGCAGCGATGAACAGTCCGATTGTCACTAATAGCAACACGACACCAAGGATACGCGTCGGAAACGGTTTGACCGGGGTCGGATAAGGAGATTGTCTCGCAAAAGCCAAATAGGGGGCGAGTAAGAAGCCACCTACGAAAAAACTACTGATGGCAGCGATGAGCGGATTCGGCTTCAGCTGATTCACTTCTGACCAAAGAAGCGGGAACATCGCTAACGGAAACACACCTAAGATACTAAAGAGTGAGAGAGAATAGCCTTCATACGCATCGGTATTATAAGTCAAAAAGTCGATTAGAAAGCGCCCGTCAAACGGGACGTTCTGACCTAAGATGGCCAACGCGATGGCCGCCCCCCATGGAATCAATAAAAATTTTCTAGTCATACGAACACCTCGCCAATGATTGATAGTTGTAGTATACCCTCTTTTGTAAACACGAAAAAATGAGAAGATGCATCATGCATGTTCTCATTTATTTTCACGTGCATACGTTTTAATCATCGTGACGAGTTGTTGGGTTTCTTCCATTTTTATATCAAGCATGATTCCATAGTCATAAAGAGTTCCCAATTGTTTGCGATGTTTAACGTATCCAATCAGTTCGATCGGCTGGAGAGTTGGAACGAGATCGAGGACAAAATGTACTTGTAAGTCATTAGAAAGTGGAAAGAGATAATCCGAGCGTAATTTTAATCCGTGAGAACTTACATTGAGAAGTAGCCCCTCGCCATCATATAATTCTTTGTCTCCCCAAATCAGTTTGTAAGGAATTATACGCGGATTTGGTAGTATATAGCGGAAAGTTTCCTGTCTGCGATAACGCATCAATTCACCCCATTTCTCTACTCGTTATATCGGTACTGGATAATTAAAAATGAAGAGGAAATGCTTATAAAATTATTATGTACTTGCTTTACAAAAGTGAAAACGCTTTCTATAATAAGTGTACGTTTTGAACAGGGAGGAGATCAGATGAATGTCCATGATTTACTCCGGCGATACGCGATTCAATCACCAGTCATTTACGAAAAAAAACATAACGGGGAATGGGTTAAACTTGAGCGTTTGCCTGTCTATACCATTCTTGAAGTCGAAATGAACGATCAAACGATTGAGGCGATCGCCATTGATGCGTTTAAGGCCATCACAGTTTGTCGAGATGAGACGTCGATTGAAGCCGCTCGGCCTTATGCTGTGCGTATCCAAATCGAACGACCATGAAGAAATGCCGTAACTTCAAACGAGAAGTTACGGCATTTCTTATGCAGCATCTTGTTTTATTTCGTCTTGTGGATTTGTCCGTTTTGCATAATACATGAATGGTGTAGCCATCCATGCAATTACAAACTTCGCTACGTACGTCGTGATAAAGATATTCCACCAAATGTCCCATTCCATCCCCCAAAAAGCGATAATACAGAACGTGAACGTATCAATCAATTGAGATAATACGGTCGAACCGGTTGTCCGGAGCCATAGCTTTTTCTCGCCCGTTTTTGCGCGAATTTTCGAATAGACGAAGACATCGAACAACTGAGAGACTAAATAGGCGGCAAGGCTACCGAGTGTGATCAATGGTAGCATCGAGAAGAGTGCCTCAAAACTCTCGTGCATGAAGAGCGCCTCTTCAAACGCTTCATACAAAAGGGCGTACTGCATGAGTACCGTTGAGACGATCAAAATGAAAAATCCGAGCCATACCCCTTTTCGGGCAGCTGCTCGCCCGTATTTTTCATTCAAAATGTCAGTCGCTAAGTAAAGCGAACCGTAGACGATGTTACCGAGCGTAAAAATGTATCCGCCAATTACAATCTGTTGCGTGACTTGAATATTTGCGACGACAGAAGCCATCGCAATCCAAGCGTATAGTCCGACCCGACCAAATAATTTGTAGCTAACGACGAGAAGACCGAGTGTAAGGATGGCGGAAGGAATCCATAACCATTCGTTTAGCATGAATCATGCTCCTTCCTTTAACTATTCAATAATTTCAACTTTTCAAGTTTATAGAGGAACGGAAATGATGTCAAGGTGAAGGGAGAGGGAGAGGGTCCACTTAGGTAAACACTGTAAAATTGAAAAACCTTCTTCTATATCAAAAAAGTGCTAGTGGAAACTCCTGTGAAGTGCAATCGTTCGACAAATTGATAAGCGATTCGACAAATCGAGTTTCGCGACACGAAAAAAAACAAAAACTGTGCCATTTCTGTGCCACACCAAAAAGAAAGCACCTCCTGTCATAAACAGGAAGTGCCCTAAACCGCATTGTTAAGCGGTATTATTGATGCCTCCGACGAGAATCGAACTCGTGCTGCAGCATTACCATTGCTGAGGTCTGCCACTAACCTACAGAGGCTTTACACCCACTATGTTACACAGGTTAATCGCCTTTTTCAAGCTTTTTCAGAATAATAAGACCTCTAGTCTTCGGTAACCGAAGACTAGAGGTCGGATGAATCATGCTTATTTTGTTCGGATCCAAACAGCACCTGCAGAGTTGTCTTTCGCTTCACCGACTACGTCAATGACGAGGCCGTATTGCGGGAGTTTACGTCCTGCATCTGGAATGAGTGAGTTGATGTACGAATTCGCATCATTGAACTTCTTCACGCCAGCTTGTGCTTTGTAGTCATAGATACCACGACTTGGTGAATCGATATACCAAGCGAGCGTCTTATCGAGACTGAATGCAGCGTCAGCGATTTGGTAACGTGTGCTATTTGTCACTGTCTGTTGTCCATTCAAGTTACCGATAAGCGCTTGTGGATGTGAATCGACGACACCGAGGAAGCCTTCACCAGGGTGGACACCGACCCAGTTGTCTGTATACGAGTCATCACCGTACCATACGACTAGACCTGCGTTGTATTTCACGCCACGGCCGTTGAGAAGACCCATATCCGACCCGGCATGGTTACGCCACTCGAGGTAGTAGTAGTGTGGTTTTGAATCGTATCCGTCTGAAGAAACGAATCCATCGAGAGTGACGGCTTCAGCGCCTTCCGCATCATCTGCGAAGAGCGTTGTTGATTCTGATTTGATTGACAAGTTGTCGACTGCGAAGCCTTTCATCGCGACGCCGCCGTCTGTCACGTATTCAAAGACGATTTGAACATCTTGTCCAGCAAATTGTGAGAGATCGTATGATTTGTTGACCCATGTACCGTTCGTCGTCTCGGCAGGGTAACCTGCTTCGTTTGCACCGTTGACGTCGTCACCGAATACATCGAGAACGAATTCTTGATCACCGCTGAGGGCTTTAATGTACAAGTAATCATAGTCAGATTCGACTTCATAGAATGAATCGAATGTGAGGACTCCGTCAGCACCGAGTTTCACACTTGGTGTCGCCATCTCTGTGTGGATGTCGTCACCCTTTGTCGAGTAGTAATAGCGATCGCCATAAGCTGGTTCGATTCCTTTTATCTTCTTATCAGGAAGGTTGACTTTGACGATGCCTGGGTTGTTTGATTTCGTCACAGACTGGTCGAGTTGTGAGACGAACCCTTGTGAGTTGATGTCTTCAAGGTCGACTTCTGTGATGTTCGCCCAGTTTCCACCCATGATTTTTTGGAAGTACTCTTTGTTTTGTGGTGAGAAGCTTGTCGGTTCCGTACCTGCGACTTTACCGGCCCAGCTACCGCCACTCATGATAGACCATGACTGTACCGGCTCACCTTGACCTGTGTACTGCGTATCGTACTCATCTGGAAGACCGAGATCATGTCCAAATTCGTGTGCGAAGACTCCGACTGCGCCATCTTCAGGTTGAATCGTATAATCGTACGCAGCCATTTTTCCGCCCCAGTAAGGAACTGTAGCTTCTGTGTCGGCTACTGGGTATACACCGTCGAGAACCCAGCGGTGTGACCAAACCGCATCGTCACTAAGCGCACCACCACCAGCTTCTTGACCAGTACCTGCGTGGATAATCATCAAGTGATCGACGAGACCGTCCGGCTCGTTGAAATCGCCGTCTCCATCTAAGTCGTAAAGGTCATATTGGTCGTGCTCTGCGAGGTCGATACCAGATGCGACCGCTGCATTCAACGCATCTTTGACGAGTTGACGTGGACCAGGCCCGACGTTATCGTGTCCACCATCACCTTTGTCCGCCCCATAGTCTTTCGCAGTTCCTGGAACGGTCAACCATTCAGAAACTTCACCATCAACTGTGTAGCTTCCACCTGATTGTTCTTCATAATATTGTTTGAACGTCCGGACTTTCTCTCCATTGAAGAGTTCGAATGACTTGTCACCAAACATATAGTTCTCGTAATGTTCTTTACTGAAATTATCACTATACATGTAGCCCGGTTCTTGGATGATGTTGTTATGTTTGAAGTCGCTATACTCGACGAGAAGGACGAGGACTTTGTCTTCACGAACAGCTCCGTTGTATGCAGACTGTTGTGCAGGGGATACTTTTACTTGACCATTTGGTTTTCCTTTTCGATAGTTCGCTTGTCCTTTTTTCGCTTTGTCGAGAATTCGTTCTGTTTCTTTTTCGAATTGAGTATGTACCTTTTCTTTTGCTTTTGAAGCCTTTTCATTCAGTTTTTCATCATGCTTATGTGAATCTTTTGCTGCACCTTGCTTTTTCGAGATATATGCGTCGACCGCTTTCATACGTTCAGATGCAGATAACCCCTTTTTGATGACGCCCCGTTTCTCGAGCGCTTTCGCGAGACGGTCTTCGTCGATAATGTTGTGGTCGAACGGAGCGAGTTCGCTCGTTGCCGGACCGGGTGGCGCAACCGCTAAAGGGGCAGCACCAGCAGCCGGAACGATACTGACTGTCATGGCAGAAGTCATGAGAGCCGCGAGTGTCGTTCGACGAATAGAACGTTTTTTCATTTGTGTGAACCTCCTGTAAATAGATAATGGGAAAATGTGTGATTTTGATGTAAATGTACCCTTTGTGTCTGATTAATGTCAATATTCAGAAAATAATAAACAAAAAAGGAGTCTAATGACCTATTTAGTCAATATGAACTAAATAGACTTAGACTCCAAGTCGATATATCCGTAATGGAACTTCGACGTTTTACGTTTTATATGAGTGAAACCATAGCGTTCAAAGGTATCGCTCTCAAAATGCGCCTTCAAGACAATTCGTTTCTTGGCTACTCGTTTTGCTTCGGCAATCAACTCTTGAGTGAGAGGAGAAGTGTCGGCGATCGAGCGAAGTGGGTTCAAATGAACCGATTCTGAAATCGTTTTTTCAAACATCGGATCAAAGTAAATACAATCAAACGAATTTTCCGCACACGTTTTCAAATAGTCGAGTGAATTGGCGTGAACGACCTCAATGCGGCGCATCGCCTCAGTCACATGCTCATCTTTTTCTACCCAAACGGCCATGCCTTCTCGAACGAGTTGCGCCGTGATAAATTGACTTTCGATTCCGACCATTTTTCCTGTTGTGCCGACTGCATGGCTCATGACGATGCTGTCCGATCCCAGACCGAGCGTACAATCTAACATTCGATCACCCAGTGTAGCTTGTAATGCATCAATGAGTGGATCTGTTCCACCACGACTAAGTTGTTTCACTCGAAAGACCGAGCTAGAAGGATGAAAAAAGAATGGTTCTGTACTGTGTAGTGGTGTGTATTCGACGCGTCGTTTATCAAACACAAGTACATCTTGGTGATGGCGTTTCTTCAGCTCATCAATCGAATGTTTGCGTCGATCGACAAACTTCAACTTGTACTCTGCAGCATATCTATGCGCCCGAGACAAAACTTCGTCTGTCGGGCGTAAACAGGTGGTTACGATATACATGTTACTAGCTCCTCCATAAAAAATGAGACGCCGCTGCGTCTCATTTTTTCTTACTGAGTAAGTCTGATAGTTCATCGATAAGTGCTTTATGAGAAGCAAGTTCTTTCTTCTTCTCATCGTTTACGTTCGCCGGACGCTTTGAACGGCTTTGCAGTGCTTCAAGCGTCTCATCAATTGACGATTTCAACGTATCTCGTTCTTCAGGTTTCAAGGATACTTCATGCGGATTTTCTCCAGAGGCATCTAACTCGCGAAGGCGTGCCATCAATTGCTTCGCCTCGCGATTCAAATCGACGAGTAATCTGTCAATTTGTTCCAATCTTAATTTAATCCCATCTCGTTCTGTAAACATTTGTTTCACCTCTTTTTAAGGTTTAACCCTAAGGTCTCTTCTTGTTTACTTTACCATAAAATTTGTTAAACGAAACTACCGGGAATTTATTCCATTTATTTTGGCTTTAAGAAACATTGTTTCTCTATCCCCACATGAAGTTCACCTGCTATACTAACTGAGCTAAAAGGGAGGTGGGGGGATGGAAACGACAAATCATCCACCAAAAGCGCTCAAAGGAGCGATTGTATCGATCACAACCTATTTAATCTTATCTATAGTAAAAGTATTTTTTGGTTATCTATATGAATCTGAGGCTGTGCTAGCCGATGGATTCAACAATACGACAGATATTATCGCGTCGGTCGCCGTATATATCGGAATTCGGGTTGCGGCTTTTCCTCGAGACGCTGAACATAAATACGGACACGCGAAAATGGAGACAATCTCGGCGTTGGTTGCTTCATTGATCATGGTTGCAGTCGGTATCTTTGTATTCTTCAATAGCCTGTCTAACTTAATCGGAGGAGAATATGCAGAACCGAACCCGTTAGCAGCCGTCGTCGCGTTCGTCAGTGCGCTCGTCATGTTCGCTGTATATCGCTTCAATTTGAATCTTTCGAAGAAAACAAAATCACTGGCGCTAAAGGCAGCGGCGAAAGATAACTTGGCAGATGCGATGATTTCGATTGGGGCAACACTCGGTGTTCTATTCGCATATTTTCAGCTCCCTTGGATGGACACGGTTTTGGCAGTTGTCATTGCCGGTATGATTATCCGCACAGCGATACAAATCTTCTTAGATGCCACACATCAACTCTCAGATGGGTTCCCGCCACATCTTGTGGAATCATATGAGGAGACAATCGAACAGTTCGAACGGGTGAAAGAAGTACGTGAAATCAAAGGACGACATTTAGGGAATCACGTGATGCTCGACGTGACGATTGCAGTTGATGGGGATTTGACGGTGGATTCGGCTCATGAATTGTGTGACGAAATCGAACGGAAACTGGATGAACAACATGCTGTCGACTCGGTTCATATTCATATTGAACCGATATGACGTTCGGTTATCTTTTGCGCTTCATGAGTAGATTCGTTTATAATAAGCGCAGACAGATATTGAACTACTAGTTAAGGAGGGCACGGGATGAACATCGTGCGTCAACCTATTCGCCAAATTGATGAGATCGAATATGAACACTTTCAAAAATACGGAGAAAACTCATATGGTGTTTCTGCCGAAGAGTTGAAAGGCATCTTTGAAGAGATGGGGACAGAACAACTCTATCACGCAAAAGAGCACAGCTATGGAGAAGACTTTTATTATGATTTGATGGTCGACGACGAACTTGTCGGTAAAGTATTGTTGCTCAAGCTTGCTAGAGTATATCAACTCGACCTGATGGTGTTTGATCCGTATAAAAATAAAGGGTATGCGACTGAAGGGCTACGTCTTGCCTTACTAGGTTCGGAGTTATTAGACGGACAGACCGTCCGCGCTGGCATTCCACCAACGAGTCCTCACCAACAAGAGATGCAACAAGTCCTTTTGCGAAATGGATTCGAAAAGCGGAACGGCCTGTATTATTTAAATTTTAAGAAACGATATGTAGTAAACCATTAAGCTGACGGCGTCTCGCACGTCAGCTTTTTTCATATGGAGGGGTAAGGATGAAACAAGTCACCATTAAAGATATCGCCGAGCTCGCAGGAGTCGCAAAAAGTACAGTCTCGCGCTATTTGAACGGAGGTTCTGTCGGCAAGGCGACGAGAGAAAAACTCGACCGGGTCATTCGAGAGACGAATTATGAACCGAATCAGTTCGCGCAAAGTCTCAAGTCGAAACAGACGAAGATGATTGGGGTCATCGTTCCACGGCTCGATTCATATGCATCCTCGCGGACGATGATGGGAATTGACGAACGGCTTACTGATCGAGGGTATCAGATGCTCGTCGTCAATACGGCACAGCAGACAGAGCGTGAAATCGAACAATTATACAACTTGACCAAACAAAAGGTCGCAGGGATCATTTGGCTTGGGACAACGGTCACAGAGCGTCACCTTGAGGCAATTGAAGCGATTCAAATCCCTGTCTTACTGATTGGTCAGCAGCATGACAAGGTGCACAGCCTCGTATATCCGGACCATGAAGCGGCTTTTGCACTTGGTACACAATTCACGGAGTGGGGTCATCGAGACGTAGTCTATGTCGGAGTATATGAATCGGATATCGCGGTCGGCCAAGACCGCCGCGACGGATTTTTAAAGGCGTTTCATGAGTCGGGGGCACACGTCAAAGTCATTCAAACGACGTTTAAGATTGAGGACGCCATTCCAATCGGGGAACAATTAGCGAATGATATCGGTTCAGTCTCTCTCATCGTCTGTGCGACAGACAACATCGCACTTGGCGTATTGAAAGGATTGGCGAATCGTGGCATCTCTGTCCCGAATGATGTTTCTGTCAGTGGATTCGGAGGCTACGATTTTACGGAAGTCTTACATCCATCCATCACGACCGTCCATCTTCCATATCGCCGAACTGGTGCTAAAGCAGCCGATATGATGTTGCAACTTTTACATGGTGAACAAGTTCCGATGAAAACGTTCACAAATTTCGAATTAAAAGTGCGCGAAAGCGTTGACAATATAAAATAAATGATTTATATTCGTGTTGCGGAACCGGTTCCGTAACATTTTTTTAAATCATTTTGGAACCGGTACCAATCATATTTAGAACTTATTATGATTTATGGAGGTGGACGATATGAACACCGTACATTGTATCGGCGAATTGTTGATTGACTGGGTATGTGAAGATGCGTCAAGCGATCTCGTTAAAGGGACGACGTTCGTCAAGAAAGCAGGAGGCGCACCTGCGAATGTCGCGGCAGTCGTCAGTAAGCACGGGGGAAAATCGAGTTTCCTCGGACAGGTTGGAGATGACCCGTTTGGTCTCTTTTTGAAACAGACGTTGATCGAGAACGGCGTCCGAACAGAAAACCTTGTGGAATCTGGAAATACGACATTTGCATTCGTATCGATTCAAGAGGACGGAGAGCGGGACTTCACATTCCGTCGCGGAAGTGACGGAGAGTTCGCTTTCGAGTCGATCGACTTATCGGTAATCGAGTCAGGAGACATCATTCATTTCGGCTCGGCGACAGCATTACTTGATGGAAAATTGAAAGACGCGTACTTCAAGTTATTGCAATTTGCAAAGCGGGATGGCTTGTTTATCTCGTTCGACCCGAACTATCGAGATGCATTGATCACGGACCTCGAGCAATTTAAACAAGATGCGAGACACTTCATCGCGGAATCGGACTTCATTAAATTGAGCGAAGAAGAAGCACACTTGTTAACCGGAGAAGAACAACTAGAAGACGCTGTTCGTGCACTGCTTGAATTAGGTGCAAAACAGATTGCCATCACACTAGGCTCTCGTGGGACGTTGATTGCGACAAGCGCGCATCATGAAATCGTTCCTTCAATCTCAATCGACAGTGTCGATTCGACGGGAGCGGGAGATGCGTTCGTCGGTGCCTATTTGTATCGTTTGGCGACACTCGGATTTGATTCGGCGCGATTACTGGCTGACATTGAATATGCAAACGTAACAGGAGCATTGACTTGTACGGCATACGGCGCTATACCAGCCATTCCATCACGAAAACTTGTAAATGAAGCGTTAGGAGGGAAATGAAAATGGATTACAAAAAAGAAGCAGCATCAATCTTAGAGGCGATTGGTGGGAAAGAAAACGTTGCGGCAGCCGCCCACTGTGCGACTCGCCTTCGACTCGTATTGAACGATGAGTCGAAGGTCGATGAGAAAGCTCTCGAACAACTCGATGTTGTCAAAGGGACGTTCTCTACGGGAGGACAATACCAAATCATCATCGGACAAGGTACGGTCAACAAGGTATATGCCGAGTTCTCACAGATGACTGGTCTTGGAGACATGTCAACGACAGACGTGAAGTCAGCCGGAGCGAAAAAGATGAACCCGCTCCAACAGTTCGTCAAAATGTTATCCGATATCTTTGTTCCAATCATCCCGGCCATCGTCGCCGGCGGTCTCTTGATGGGGATCAACAACTTATTGACGGCACCGGATTTGTTCTTTGACGGACAATCGTTGATTGATCAGTATCCAGGCATGGCGGATCTTGCAGCGATGATCAATACGTTCGCAAACGCTGCCTTCGTCTTCTTACCAGTACTCATAGGGTTCTCCGCAGCCAAGCGGTTTGGTGGTAATCCATATCTTGGTGCGGCACTAGGAATGATCATGGTTCACCCGGACTTGATTAACGCATATGCACAGGCAACGGTTGAAGACATTCCGGTTTGGAACATCTTCGGTCTTGAGATTGAAAAGTTAGGATACCAAGGACAAGTCTTACCAGTCCTCGTCTCGACGTATATTTTATCGAAGCTTGAAATCAACATCCGGAAGTTCATGCCGGCGTCACTTGACATCTTGCTTACGCCATTACTTTCCCTTCTCTTCACAGCGTTCATCACGTTCGCTTTCGTGGGTCCAATCACACGTGAAGCAGGGAACCTAATCATTGATGGATTGGTGTGGACGTATGATTCACTCGGATTCGTCGGTGGCTTGATCATGGGTCTTCTCTACGCCCCAATCGTGATCACAGGGATGCACCATAGCTTTATTGCGATTGAGACACAGCTTCTCGCTGATATCGCCGAAACAGGCGGATCGTTCATCTTCCCGATCGCTGCAATGTCGAACGTCGCGCAAGGAGCGGCTACTCTTGCGGTCTTCTTCTTGACTCGCGATAAGAAGATGAAAGGTGTAGCTTCTGCATCAGGAATCTCTGCATTACTTGGAATCACAGAGCCTGCCATGTTCGGGGTCAATTTAAAACTTCGTTATCCGTTCGTTGCAGCCATCTTCGGTTCAGCCATCGCGTCCGCGTTCATCGTTGGAAACGACGTATTGGCAGTAGCGCTTGGTGCTGCTGGATTACCAGGGATCATCTCAATCGCACCGGGGTCAATCATCTCGTATATCATTGGTATGGCGATTGCATTCGCTGTGACGTTCGGGTTGACATTCATCCTTGCGAAACGACAAGCAAAAAAAGAAGCGGTCAAACAAGCCGCGTAACGAAAAAGGAAGTGACACTATGAATTGGACGAAGGCCGAACGTTATCGTTCACTCCGTGACGTGAGTGCCCTCGAGATGGAGGTGCTCCGTGCAAAGACGACCGCATCCCCATGGCGGTTTGGATACCACATCCAGCCGCCTACGGGCCTCCTCAACGACCCGAACGGCTTCACGTATTACGATGGAGAATACCATTTATTTTATCAATGGTTTCCGCTAGGGCCAGTTCACGGTCTCAAACATTGGTATCATGTCAGTTCGAAAAATCTCGTCCATTGGACCGACCGCGGGGTGGCGTTAGTCCCTGAAACGAAGGAGGATTCCCACGGTGCCTATTCTGGAAGTGGGTTCGTCGTAAACGACACCCTTCACGTCATGTATACCGGGAATCATCGTACGGACGATTGGACGCGTCACGCCTCGCAAATTATTGGTGTATTGCGTGACGGGATGATCGAGCGGCGAAACGTGGCCATCCCGGATATTCCGGCCGGTTACACGGAACATTTCCGCGATCCGAAAGTATGGGAAAAAGATGAATCATATTATGCGATTGTCGGGGCACAGCGAACGGATGAGACAGGATGTGTCGTCTTATATCGTTCGACCGACTTGAATGAATGGACGTTTTTAGGTGAAGTAAAGACCGAACTCGAAGAGTTTGGTTACATGTGGGAATGTCCTGATGTGTTCGAACTTGACGGGAAACACGTGCTCATCTTTTCTCCGCAAGGGATCAAGCCCGAGAGTCATCGCTACCACAACATCTATCAGTCCGGATATTTGACCGGTGACCTCGACTTGAATACGAGTACATTCAACCACGGGGCATTCGAAGAATTGGACTTCGGGTTTGACTTTTACGCCCCGCAAACGACGGAGCATGATGGCCGTCGCATCTTAGTCGGTTGGATGGGCTTACCGGAGATTGAATATCCGACAGATCGGTACGGCTGGGCACATGCGTTGACACTTCCTCGAGAACTATCGCTTGAAGATGGCGTATTGAAGCAACGTCCAGTCTCTGAAATGAAGCAACTCCGAACTAATCATTTCGTAAATGAAACAGGCGCGCATATCGAAGTGATTTCGCCCGAACGTTATGAATTGGAATTGTCGACGTCCGGAGAAGACTTCGAGCTCGAACTGTTGAAGACAGAAGATGAGTCGCTCGTGATTCGGTACGAGAAAGAAACACAGGAATTGACCATCGATCGGACGAATGCGGGTGAACCGTTCGCAACCGAGTTCGGGACGACCCGAACAATAGTGCTCGATGTCACGTCTTTACATCTGTTCGTCGACTCGTCGAGTGTCGAATGTTTCGTCAACGACGGTGACGCTGTGGCCACGCTTCGTGTTTTCCCAAATGATGACGAGAAACGGATTCGCTATGTCGGAGAGGATGCAACTTTGGTTGGTTGGAAATATGAATGAGTGTAAAAGCTGAGCGATTGCTCGGCTTTTTTATTTTGCAAATGTTGAAACCGTTTTGATTGATAATACGTACATTAGACGAGAGGAGTGAAATGATGGATAAATGGATTCGGTGGGCAGGTGAAATTCGTAAGGCGACATTGTCTTATAAAATCGATACAGAAGAACTGGAACGAGAAGAAATGGAAGGCGTGATGGTGGCGGAGTCAACGGAGCGTGGAACATTCAATCCAGAAGTAGCGTTAGAGTTCCACTCGTTGGATCAAGTGAAAGTGTTCGCGGAAATGCTACGAAGTTCAGAAGAAATCGAAGGTATTGAGATTGAAGTGGCTCCCGATTTTGATCTCTTGCTGCAATTTAAAGGTGGCGAGCATGAACGATATCAGCTGTGGCTCGGTAAACCGAACCGTCCGAGTGTCATCACGCATCTTGAGCGAACGGACGTTGTCTGGCGACTACCGGAACATACGACGAATCAATTGATTGATGCCCTCGAGTTAGATACGTAAAAAAGCACCTCTTTTTGAGATGCTTACGAGTTGAATCGGATAAACCGTTCGATTTGTCGCTCTGATTTTCTCGCTTGTCGTCCGACCCAAATGAGGTGTCCTGGGCTGTTCAGGATTGTTAACTGAGCATGCGGGATCAATCGCTTCGCGTAATGCGCATGACGAACGGGGACGGCCTTGTCATTTTTTGAATGGACGATGTATGTCGGGCAGGTGACACCGAGTAAGACCTCACTTGACACACGTTGTTTTAAATCGAACTGTGCGCCAAGTCCAAACGCCATCTGATTCGCGACACGTTTTAGGAGGAAGATGTCATAGGGTGATACCTCTTCTCGAATCGTCTCGAGTGCCAACACACTCGTCGATTGAATCATACGGGCCGTCGCTTCGAATGGATGTTTTTGAATGGCACGAGCGATGAACTGTTTCATGATGTATTGAAGGGCGATGAATGCCGGCTGGACGATATTTCGACTGATCGTGTCCCGATACGGGAAATCGACGACACTCGTTACGGCGGCAGCGAGTGTCAAGCTGAGTACACGCTGATTCTGTGAAGCGAGCTCGATGGCGGTCGGTCCTCCGGCAGAGATGCCATATACATGATATCGATCAATATCTAGCATTTGCATCAAGTGAGAGAGTCGGGATGCAAACAATTGAGGAGATGCTGAAAAAGAGTATGGTGTTTCTCCATATCCGGGTCTAGATGGGACAATGACCCGGAAACCGGATAAAACGAGTTGGTCCACATGGTATGGTTCTAGACTCGAGGATTGGGTCCCATGGATCAGTACGATGACGGGACCGTGACCGCGGTCTATATATTCGATTTTTGAGCCGTCGACGTGTGCATAATA
The DNA here is from genome assembly GCF_018617835.1 of Exiguobacterium sp. s101. Lineage (NCBI taxonomy): Bacteria > Bacillati > Bacillota > Bacilli > Caryophanales > Exiguobacterium > Exiguobacterium sp. s101. The sequence goes on along the minus strand of NZ_JACSKX010000006.1, from coordinate 124,818 downwards.
TTTCAACTTAGATGGCGCCTCCTTAAACGTTTTGTAATGGAAAATACCTTTATTTCGTGGAAATAAAATGATAATGTCTGTTTATACATAATTTAGATAGAGAAACGAAAGGGGATAGAACCGTGAATAACCGAGAGCGGTTACTTGAAGTTCGACGTTTCTTCGAACGTTACACGGACGAAGCGAATCCAAAGACACTTGAAGATTTGCTCGAGTACTTGTCAACGATAGGAGATACTTCTAAGTTAGCAAAAAAATCGGTGAAAGACGATATCCAGGCACTGAATAATTCGGGGTTTGAAGTGCAGGATGAATTGGAGAAGAATGGTCTCGCTAAAAAGTATTGGCATTCGGCCCGCTTATTTGAGATTCATGAACTCCGGATGATGGTCGATGCGATTGTCGCAGCGAAATTTATCTCGGAAGACGTGACCGAGGAAATTGTAGAGAAACTTCAAATGCTGACGAGTATCCCTGAAGCGAAGACGCTACAATCGATCATCAAGACGCCGAAGAAAAAACACGGACACATTCCTTATCATATCGATCGTATCCAACGGGCCATTCATGAACGAAAAGCTATCTCGTTCCAATATACAGACGTCGTCGGATTTGATGTGACGAAACGAACGTTCCCGCTCCGCCGTGACGGAGAGCGATACGTCGTTAATCCAATCGATTTGCATTGGAATCACGAGCAGTACTACTTGATCGGGATCGACGAATCAATCGGAGAGGTGCGGAACTACCGGGTTGACCGCATCGTCAATTCGGAGATTGTGGAAGATGGCACCATTCGTCCGAAGCATCATTTACCTGATGATTACTATCAAAAATCATTCAATATGTATAACGGATCTGATGAACAAATCGTTTTGTCCGTCGACGAACGCGTTCTCCCGGTCATCTTTGACAAGTTAGGGGAAGACGTTTCTGTTTCTGAACATGGAGAACGATTCCTCATCCGTTTCGATGCGGCCGTTTCTGACGGATTTATTTACTGGTTGCTATCTTTGGGTTCACAAGTAGAAGTGGTTGAACCACTCACGCTTCGTGATCATATGAAAGCAACGATTGAGAAGATGGCAATTACTTATGAACATACAAGCATTCATTCCTCCATCGAGTAAGCAGATGTGCTATACTGCTTGCGACACTAGATGAAGGGGGACAGGCGGATGTTGAATTGGATGCCATTGATCATTCCGATTGTCGCTGTCATTTTCGTAACGATCGTCGCAAGACGCGCCATGAAAATGGATAAAGAGAACTAATAGGAAGAGACATCGTCCAGGATTGGGAGATGTCTCTTTCGCTATGGAGGTAGAACGTGGATACGATTACACATACGTTATTCGGTTTGACGTTATATGGTGCAGCCGATAAGCGTGATTTACAACAACATGAAAAACGAGCCTTATTCGTCACGACACTCGTCGGGAGCCAAATCCCTGACAGTGATGTAATTTCACGGCTATGGGACACGGAAGGCATGTATCAGATGTGGCATCGCGGCATCACTCACTCGATCTTCCTCGTTCCGCTCTTTGCACTGCTCATCTACATACTGGTTCGCCTTCTCTTTCGAGTGACGGACATCCGCTATTTTTGGTGGGCATTATTGTCTGTCTTCGTACACAATACATCCGATTTGTTCAATGCATGGGGGACAGGGTATTTCGAACCGATCTCGGACGTGAGGATCACATTCGGTGTGATCCCGATTGTCGATTTTGTCTATTGGGGAATCTTCTTGGTCGCCTGGCTCGTCGCACGTAAACAAGAAGTCCGTTATAAGACGTATCGGTATGCGTGGGCTGCCCTCGTTCTTTATGTCGCGCTTCAAAGTGCGCAGGGCGCCTATTTATATCAGTCTTATTCAAAGGAATATGACGAAGTGGCGCTCTCGGCTTCATTTATCCCGACTCAGTTCACGGTCATTACGAAGACTGACGAGGACGTATCGCTCTTTCAAGATTCGATATATCAAGAAGCGACCTTGCAATACGAATTGACGAGTGCCGAAAAGGCGAGTCTTGAACCATTGTTTGAAGCGAATCATGAGGCGCGCACATTGACCAAATGGTCGCCGTTCGTCGTCATCGTAGCAAACGAAGAACGGCTCGGCGTCTTTGACCCGCGGTTTTATGATGGCGAATCCTCATTTTTATATGAATACATCGAAAGGTAGGACAACGGATGGGACGTATACGTTATCTCTTTATCTTCGCTTACGAACAGGCACTTAGTTGTATCTTTCCGGTCGCCATCTTCGGAGCGCTTGCCGTCACAAAGTTTGTAGAGTTACCACTCCCACGATATGACGTTTTACTCATCTGGTGTTTGTTCGTTCAAGTCGTCCTTGTGAAGACGGGGCTCGAGACGATGGAAGAAGTGAAGGTCATCAGCTGGTTCCATGTCATCGGTCTTGGACTTGAATTATTCAAGGTGCAGATGGGGTCATGGAGTTATCCGGATGAGGCGTTCACAAAAGTGTGGGGCGTCCCGCTCTATGCCGGATTTATGTATGCGAGCGTTGGTAGTTACGTCGTCCAGGCATGGCGTCGTCTCGATTTACGATTTACGAAGATGCCGCACCCAATCATCGCCTTCGGACTTGGCATCGCCATTTACTTCAACTTTTTTTGGCACCATGTTTGGTTAGACCTACGGTGGCTGTTGATCGCATTCATCTTTTTGGCGTTCGGTCGCTCGGTTGTCTCGTATAAACTCGACGATCGACGATTTGAGATGCCGGTCGTCCTGTCATTCTTCTTGATTGCCTGCTTTATCTGGCTTGCTGAAAATATTGTCACGTTCTACAACGGCTGGGCGTATCCGGACCAATTGAACGGTTGGGCCATCGTTGATTTAGGAAAACTGTCGTCCTGGTTCCTACTCGTCATTATCAGTATCCTCCTTGTCGCTTGGCAAAAGCGAAAACTAGAATATGAAACGACTTAACTCGACGTATGTCGAGTTTTTTAATTGTGAATAAGAATCGAATCTTTTAGTAGAAAAAATACGTAGTGAATATCGAGGTGATGGGGTTGTTGGAAATTGTATTCACTTGGTTCATTGGATTATTGTGTTTAGGATCTCTTGTCATCTACTGGAGAGAGTGGTGGAAGACACGCAATCGTGTGAAATTAGGAAAAGTCTTTCTCGCTGTTTTCGCATCAGTTGCTATACTTGGAATGGCAGGCATGGAAACGTACGACCGCATGACGACGAATCACATCGTCGAGACGGGAGAATGTTATGTCGTCGATGACCGATCATCGAAGGGTTCATCGAACGTGACGCTATGGTTCGGAGAGCGGTCATACGGCTTCAAGGAAATTCCGGACGTTGCATATGGTCCAGGATATGTGTTTACGTGTCGCGCAATAATGACAAAGCAGATGCAATCAGGAATCGATTATGAGTTGCGCTCACTTGACGGTGAGTTATTGTACTCAACTCATTCAGATGATTGATCGCGTGACATGGTCGAACAAAAACGTGTTCAAAGCTAAATGCATAGCTTCGAACACGTTTTTCTGTCCTTTTCTTATATGTACGCCATAAAAGTAACATCATGACGATAAATGCAAGTCCACCGACCAAATTGGTTCCGAAGAAAAGATACTGAGACGACAAATAACGGGATACTGTCTGCCATATAAAAGACAGTGAAATCAAGGCAAAAATGAATATACCAAAAGGGTTGGAGAGAATCGCAATAAGTTTATGATTCATTGTCATGCACCAAATGAGTGGAACTTGGCAAACGTACTATTTATCATTTCGATTCCTTCATCTTGTTTCGTTTTCTCTCTAAAAAGATCGGAAGGATATTCATAAAGATTGCCGCAATCGTCAAAAACCATAACGCACGAGACATACCGGGTACGACATCCATTATGGCAGCCCAGTCTTTTGCTTCGACCCACATGTTGAGCAAGCTATACTCGGCGCATAACGTGAGAGCAACTAATGATAGGGCAATCGCCATCGGCAGCTTATAGTCCTTCTCCATCATAAATACGGTCAAATTGATGAGCGTCGCCCCAATCGCCGCCAATCCAAAAATAATCCACATCCTATAACCCCCTAAATATTTCTATCTATACATTGTATCATACAAATTAACCCAAATAAATTTCAGAAAATTGTTTCTATTTGCATAATAAATATGCTAGAATCAGTGGAAAGTGTCTTTGGATATTATTCCCTTTAGAAAATGAACAATCAAACGAACATCCTTTCACACTTTTGATTGAGAGATTGGCATTCAAAAGGAGATCGAACTATGACGTATATTGCTCGAAAATCAGTTCATCTGATTGTCGCATTTTTCATCTTGATTGCAATCAGTGCGCTACCATCGCTCGTCGTTCAGACGGATTTTAGTCTGACGAATTATTGGAATGGGATTCAACAACAGATGGATCAATTACAAAAATTAGAGGACATTACATATTACAACATCACCGCGCAACGTTACTTGCCGCTCTTGCCGGCACTTGGACCCCTCGTCAAAGAGTCGGTCATCATTTTTACCACAGCACTCGCAGTATCGACCTCGCTAGGATTAATATATGCGTACTTCTATTACCGCAGCGGGAGACGAGTTCGTACAGTCTTGCACCAAACGAGTCAGACGCTCGAGATGGTACCAGATTTATTCTGGTTAATTTTTTCTCAATTTCTTGCGATTACAATCCATAAATCTACGGGATTCGATCGCATTGAAGTGGCCGGAGGATTCGCAGAGTACATTCGGTTTCTCCCAATCGTCACTTTGACGATGACGACATTATTCTTCTTTATCAAATGGTTGACGATTCATATTCATGAACAAGAAGCCATTCCGTATCTCGAGCTCGCGCAAGCGAAAGGGATTCGACCGAGAGGGTTGTTTTGGAAACACTTGTTGCCGAATATCATCTATCGGTTTTACCTCTTTTTCCGTTCGAACATCATTACCATCTTATCGACACTTTTGATTGTCGAATATCTATTTAACGTTCAAGGGTTATTCCGATTCGCCGTCTACAACCCGCAGATGGAGATCTTACTGGTCATCTTATTCGTCATCTATATCCCGATTTTTCTACTGGATTTACTGATTGAATGGATTATTCCGAATGCATGGAAAGGAGGGATTTGATGCGTCGAGTATTAATGCGTGACCCAATTTTTCTCTTCTGCTTTGTCATCGTAGCGGGTCTATTGTTGATGAGTTTTGGAAATACCGTGTTTCGTGATGGGAACGTAGATCAAACCCTCATGCTCTACTCTGATGAAGGGAGACTCATTGGAATACCACCATTAGAACCCTCAAAATATCAATGGCTCGGGACGGACAATGCTGGATATGATTTATTCCAAATGCTCGTGGAAGGATTTAAGTGGACCGTTGGCATCTGTGCGCTCGTCGCATTCGGACGGATGGTCATCGGACTATTGATTGGCATTCCCCTTGCTTTCAGGGGGGCTCGCTTAAATCAATTCTTTAAAACGCTATTGGACGGTTTTTTGATTCTGCCGATATCATTGATCGCATTGATGATGTTAGTAGGAACACTGACCTTTTATGATTCGACACAGGTGCCTCCATTATGGGATCGAGTAAAGATTGAACTAATCGTCTTAGTCGTTCTCGGATTACCGGCCGTCACGTTATACCTCATCACAGAGATTCGACAATTGCTTCAACAAGAGTTCATGATCGTGGCTCAGACGCTTGGTGGCAGTGTCTGGCATCGTGTGAGATTGCACCTTTTCCCGCATCTCGTCCCAACCCTCGTGATCGTCTTCATGCAACAGTTTGTTCAGACGCTCATGTTGCTCATTCATCTCTCACTGTTTGGGATTTTCTTCGGAGGAACGGTCTTGTTACATGAAGGGATCATGCCGACCGTCTATGAGTGGTCTTCGATGTTCGGGTATTATTTCAGACAGTTCACTGCGATGACATGGATGACGAATCATCTATTTCTCGTCCCGGCCATGTCACTTGCTGCGCTTATCTTTATTTTCAATTTGTTGACGAGCCGTCTCGAGCGAGCATTTAAGCTCAGACGTCAGGAACCGGTGGTGACCGAGGCAAGTCTAGCACAATCGGAAGCGGCAGCTGCTTCCCTTTCGAATCCGTTCACCCTTGTTGATTCGACTGTGTCATTAAGGAAGGAACCGGATGATATCGTATGATATGATCCGGTTTTTCTATATCGAATGGACTGAACGGTCTTGTTTGAGGGAACGTGTATAACAGATTGAGGTGACAATTCATGAATGGAGTGAATCGATATGAAAGCTGCGATTTGTACCACGTATGGGCCACCGGAAGTACTCGTCATTCAAGAAGTGCATCAACCGAAGCCGAAAAGTAATGATATCCTGATTCAAGTCCATGCATCGGCCGTCCACTCGGGAGACCGACGCCTCCGCGCACTAGACGTTCCAGCATTAGGAAAACTACCGATGCGATTAGTTGTTGGGTTTAAGGCTCCACGTCAACCGATTCTCGGTGTCGTGTTGGCAGGTACCGTCGTAGAAACAGGAAACAGTGTGAAAAACTTTCAGGTCGGAGACAACGTCTATGCCCTCACTGGGATGCGTTTTGGTGGTTATGCGGAGTTTGCATGTGTGAACGAATCGAAATGTGTGTTTCAGATGCCCGCGCATGCCAGCTTTATCGAGGCAGCGGCGCTACCATTTGGTGGGACGACTGCATTACATTTTTTACGGAAGGCACGTATCGAGCGAGCGACGAACGTTCTCATTTATGGTGGAGTGGGTGCTGTCGGTTCGACTGCCTTACAGATTGCGAAGCATTACGGCGTGCATGTCACAGCAGTTTGCCACGAGCGAAACGTTGAACTTGTGAAGCGACTTGGGGCTGATGTGGTCGTCGATTACACGAAAGAGGGGTACGATCTTGAATTAAATACGTATGATATGGTCTTTGATGCCTCAGGGAAAATCGATAAACGATTAGCGAAAGCCCATGTGAGCGATAACGGGGCCTTCAGTTCTGTCGCGGGGCAAGGACCAGCCAGTGAACGTAAAGAGGATTTGATATTTTTGAACGAATTGTTTGAGTCAGGAGCATTGCAACCCGTCATTGATACGGTATATCCACTCGATAAGATTGTCGAAGCGCACCGATATGTGGACCAAGGGAAAAAGGTTGGAAATGTGATGGTGAGCATTAATGCAGAATAAATTAAATGATAGTATAAAGAGAAGTATCAAATTCTTGCTTTATCGTGGGGTTTGGTCGACAACCTCACTTACATATGTATGGATTCACCAACTAGACAAATCATGAGAGCGGGCGAATAGTCATGAATATATTGATTGGGCAACCGAAGATAGAGCGAAATCTCGAGCAACTGAAGGGAGAGATTGAATCAAACCCTACGGTGGACTTGATTCTCTATCCAGAGGGGTATTGTACATATAGAGAATTGGATGAGCTGAGTGATTTAGCGATCCAATTCAACACAACGATTGTTTTAGGGTATCGAGATGACACGAATAAAGATCGGGTCCTCATCATAAACAAGCAAGGTGACACGTTGTTAACGCGACGGAAAACACCAGAGAATGAGCTCTTGTTCATGCCATCAAGTGTCACGGATGGAGCGGAAGAATACGGTTATTTACTTTGCTGGGAGATTTTTATGGGGTGTGAGGGCTTGAAAACGCATGAGCATCTGTCGATCATATTTAATCCAATCGGAGTCGGGATGTTTAGTGAGGAACAATTCATGGAGTGGACGGAAGAAGCGAGAAAGATTGCGATGGAACGTAAAGCGATGATTATCGGAACGAGTCACGCAGATGGATCGTATCGAAATTGTGGAATCTCGCTTCCGATCGCATACTGCTTTGATGAAAATGGGGAAGAAGTGTTTTTATCTAAAAATGATACGCGGACGCGAGTGTTAGAGACTGATTCAAGAGTTACTACATTCGTCTAACAAACCGTGATTTCCTATAAAAAATGAAATACGTGTAAAATGAATGGGTTTATTTCACATACCATTAATTAAACACAAATCAGAAAGCGAGTACTTATGAGATACCTTTTCAATCGAAAACACAATAGTGATTGCAACTGCTCGATATGTGGCACGAGTAAAGAACATACAGTCGGCTTTGGATCGATCATGCCATCAGTATTAGACGGCCTATCGAAACGGGAGATGAAGAAGCGCGTCGTTTTGACAGATGATATTTGCGTCCTCGATGAAGCTCATTTCTTTATCAACGGATGCCTCGAACTCCCGATCATTGGAGAAGACGATCCTTTCATCTGGAATGTCTGGGTATCACTCAGTGCGGATAACTTTTTCAAAGTCATCGATTTATGGGATGAACCAGCTCGTGTAGACCTCGGCCCGATGTTCGGCTGGTTATCGACGGATCTTCCCATCTATCCAGATACCATCAATCTAAAGACAAACGTACATATGCGTGGAGTCGGACTACGTCCATTGATTGAACTCGAACCAACGAATCATCCTCTTGCAATGGAGCAGCGTAATGGTATCACGAGGTCGCGGGTCGATGATATATTCCGACTCGTTGAACGTAGCGGATAAAGGAGGAGATCAGGGTGAGTCAATTGAAGTCATCTTTGATTTTCGATTTGTATACAGGAAATCAAGCGCTCACTTCGATTCAGCAGAAGATGTTGGAGCGAATCGAGTTACTTGTTCACGACAAACGATTCAAAGAACTTGAACAATTCATGGGCGACACTCCGGACATCGAGCAGCTGTTAATTGACTATGTGCTGCTCGATCCGACCGAATCATATCGCTGGGATTTGCTTATTGGTTACGAACGGTTGGATCGGATTGAAGATTATGATCGAGTGAATGCATTTTGCCGAACCGCCTTTTCATACCATCCAGATAAACCCTTCTATTTTGCCTTGGCATTATATGATATGGGATGGAATGATTTTGAGATAGACGAGGAAGTCATTGAAGTGGCGAATCGATTGATTGAAGTAGCAACACCTGAAGTTTCTGCATTGATTTGTCTAAGCGTTTCAAAGGTGCTACGACATAAAGAGCGCGAATATCTTCAAATGGCAATTGAGCGATGTCCGTGGGCAGTACAGCCATATTTTTCTCTAGGTGAGCAATACAGCCGGTATAATCCGAGATTGGCTAAAACCTATACGGAGAAAGGTGTGGCTCAATTGACTCTGAATTTTGATGATTCAGGCAAGAGTCACGTAGCGTTAAAGACTGGTTTCAATCCGATTACGTGGAAAGAAGATTGTTGTTCTGATTTACTAGGAATGAATATGAGTTGGGCAGAATACCAAAAATACAAGCGAGCCATCAAGTCACATAGATAAGCAAGAACATGAGGAATACGAGGAGGGATTTTATGAGAATCACAGAAGCCACGCTCTATACGAACCGGCTCGACGAAATGAAACGTTTTTATGTGGAGAAGCTTGGACTATCCGTCGGTGACGAAGATTCGACCCGATTTCAAATCGAATTAGGAGAAGATACCTTGATATTTCAAGAGGCTGTAACGGCGCAAGAGCGACAATACCATTTCGCAATCAATATTCCGGCTAACCGGTTCAAAGAAGCAAAAGAATGGATCATGTCACGTGTCCCGCTTTTGACCGAAGACGGGGAGGACGAAATCTATTTTGAAGGGATCGATGCATCGTCGCTTTATTTTTACGACGCGGATGAGAACATCGTCGAGTTGATTGCTCGACATTCGATTAATCCGGAAAGTAACATCGAATCTTTTTCGTCAAATGAGTTTCTTGGAATCGGCGAGATGAGTTTGACGGTAGAAGACCCGTCTCTCGTCGCACAGGAGCTTGAAACAATTGGAGTAAGACGGGAGAGATGGAAACTCAATTGACCCTCGTCATTTGAACTTCATAGGTCCTCCAAATCACAATACTTACATTCTCCTCGTACCTCGAGGGCGTGTTTGGCTCTTCTCACCAAAACTGTCGATTCCGAGCCCGATTCAGATGGTACTTGATCAACAATATATCGTCGAAATGGATGAGAAACACGAATTTCATATTCACTCCATCAAAAAATGAGTTCACGAATGAACTCATTTTTTAGTCTTTAGATTCTATATACCGATGAATTTCTTCTAATCGAATGGATGCGTTCTCTAAGTTCACTTCAAACGATTTGTCTGAGCATTCAACTGTGAGCGAATCTCCGCTCTGACGTGAATACTCTAGGAGTAGTTGTCTGATTCGTTCATGTACAATTTGTGCATTTTCGATTGACGTTTGAGGGAAAATCATAGCGAATGTGTCTTGCGCAACTCGATATTTCTTGTCTGTTCGTCGAGTCGCTTCGTGAAGTTCATCACTAAAGTAGTTCAAGAACCATTCATACTCGGATGAACCATACCGTTTTTCAAAATCATCAAGAATCGGTAATGTGATGAATGACACCACAAACGTTTCCCCGTGGCGAATCAACCGATTCCGTTCAGCCTCTACATCCATCAAAAACCGATCTCGGTTATCAAAACCAGTCTCTGGGTCGACCGCAATTAACTGACTGACCCTCGCTTCCGCAACCTTTAGTGCAAACTGGGCATGAAACAGCTTGACTTGGAGCCAGTAAGACAACCCCGTCAAAATCGCTAATAGTAATAAAATATATAGTTGCGCAGTAGCGGCAGTCTCATACACAGGCATCGTGATTAAAAAGTAAGCAGCGAATCCTAACAGAATGAGTACACCAGACCCGCGATAAATGAGCAACGTTGAAAGATAAAGAATCGGAATACAGATCATCCACCAAACAGGTAGATGATTCATGATCAGCAGAGAGGAAAATAGAATACTACATGCCAACGATACAACGATGAGTGCAATCAGTTGTAGTGAACTCGTTGTCCAATGTCTCATAGGTATCCTCCTCTTAAAAGAAATAAATTGAAATCGTTACACTATTATCCATTTTCCAAAATAGTGAGTGTTCAAACCGATTTGAACACTTGATTCATTATAAGTGATTCACTCGATTATGAAAGGTTTATTTTTGAAAAGACGTGAATATTTCCGAACACATCTATAGGAAAAGAAGAATGAATGATTGGTGTATAATGGAAAACGAGGTGGTGGTATGAATCTAAAACATATGTTGATTGTCGGAGGGACAGGGATGTTGGCCGAACTTACATCTTATTTAGCGATTGAACAGGATGTCACGGTCATTGGACGAGATAAAGAAAAAATGGCAAGCATCGTACAACGAAATCCTGAAACGTGTCATCCACTGATTGTTGATTATCGCGAGGAAGAAGCACTTTCAAGCGCACTGCAGCATGCAGTTCAACAAAACGGTCCGTTTGATCGAGTTATCGCCTGGGTGCATCGCGGCTCAGGGAAAGCGATGCAAATCATTTTGGAACATTCGGAGACTGCAGAGGTGATACATATTTTAGGTAGCCGGGCGAATTCGGAATATGAGAAGAATTGTCTATGTTTCAATGAACAACAAACGTATCGACAAGTTCAATTAGGTGAAATTCATGAGATGGCATCTGTCCGTTGGTTGACACATGACGAGATTGTAGAAGGGGTTCTCGATGCCATTCAGAATCAAGACGACTATCGATTGATTGGGACACGAAAGGATGACGTAGATGTTCACTCGAGAAATGATTAGTGAATGGATGGGGATGTACCACGAATTTCATTTTCAGATTAGGATGAAGGGATTCATCAGTTCAAAAGATATTCATACATACACGTCATATGTAGTTAGGAGGGTCAAAAATTGACCAGACACTATTCAACGGGAGAGGTCGCGAGAAAACTGAACGTGTCAGTGCGTACGCTTCGATACTATGACCAAATCAATTTGGTCACTCCATCGTATACAAACGATGTACAGAAACGATTTTATAGTGACGACGAAATGTTTCGCCTTCAAAAAATCATGCTTTTAAAATCGATGGCCGTGCCGCTTGATGAGATTCGGAGAATCTTAGATGAAGAATCACTTACAAGCATCTTGTCCGCCCATCTGTCCTCGTTAGAAGGAAAGATAGAGGAATTGAAGCAGGCAAGAAACCATACTGTCACACTCCTTCAATCCATGAAGCTTGAAAATGAAAAAATCGATTGGATGAAACTGCAAACTATTCAAGCTAAATCAAATGACCGGAAACAATGGACGGACTATTTTACGGAAGAAGAGTCTGATTCATTGCAAGCAAGTTTACCTAAATTAGAAGACGGTGAGCATGATACGAAAAAGTGGATCAACTTGATTCGGAGAACCGAAATTCTAATCGAACGCGGGGTCGCCCCTTCCTCAAAAGAAGCCCAAATTCTTAAAGAAGATTTGACTTGGTTAACAGACGAGACATTTGGAGACAATCAACAATTGATTGAATCATTTTGGAAGATTCGAAAATCAACTGATGCATCGAATGAATTAGGACTGTATCCAATCGATGCATCGATTCTTGCCTATATTGATTCACTATATCAAGAGATAGCAGACTGATTCCCTCATGCCAATGCAGTCAATAGAACGGCTAGCCCATTAAAGGTGCCATGGATGAGCATGCTGGAATAGATAGAGTTGGTCCGTTCATATACCCAAGCGAATACTAGTCCCGATACAAAATTGACGAGTAACGTGTTTGTCGTCGGTAAATGAGCGAGAGTGAATATTCCAGCACTTACGATCATCCCGATCCCAACCCCAAATCGTTCTTGAAAGAAGCGGTATAAGAACCCACGATAAAAGATTTCTTCATAGATTGGTGATATGATGGCCGCCGACCCAAACGCAATCAGTATGGAGATAAGCGACAAGTCACTTTGCAAACTCTCTGTTTTTGTATTCGACGTACCGATGCCGAAATATGATTGGAATACGACGATGATGATACTGAGTACAATTAACACAATTGTCCATAGAAAGATGATGCCCGAATCTTTCAATGGAAAACGGCGAAGTCCTAACGTTTCCAGCGATAGGGTTTGAGGACGTATTGCGACGAGATAGAGGACAGTCATAAATATTATGGCTAATAACAGGCCGATACTTGTTCCTGAATAGAGGGTGTTTCCCCATGACTGTTCTAGAAAGTTGTGTAATTGTCGCTCGATAAGTAGGGGCGTCACTCCGAATAGAAGAACCATCGTAATTGCGAACTGATTCCATGTCCAAATGGGAGTTGTTTTCTTTTGCATTTGATTCAACATCGTATTTCCTCCTTATGTGGTTGTAGCCCCATCATATCGGGTGACGTAACGTCACCTGCAAGCAGAAAAATGAAAAAGGAGTAATAAAACTATGAAACAGTGGATTGGATCAGCTGCTTTATGCATCAACGAAGAGAGGAAAGTTCTTCTCGTAAAGAATCGTGACGTGCAACAATGGAGTTTGCCATCAGGTGGTTTAGAAGAAGGAGAAACGCCTGAACAGTGTTATCTGCGTGAAGTGTTCGAAGAAACGGGTTATCGCATTTCTATTAATCAAAGATCACATATCAAACGAGCCATCATCTCAAGTTATCAAGTCGAAACGCACTATTTTTTGGCAACGTGTGACGAGCGAGTGGCGACTGCAACTATCGACTCGGACATTGATGAGGTAAAATGGTGGTCGATTCATGAAATAGAGCGATTGGAACTTGCATTTCCAGAGGATCTTGAGCTGATTAAACGGTGGAGTGTGTGATGAAAAATCAATGAAGCGATTCATCGATTAAAACAAGCCGGTCGCATAAAAACGACCGGCTCATGACTTAAGACACTTCTTCAATTTGATTGTATATGAAATACTCCCGTTTCGAGCGATCGCGAATGACATATATGGTGTAACAACCAACGAGGAAGAAGACAATCGAGAATGCGAGATAGACTGGGCGAATCCCGACCATTTCGGCAAGGAGTCCAATCCCGAATGTGAGCAGGATGACGAATAGCGACTCTGCCACATTGATGACGCCAGAGAACCGGCCCATGATTTCGATAGGAACTTGGTGTTGATAGAATGACAAAAATCCGGTATTGGCGAACGCAAGCGCGAACGTCAGAATAAAGAATCCGATGGAAGCCATCGTGAACGAAGAAGAGCCTGCGAATAGGAGATAGCCGACGGGTGTCATGATTGCCCCGAATCCGATACAAAACGATAAGGATAAACGGTGACTCCATCTTGAATTGATGAGTGACCCAACGATAATTCCAATCCCAGCGATACTGACAAGAAAGCCATATCGGCTCTCAGATAAGTGAAGGACTTGGGTCGCAAATGACGCTTCCAACGAATCGAGTCCAGACATGAAGATGGTTATGACACAGAACAAGCCATAGATGATTGTCACATATCTGGCATTCGAAGCGAATCGGATGACGACTTTCCAATCTTCGATAATTAATCGGACGGAGAAGGATTCAATAGATGCATTCGTTCTAAGATGAGACGGTAGGCGCGACAACATTCCGACCGAGACAACGAGTGCGAACGCGTTCACGAAAATTGCAGTTGTTGGACTCCCAACTAGCAAGAGTAGTCCGGCAATTGTTGGACCTAAAATAAATCCGGATGATTGCACAAAGTTCTTCATCGCATTGAACTTTTGTCGATTTGAAGCAGGTACGAGTTGCGTCATGTAGACCAGACTCGATGATTCGAATAACGAGCTCATCACATTGAGAAGAAAGACAATCCCGTAGATGAGCCACAGTGAATCAATCCAGCCTAAGCTGAATACGAGGAACGCACGCAGACCATCCAGTAACATCATCAGTCGTCTCGTATCGACCCGGTCAATCAGGCTACCTGACCAAAGATTCGAGACGAGCGATGCGAGCGGGACTAATACATAGAGAATCGAGACGGCGAAAGGGGATCCCGTCAGCTCTAAGACAATCAAGTTGAGTGCGATAAAGTATACCCAGGCACCGAGGTTTGAGGTTCCGACACTGACGAGCAGCAGCGTAGAGGTTTTTCGAAACGAGTTCAAGTCAATCACTCCTTCTAATATTGATCACTTTCGGAACGCAAAAAAATCCCACCCCCAAGAACGAATTCTTGGGGACGAGATTCTCATCGTGGTGCCACCCCTGTTCGTCCGCACGTTACCGCACGAACCTTATTCGGTACTCCCGAAAAAATCGGACTATACCTCAACTCTATAACGGGAGTGCCCGTCGCCATATCCCTCGGGGTGAGTTCCATGGCGCTGCTCAGAGGCTTGTTTCGACCAACGTTCTTTACTCCTTTTCACCAGACGGAGCTCTCTACGAAAAATTCGTTGATGTACTGTTCTCTTCATCGCGTTTGTCAGATCATTTTTAAAAGGATAGCACATTGTGAAAAAATTGGAAACAACAATTCATCGTATAAAAACAAAAGTATTCCTGCATGAATGAAAAATCAAAGAGATTTAGGATAATTAAAATTTAAAGGAAGATATTAAGCTTCGTGATATTGCCAATGAAGAATTTGAACAAGAATTAGAAGAACAGGAATCGCTAAAAATTCCTCAGTTCTCCATCATGGCTACATACAATAGAACTAAAGTGGCTGATTATGCAAGGCAATATGCAACCAAAACCAATCCCAATTATAAACGTTATAATTTAAACTGTACTAATTTTGTTTCACATGCGATTCACGCTGGTGGAAAAGCGGAAGTAAAACCATCGCCTGTAAAAAATGGTATGCTTGAAACGACCACGTATTGGTTTAATGACAACTACATGGATTGCACAGGGTCTAATAGTTGCTATATGCGAGATAAGACATCTACCTCATGGGTAAGAGTGACGGATTTCTACTCGTATTGGACAAAGACAGGCATGAGCGCCACAACTAGTACTAACAAAAAACACCATCATTAGTAATGCAAACGTTGGAGATGTCATTCAATTTAAAAGTAAAAATGGATGGTTTCACTCGGTTGTCGTAAATAGAAAAGCTAATGGAACTGTATATATTTCTTCTAATACAGCCAATTATTATAACCAAGACTTCAAAAACCGAGGCAATGATTCCCTTAGTTTTAGAGTAATTAAAATTAAATAAAGTCTTATAAGGACTTTGATAATTTGAGGAGACTATATGAACTATAAAAAGATCACCTACACTATTTTATCTATTGTTTCGATCTTAGCAATCTGGATCATTTTTTCTATAAATCAACCTCCTAAATGGATCGGGAATTCTAAACAATGGGAAGCAGAATATAATAGAGAGTCGAATGCTCCAAAAGGTGACTGGACAGGTTACGTGTACTGGCTTGGTGAAAACGATGCTACATTAGTTGGGGCTGAACTCACTAAAGACGGTGAGCTGATCCATGAGCTTGAGAATACCAGCGAACACCTGACGGGGGAAAAGAATTCCACCATCTTCATTCACACTTGGGAACCAATGTTTAAAAGTGAGGATGAAAAAGTGGAATTGACTATTCAGTGGGAAGATAAAGAAGGGAACCATGAAGATACGATTATTCTGAACCCTAAAAATCGGTATTTTGTCTTCCCTAGTTTTATTTAATAGACGGTTTGTCAAATTAAGCGCAACACTTCCTCGGTGAAGGCCTCGTGTGCGGTTTTCCAGTTCAGGCATTTTCTCGGCCGCCCGTTGATCTTGGCGAGCGCATCCGCGAGTGCGTCGTGCGCCACCTGCGCGAAGTCTGTTCCTTTCGGGAAGAACTCGCGGAGGAGCCCGTTGGCGTTCTCGTTGCTCCCCCGTTGCCACGATGCGTACGGGTCGGCGAAATACATCGGCACGCTGAGCGACGCCTGGATGCGCTCGTGACCGCTGAACTCCTTGCCCCGGTCCGTCGTCGCCGTCTCGAACGTGCCTTCCGGGAAGGCGCCGTGCACCGCATGGATTGCCCCTTCCATCGAGGCCGCGGTGCGGTCCGCGATCGGCAGGACGAGATAGAACCTGCTCTTCCGCTCGATGAACGTCGCGACGCACGCCTTCGATTTCCCATGTCCGGAGACGACGGTGTCGAGCTCCCAATGCCCGAATGTCCGGCGACCCCTGACCTCTGGAGGTCGTTTCGAGATGGGGAGACCGACGTCGATCCGTCCCGCGTAGATCCATCGGTAGATGGTGGAGAAGGCAATTTTCCCTGTGTAGAGACGGCCGACGATCTGTTCCGGGGACCAGGTCGCACGCAGCTTCTAGACGATCGTCCGGCGCATCGTGTCATCGAGTTTCGTTTTGGCGCCGCAGTTGGTCTTCGTCTTCTCGTAGCGTTTCTGGGCACGTTCAGCCACGTAGTCGGGGTTCCGTCTGATCTCCCGCGAGACGGTCGAGGGCTGTCGCCCGAGCCGTCTCGCGATGGACCGGATGGACATCCCGAGCTCCAGATAGGTCTCTATTTTCACGCGTTCCGTTGTGGTAAGATGGGTGTAGCTCATGCGATTTCCTCCGTTTGAATGTGTGTTGTGGTGACTTCATTCTACACGAGGAGAGCGTCATGGGCTTTTTTGTGTTCACGTTTGGGTGTCGCACTTAATTTTATAATTCATCTATAATATAAAAAGCCAACGAAGAATCGAGGTGCAGTGTTGATCGACTATAAAGAAATAAAAGAGACGAACCAAGTACTTGCAACTATTCATAAAATTGATTCTAATCAGTTAGATGGATTTATATCGAAATATTCAGCATTGATTGGAAAATATGATGAATACGTCACGAAGAGTTACATTGACGTACAGCGACACAGCGATTGTGAAGAAGCAAATCAAAGACAACATCATGTTCAAACCGTGATAAAACCTGCACTCAATGAGCTGAAAAGACATGTTTCACGAATTATATTACAGTCTATTAAGGATGAGGATCACGTGACGCGCCTAATGCGAAATCGGATGAATCTTTATCATGAAGAGAATGTTGATTTATTGATCGAAGAGGATCAACTTATACAGAAGTATTTGCAAACGATCGGTCAATTGACTGACCCGACAGATCATTCTAGATCGATTGCGGAACTTCATGGAGACCTATACGATGCTGACGAATCCATCCGTAAACAGGCTTTTACGCTCATTTATAAAGCGTATGTCACAACAGAAGCTGACATCACTGAATGCTTGAGAAGTCTTATTCAAAATAGGGAACATCAGGCACAAAGATTAAACGCTAAGAGTTATCGTGAACTAGCCTTTATGAAGCTAGGTCGTCTAGATTATGATGCCGAGGATTGTATACGATTTGCGAATCAAGTGAGTAGACATTTTGAGCCACTTCGCCGCTCGTTCCAGCAACTACAGACAAAGGAATTGAAGAAATCGAAACTTTCGCCATGGGATTCATTCATTTCTCCCTTTTCGAATCATCACGATTTATCCGTTTCGTTGCATGACTTAATCAGTGGAACGGAACGAATCTTGAATGAAGTCGATCCCTACTTTGAAAAGCTATTTAGGGACATGTGTGCGAAGGGCCATCTCGATTTAACGCCTCGACCGAATAAAGCGGAAGGTGGATTTTGTGAATCTTTACCCGACTCAAGGTCATCTTTCATTTTTATGAACCGATTCGGTGGATTTGATGACTACATTGTGTTAATACATGAAATGGGTCACGCCATCCACCATGATCTCTCACAGCAACACCTATTTTTCGAAGCGCAGACCATTTCGTTTGAAGTCGGCGAATTCGCAGCTATGTCACTAGAGCTATTTTCGATGGACCAATGGACAAAAATCTTTTCAGATGAACGAGCTTTCATTCAAGCTAAACTAGAACAGTTTCGATTAATCATCGAATTTTTACCAAGTGTTTTCATCGTGGACCAATTTCAACATAATCTATATGATTCAGAAAAGAACGTGGACACATTTGATGAAATATTTAAACGCTTAGTCGATCAATATGAGACTGATTTGATTGATTGGAGCGATGTGAGTGATTTGAAAGGAAAAGAGTGGCTGCGCGTGATTCATCTTTTTGAAACACCTTTCTATTACATAGAATATGCGCTTGCTCAGATTGCTGCACTTCGCATGTATATGCAGTATAGGCAACATCCGGTCGACACTCTGAACAAATATAAGAATGCATTAGCTTTAGGTGGTACTGCTTCGATTCCTGATACTTATCGAGTAGCAGGCGTATCCTTGTTTCCATCTGAGGAAGAATTAGTCGAGTTGACTGATTTCTTAAATACTGAAATTCAACATTTGGTGATGCAATTGGGTAGAATTGATTAATCTAAGTACCTATTAAATATAGATTAACTCAACAAGCATTTCACGGAATGGGTAGGCTACAACCCGGCTCGATTCCGTGAGAACAAAGGGCATCAGCTCAAACGTGATTAGAGAGCTTCAATCGATCTTGAATTTGGTAGGGGAGGGCGTTGAACGGTCCCTCCAAGCGTTGTACCGCATTCACATGATAAAACGTGCTCGTCTCCTCCATATTCATCATCTGATCCCCCAAATCGTATAGGAAAACGTGTTTACTCGTCCCGATAGCAATCCCGAGTTCAACATGTGTGCCTTTACCTCCAGGCAATAGGATGACGACAAAGTCCGCTGATTGAATTCCAGAAACCTCCTCTTCGCCAATCGAGCGTAATGCATCAATCGATGTGGCGCGTTCGTTTTGAGTCCAATCATATGTATGGGTGTGACCGAGCGCAATCAGCTCATTACGCATGAACCGTACTTCTTCGATATTTGAAAAGCTTGAACCGACATAAAATCGCATGTGAAAACCTCCAATTCGTTATAGATGATTCATCTGGTAAAGAGCCACAACATAAAATAAAATGATCAACAAGCAACAAAGTACAAAGAAAGAAATCACAATCATTAGGACGAATTTCATCAAAGAAAGTGAAACGTATGATTGAATCAAGCGTGTGGTAAAAATCGACGAGAGGACGAGTAAAATGATTGTGCCGATGAATCCAATCGTGCCACTTGTCACGCTTGGAGCGTACCAAAAATAAGTGATTGTGAAGATGATGAGGATTAAAGCTATCATTAAATCTTTACGCTTTTTAATCATTTAATCCCTCTCGTTGATGTTCCAACTTCGACCTTACCTGTTCGGCATCCTCTGCATCAAACGTGCTGTACCACCTCACATGGTTGAGATCGATGATTCGATAATGTCCGCTGATGATATTTTGTTGAAGGGTGTAATGTGGACCTGACTCGATTGCATGCCAAAAGACGCGTCCGCCGAGTGTTTTTTCTTTCGGCTCATAAGTGTTCTCGGTCGCAATCAGTTTGACGAATTCGACGGGGTCGTCACCAATCAAGTGTATGAGAATCTCACTTTCGTTAAACAAGGCGCATAGCGTCACAATCGTCGACCAACTCGCTTCATTCCGCTCCTTCTCGATTTGGATAAGCGTTTTTTTTGAAATACCGAGTAAGTTCGCCATCTCTTCCTGTGAATACTGAGATTCGATACGAATCAATTTCATTTTTCGAGAGACTTGTTCAATAAATTCGGATTTTTGCATAAGTGCTCCTTCTTGTTTGTCTGACTTACAGCGTCGCTGAGCTTATGAAAATCAAAATCCACGAGATTCCGAGAAATACGATAAATAAGAGCAGGCAGACGATGATATAACAGCAAATGTATTGCCAGTAGGTCAATTGTTTTGATTGATAATAATGGTATGTAAAACTGAATGTCGAAATCCCGATGACTAAGAACGCAACAATATCCCAGATGATGCCAACCTTCAAGAACGATGGAGTCAGAAACGAAGCGATGAGTGCAAGCAGGACGGTCACAATCCCCGTAGAGATGGCAGCGGATGGTATTGAAGTGTTTTCCAACGAATCACCTCCTAGTATATTACAAGTGTAATTTTACACTAAAAGTGGGCGATGTCAATTTCAGAATGTAAAAAACCCTTCTCTAAGGAAGGGTCCCGTCACTCGTCATGTTTATTCGTTAAATAGGTCGTTAATGGGTAGACACCGATGCTTTGTAAGATCAGAGAGAGTAAAATGACGGCAAACGCGAGAGATATCATTTCGCTCGAGCCGTTAATGTTCTCTGCCTCTAGCCAGAGGACGAGGGCAATCGACATCGTCCCTTTAATTCCTGACCACGTGAGTAATGAAGTCGCCGTTAAATCGTCTTTAAATTCTCTACGCCATACAGGAACGGTATAAACGAGACCGCCGACGACGATGAACCGGGTCAGAAGCGAAAGCAAGAATAAAAGAACAGCGAACGTCCAGAGCGATACAGACAAATAGCTGGTCGCTTCGATTCCAATCAATAAGAACAGGAGAGCGAGCAATATCGGAATGACGATGTCCCAAAATCCATTCAAGTGACGCTGGACCGATTCGTAGTCCTCTTTCATGCCGAGCTCATGAGAAAGCATCATTCCGGCTGTGACGGTCGCAAGGACACCCGATACTTCTAGCGCGTCGGCGAGATAAAATGCCCCGTATGCGATGACGATCGTCAACATGACGAGTTCATGTTTTTTAAAACTGACAATCATCAATTTCTTAAGTAGAAATCCAAAGATAAAACCGATGCCGATTCCTCCGGCAGACACAATCAAAAATTCAGTTAAAAAGCTGAGCGTGGAGAACTGTTCTCCTGTCGCGAACATACTGAGGAAGATCGTGAAGATGACGACACTCGTCCCATCGTTCACCATCGATTCACCTTCGACAACATCCGCAATCCGTTTTTCCCCTTTACTCCGTTTTAAAATGGCTGTCACGGAAACGGGATCGGTCGGAATCAAGATGGACGCCAATAAGAATGAGGCGGTCAGGTTGAGCGGGGTGAAGAGCTCGCTGATCCAAAACGTGCCATACCCCATCAGGATGGCGGTCAAGACAAGACCAACCGTACTCAATATCGTGATGATCCCGATATTGTCTTTCAAATCTTTGTATTTGAACTGATAAGCCGATGTAAACAGAAGTGCTGGTAGGAACACCTCGAAGATCATATCTTTTGAAATGAATACCGAATCAAAAAAGGCGATATATGAGAGACCAATCCCGATCAAGACCAAGATGACCGGGACAGGGAAGTAATTTCGTTTGGAATCAATCAAATAAATGAGATAGCCAATCAGTAGCAATGTGATGATTTGTTGCGCAATCATGACGACGTCCTCCTCTACAATCAAGTTGCTATACACTATCTTCCCATTCAAGGTCTAATCAAACAAGAAATGTGGAATATAGGGGATAGTACATTCATTTCATATAGGGAGGAATCGATATGGGAAACCCGATTGGCGATTTGTCGTGGACGTTTTATTCAGAGTGCGAGGTGCCGAATGATATCACGGAGTCATTCATCGATGGGGAGCGGGCGGTCGCTGCCTATAAGACTGTCCGTGACGTCGCCGTCTTCACGAACAAACGTCTGATTGTCCGCGATGCGCAAGGGCTGACAGGTAAAAAAATTGAGGTCTACTCGCTTCCGTACGACTCAATCAATATGTACTCGACGGAGAATGCGGGGAGGATGTTCGACTTTAATTCCGAAGTCCAGCTGTTCACTCGCGCCGGTACAATTAAAATTAATTTGAACAAGAAAGTGGACGTGCGTAAGTTCGACCGTCTGCTCGCGGAAGCAATTTTGTAAATCAGTGGACCGAAAATCTTCCGGTCCTTTTATTTGGATTTTTCTGACAATTCGTCGTATGTCGTGTTACGATAGTACATAATGTGTGACGGAGGTTACGATGCGATATACAATCCGACTATTGATGGTCATGTTAGGTAGTTTGATGTTGGTGACTGGATTCATCTATTTGGCTCGACTGTTTTGGGACTGGTTTCACGACCCGACAAAAGGTGGAATTGTGCTTCTCTTGTCTGGAGAGGACGGAACCAGCAGTGATGAATTTGGAGGGAAGTTTCGTCTGAAAGATGATGAGGATTTTCAATTCTTGAAGAATGACTTTTTAGACTATACGTTCGAAACAGGAGGGACAGTAACCGAGTCGGGAAATTCATACTGGTTATGGTTCCTTATTGGGGGTTTGATTGTTCTCCTGATTTTGACGCTCAGCATGCTACGGAAAAGAAAGCGTGTCGTCTCGACTATTGATTTCTCGAGTGGCACCGTAAAACGAAAAGGGCGTAAGGCTAAAGCAAATGGATTTGTGGAATCCAAAGAGGTTCAATGGACCGATAATGCGGTTCGGAATGCGCTCATCCAGTTCAATCTGGACTTGCCGATTGCCTCAAGACATCAATCGAATGAGACAGTGTTGGATTGGTTCAAGCGAATCGGAGTGGAAGAGTTGGACCTCTCCCCATATTGGAAATCGAGATATATGGATGTAGTGGTGAGTGATGAAGAATCTAGACGATTTCGAGCGGCGTTGGAGTTTAAGCGATTCGAAGACGGTAAGGGGTGATGGTGTATGAACGATGAAATAGAGGTGGTTGATTCCGATGCGCGCAAGTCATTGGGTTCCGCACGTTTGGTCAAGTCCAATCATCAATTCTACATCCATTGGAATGGGTTGATTATGGACTTCAAACGTCATGAATATGTGGCGGGTATTCGAATCATTGACGAGAATCACTTGTTCATCTGGGCGTTTACGTTAGAAGGGGAACCAATCAATGCGTGGGTGTTAGATGCAGACGGAGACATCAAACATTCATTTCACGCAGGTAACGCGATTGCAGCGGTTGTAATGAATGATACGGGAATTTGGATCGGGTATGGGGACGAGGGCATCTTTGGAGATGGGATCTCGACCGGGGCACTCGTCTGTTTCTCAAAGGAGGGAACCGTACGTTTTCGCTATAATCAAGAAGTCAGAAAGGCTCCAGTTCTTCATGATTGTGACGTAATGTACGCGTCAGAAGCGGGGGTGTGGGTCATTTCTTCAATCGATGCTCGTCTCGTCCATGTCCAAATGAACGGACGGATTGACTCCTATCCGATGCCACGTCATTTCCTTGACTGTTCGTCATTGATGATAGAAGACGGTGTTGCCTATGTTATGAAAGACGAGCAGGTGTATCGCTGGCCATTCGAGGATAGAAAGCGTGCCGAACTATTCGAAAGTTAACGAAGATATAAAGTAGATTAAATGGGCAATCAATTGAATTCTTTATCGTATTGAGAGTCAGTGGATTTAGTCACAAAATTAAAGGCCAAAAAAGCTATTAATATTATTTCACATACCGAATTTATATTAAATAAGAGTTCAAGTCATGAACAGAAAATAATCCGCTCTCACCCAAGAATTGCTTTAACAGATGAATATGTCCTAAACCATAAAGTACAAAGATGCGATCATTTGATTCCCTTAGTGACATTAATTCCTTAAAAATCATTAAGTTACGAAAATACCAGTAGTGTGATACCCACCTAGTGCCAGACACTTCAAGAGATGCAATCTCTATATAGGCGCGATGCATAGATAATGAAATTGTAGGGTGGTTGATTTCTTTATAATAGTCAGAAATCGTACGATTCTTAAATATTGTTTCGATATTATTCATGAGATTTTGTTGGGATGATAATACTTGTTCCATTTCTCGCTTCTTATCTTGAACAATGGTTTCTAAACTGAATCCTTCATCCTCATTCCAATCGATTGGATATACGCAATCTAGATGAGATTGGTGTGCAAGTCGGAATGCGATTTGTTCGCGTTCGTTAGCGGTTGCTAATTCCGGTTGCTGAATGATACGTTGAAACTGCTCATTTATGTATACTTTATTTTTAGTATTAACTTCTATACATACTTTAGTAGGTTCAAATTTTTTAAATTGATTTACGAATTGTTTAATTTCTAACTGACGATTTTCGCTCAACACATCTGGCATGTCGGGCATAAATAAATCACCATTGTGTGGAATGTTTAGATGTGTTGTGCCAACGAGCAATATGTCTGTTTTATTCATAGCAATTCTCCTAATCAATTTGATGTATAGTGTTAACTACGCTTATACTTCTTCTAGGTTTCATATTTTGTTACTTGATTTCAAAAGAACCGAGTCAATATTTCTCATGGACCTTCGAGTTCACCCTAGTTAATTAACTTGATAGAAATATACATAGAAATGAGGAATTCATATGATCCGTTTCGGCATTATTGGTACAAACTTCATCACAGACTGGTTTATTGACACAATCAATCAGTTGGATGATGTAGAAGTGACAGCACTCTACTCGCGCACGGAATCACGTGTTAAAGAATACGCAGAAAATCACTCCATTTTACATACGTTCACGTCACTTGAAGAGATGGCGCAGAGTGATGTCATCGATGCCATCTATATTGCGAGTCCGAACTCACTTCACGCCGAACAGAGTATCTTGTTCATGCAGCATGGCAAGCACGTCCTTTGTGAAAAACCGCTCGCCTCGAACGTCCAGGAAGTCACTCGTATGATTGAAGTCGCGAAAGAGAACGAGGTCGTCTTACTTGAAGCACTACGAAATCTGTTCATGCCGAACCTTGAACGGGTTCAACAGGCGATGGAGCGAATTGCTCCGGTGCGTCGGGCCGTCTTCAATAAATCACAGTATTCTTCACGATACGACCTGTACAAGAACGGGGAAAATCCAAACACGTTCAATCCTGAGTTTTCGAACGGCTCGTTGATGGACCTCGGTGTCTATCTCCTCGGACCAGCCTTAAAACTCTTCGGTCAGCCGAATGAAGTCCAGGCGAGCGGGGTTACGTTAGAATCGGGAGTGGACGGGAGCGGAACGGTCATTCTCTCCTATGATGACCTTGATGTGATCATCATGCATTCAAAGATCCATGCGACATCGACGCCTTCTGAGATTATCGGGGAAAAGGGACGCATCATCATCGATGATATTGCGACGTGCGATGATGTCCGTCTAGAGTTACGGGATGGCACATCAGAAATCATATCAGAAGCGCAGAACGCTCCGATGTCATATGAAATCGAAGCGTTCGTCCGAGCAATTAAAGCGGAGGATACAGAAACGGCTGTGCACTCAGCGACCGATATGATTCGCTTAGCTAATGTGATGACGACCGTGCGCAAACACGTTGGTGTGGTCTATCCAGCAGATAAATAAATATAAAACAGTCCTTGATGTCGTCTGCACATCAAGGACTGTTTCCATTATTCTTTGTTCAAATAGAGATACCTTAGAAACAATCCCAATACAATCGTCATGACGACGGCAGGGATGAGTCCGATGAGTAGTAATGTGTTCATACCGTTTCCTTTCTGAGCGACTCGAGTCGTTCACGCATGTCATCAAAGGAATGGTTGTCCGTCAACATGCTGAGCTCTGCATCGGCGATTTCCGTCACTTGAGTCGACCATTCTCGTTCAATCTCAATTTCGGATTTCTTGATTTCTTCGTTAGCCCGCTCGACTTGTTTCGAGTGAATCGTTTCAAGACGCGACCGAATCATATCGCGAAGCAGTGAGGTCAACTCATCTTTCAGTTGCGTCCGTCCGTCTCCCTCGAAAAATTGACTCGCATTCTTATAGCGCTTCAACACCGACTGATAGGGTGATGTTTCGAGATGAATCGGTTCGACAGCCTCTCGTAGCCATGCCACGTCGAGATCTCGGTCGAATTCAAGCGTCGGAAGGAGAGACGCTTGACGTTCGGTCAACCGTTCGACCAAGGCGACGAACTCGCGTTTAACGTATCGCTCCAACCGATATTGGAACACTTGGAGCTCTTGCTGGATGTCATAGGCATACTTATCGAGTGTCCGTCCGAGGGCACGCTCCAAGCTCTTCCTTGACCCATCGACCTCGACCGGATGGAACGTTTCCTTGACGAAGTCCGAGAGGCGGAGGAGCGAACGCGTCTCGAGGTGGGCGAGGAGTTCTTTCGCTTCCCGGTCAAATAAATCGATGAGTGCTGACACATCGAGTGCCGGTGGGTTCTCGAGTAAAGCGATCAACTGCTGGCGACGATGTTCTTTCGCCGACGCGTCTTCTTTCGCTTCATTCAAAACACGATCAAATGCAGCGAGTAGCGCTGTCGTTTCTTCCTGTATACGCATTGCGTTGGCGAGACGAAGGTCTTTGTCGACATAGCGTTCAAGTGTCGAGACGAATCGATCGAATCCTCCGTCATCCCCATGCATGGCGTTTCGGCTTGAGATGGGGAGAACGCTTGGTCTGCGGACACCGAGCGCGGTCAACTGTTGTGAGACATAGCTTGTGACCGCATCCCGCTCCTCGTCATCTGTCGCAAGATCAGATGCGTTCACGAGGAAGAACATCTCGTGATCTCCTGTCCCCTGGACCCGCCCGAGTTGGATGACGAGCTCCCGGTCCGCTTCCGTGAACGCATGATTGTAATACGTGACGAACAAGACGGCGTCCGCGTCACGCATGTAGCCGAACTGTACCTCGCTATGACGATTGAACTGCGAATCGGCACCAGGCGTATCGACGAAGACGATGCCACGCCGTGCCCAAGGAGAGTCGAGATACAGTTCGATCTCTTTCACGATACAGCTCTTCTCTTCTTGTGCGACGAATGCGCAGAACGTGTCATAGTCGACGACTTCCGTTCGTCCGAGGTACTCGAGCGGTGCCGATTTTACGGCATTGACGAACGGGTGGTCGACATCGAGAGAGGCGAGGGAAGTCCCATAACCTTGTAACTCTTCTTCGAGTTCATCGTGTGATTTGAAGGTGATCGATGCCGTTCGATTCGTCCGTCCGTTCGGCGGGACAATTTTTGTGATCGATGCCGTCAACGGGTTAGGGGACGTCGGTAATACCGTCTCACCGAATAGCGCATTGAGAGTCGAGGACTTTCCAGCCGAAAATGCTCCGAAGATGGCGAACGTGTACTGTTCATGCTTCGCACGCTCGATTTTCTTGCGTAATGTCGAGACACGGGAGCGGAATAACGGATGATTCTCTAATATTTCACATACCTCATTTTCATAAGAAAAATCAAAATCAAATAAATCATGATCATCATCTAAAATCGACGTCGATGCAACCTCTAATTCAACAACATTCGACTGTTTTTCGGGGAGATACGTTGCATCAACATAGTTTCGAACGGCCAACTGATTTAACTGATTTGAATCAAGTTGCAACGCTTCATATTGACCGATAGCATTCAGACGGTTCGAAAGACGAATCCGTAACGCTTCCGTATCGAGCGCTTCATACAACTCGTCTTCTTCAGCTGAAAATAGTTCCAAGCGCGTGTCGACTTCAGCTTTCATATACGTATCCGTCGAATGGACCCACGGTTCTGATACTTTCGTGACCCATGTCGCGAGGGCTGTCTCGATGTCACGGCTAAATTGTAAGACGGTGTCACCGCTGAGGGATGCACCGGACTTCACTTGCTCGGTGATGAGTGAGTTCGGTGCAATCGGGAGGACATCACCTTTCGGTAGCAACGTTTCTGGAAGTTTCAAATCCCGAATGATGTCTTCCGCGTACTTCACGAGGTGTGGACGTAAATTCATGTCAATCAGACGATTGAACTCTTTGACCGCCACTTCTTCACGACGAGCTCGTTCTTGTTTTGTCTTCTCTTTCGAGAATAAGAGACCAACCTTGAAGGACGGGGCACAACTTTCGAGATAGGACCGCAACAATTCACGGAATTCATAGGTCATGATGGGTGCACTCTCGACTATTAGCGCTTGGTGTTTGAAGAATTCACGACGGAACGATGTCCACCATGCCCGTTTCTTCTCAAGGCGGTGCAGGCGAGATTGTATTTCCTTCGGACTCTTCTCATAGGTCGGCAATTGATCCAACGTCGATTGAATCGATGCTTCGTTGCGGCGGACTAGCGTATGAATCAATGCATCCGCATGCTTGACTTGCTGCTGTCTCGATTCTGTCATGACTTGTCGCACATACGACCGTAATCGCTCGACTTCATTATGAGGATGCTGTAAATCACGAAGTGAAATGTAGAACGTGTCATTCGGAACGATGTCATGATGACGGAATGCTTTCGTCAACGACGCCTTGAAGTCTACAAAGGAGATCTCCCCTTCGTCGTGCTTGTCGATTTGGTTAATGATGATCGAGTAGGGACGTCCTTCTCGACTAAATTGTTTCATCAGGCCGATGTTTTGTTCTGACTGGACATGGTTGTAGTCCATCATGAAGAACAAGTGATCGGCCAAGAAGAGCGAGCGTTCCGTCGCTTGGCGATGACGTTCATCGGTCGAGTCAATTCCTGGCGTATCCATCAATACGACGTGTTCATCAAATGGGAACCGGTCAATCGTATACTCGACTTCCTTGATTTCCTCGACTTTGCAATAGTCACTAATGTTTGATAGGGAAGAAGGGTCTAATGAAATCCAATCCGTATCATTGATGGCGACGGATGCCGCTGATTCGCCACCACGTAACGTGACGATGTTGGCACTCGTCGGAATCGGACTTGTCGGAAGGAATCCATCCTCTAGCCAGTCATTGAGCAATGTCGACTTCCCGGCTGAGAAGTGACCACAGACGGCAATCCAGACTTCTTCATTTGTTACTTTTTGTAGGGCGGTCCGAGCGAGTCGTGCAGCGTCCGTCATCTCCTCTTGTTCAAACGTCAAAGCGAGCCGTGCCAATTGTTCTTGTTGTTCGTGCATGTTTCCCATCCCCTAATTATGATTCCGTCGTGATGCCGACACGATGTCCGACATAGTCATCGTCCGTTAAACAAGCCACCACCAAATCGGCAACGTCATCTCTCGAAATTGGACCTGAATGTTTAGTCCCCAATACCTCTTTTGACACGATGAGTTCACCGATAGATTGCTCATCGATCAGTTGAGTCGGACAGATGACTGTGAAGGCCAATCCGGAATCTCGTAATAACTCGTAAGCCCGAGCGTGATCTTCTGCTGCAGTTGTCGTTGAGCGTTTCGATTCGCTCGTTTCAAAGCGGTAATTATCGCTGTCATGTGCCTGCAAAATGCCTGCGGTCCCGACCGTGATGATGCGGGACAAATCAAACTGTCTCATCGCTTCAACGACGAGTGGTGTGAATGTAGACAATACATTTTGTTTGTCCGTCCCTAACGCCGAGATGACGACGTCTGCAGATCGAACCGTTTCAATGACAGCGTCTCGGTCGATCGCATCTCCTAGAATTTCATCGATCCCTTCATTGGAACCTAGCGACTGTCTTGTTAGAAGTGTGACGCGATGTCCCTTTTCGAGTAAGCGTTCAAGCACCCGTTCCCCTGTACGGCCACTTCCGCCGAATAAAGCAATTGTTGACAAGTAAACCCCTCCCCATCAAGATGAAAGAAATATTCAACGTCATCATAACACGGAAGCGTTCACAAAACTGCCTGAAATGGTTCGATTCTGCTTGAAAAGAATGTGGTACGTTTTAGAATTGAAGAAGAAGGCAAAAAATACATATGACAGCTGTAAGAGAGGAAGGCACCATTACATGAAATTTGGGGCTAGAACTATTAAGACCGGACTATCTGTCGCAATCGTCTTACTGATTGCCGAGGCGTTTCAATTCCAACAAATCGTCGTCCCGGCACTCGCTGCGTCACTGGCGCTTCTGCCGTCTGTCTATCAGACTGGGCTTCGCCTAATCGAGGAGATGAAAGGGAATCTCATCGGAGCATTGCTTGCGGTCGGTTCCTTGCTACTGACTCCTAATCCGACACCGATTGCAATCGGATTCGTCATCATCATCGCCATCTCCATCCTTCTCTTTTTAAATTTAGAATCGACGACGCGCACCGTTATCTTGACGACGATTCTAATCATGGAAGGGGCAAGTCAGTCCGATATGCCGGTTTGGGTGTTTGCGGGCGAACGTTACTTACTCATCATGATGGGGATTACGGTTGCGTTAATCGTAAATGCACTTTTGTTCCCACCTCGGTATGAACGGAAACTCGAAGCACAAGTAACCGATGTCTTTCAAATGGTCGTCCGAATCGCGCGTTTGTTTGCTGAAACGGAAGGCGGTCGTTCATCATTCGAGTCGCTACCTGAAACGAAGAAATTGCATAGTGACTCAAAGCAAACATATGCTTATTTTGAAGAAGAAATTAAAGCGAATCGCTGGCTTGAGAAGAAGACGCCGATTTTCCGACGAGCCGTTATTAAATCTAAGATGATTGAGACGAACCGGGCTGCACTCCATGTCATCGAAAAACTTGATCATGACTTCCATACAATCGAACAACTCCCCCCGCAACTAAGCGAAGAGTTGTATCGCCATATTCGTCACTTGTTACGTCGACATGAGCGTCTGTTTTCAGCCTATGAACTCGAGAACGAACATCTCATCGACAGGGAAGAGGATCTCATCCATGAGAACTTTGACTTTGCGAAACTGATGATTGAGAGAATGAGAGAAGAAGAGGAAGAACTCATTCTCATCGTTGTGCCACTCGTGGCGACGATGACCGACTGGGTCAAGGCAATGAATGAACTCGAACGCTATCTTGTAACTGAAATGAAGAAACATGGGGACAACTTAAAAGTGGAACCACGTAAGAAATGGTTTTTCGAGGATTAAGGGACGGTCAAGCCATCAAGAAAATTACAACCACCATTTCATAAGACCATGAATGAGTGCACAGAATCGAGTGTACCTTCGTGGTTTTTTGTAGTGATTTTTTCTTGATTATCAGTCGATTATAAACAGCTACTATAAAACAATGAGTTTACAACAATGTATTTGGTAATAAACGTAAATTATGTTAGTCTAGAGAAATCACTGATAACGTTGCCTTTATGAATTGATTTTGAAGGGGGATGTACATGAACAGGATTTTAGTAACACTTTTCCTGATGACCGCCATGATGATGTCTTTGATTGGTTGTGGCGCGACATCCTCTACTGAAGAAATTGATTCTCGACCAGTTATCTCATTTGATGCCGGAACCATTCTCGCAGAAGCTCAAAATCATCAAATAAAAATGTTAATGTTATCAAGTTTACCGATGGATACGGTAGATGTGGCAGGGGCAGTCGAAGAACTAGACGGATTCAAAGTAGAAAATGATATATATCTTGATGAACTGAATGGATTGAAACAGAAGGAAGCGACTTCTGAAGACTATAAAATGTTACTTATGGAATATCTTCAAGAAGAAAATGACTACATCGACAAAACGATTGAAGCCGTATACGCCAAAGATCTTTCTCGACCGAGTCGATTTTCAATGAAAACACTCTATGCGGGAGCGAACGAAAAAATCGCACGATTCCGCTACGAGCCGAAGTAAAGCTATTATCCATCATCACACTCGAGAGAAATAACGAAATACGGAGGAAACGAACCGATTAAAAGGTTCGTTTTTTCTGATTCATCCGAGGTACAATCATCTTACTCAGTAAAACTTTGGGACGGAAGAGGATTTAAATGATCAAACGGTCGTTTGAGCAGGTTACGAAGTATTGGAACATCTTAGTTGATGGCGATAAGTATGCTGTAAACTACGGAAAAATAGGGACGATTGGAAAGGTACAAGTAAAGTCTTTTGAGTCAGATTTAGCGTGTATGAATGTGGCAGAGAACCTCATTCGTCAAAAGTTGAGAAGTAGAGGATCAATTATATTTGATGAGTTAGATGAACGCTTAAGTACATTCCCGACCGAATCCTGAAACTTTTCGAGAAGAAACGCGTATACAATAGAGAAAGATACATAAGAACGATAGGAGGATTCACCATGTCAGAAACAACACCGACACCAGAAGAAGGTGTCACACCACAACGAATCAGTGGAACACTTCCAATCGAAGCACGGGCTGTCTTTCGGTTATCAAGTGCGATTTTTTATCTCATTGGACTTCTCGTCACGGGAGCGCTCATGGCTGCCGCATATTGGTTCGATTGGCCGACTTGGCTACAGATTGGTTTAATCGTGCTACTCGTCATCGATGTCGTCTATAGCTTGATTGATCTCATCTGGTTCCAAAAGTGGAAACAAGAACGATTCACGTATGATGTCCAGCCGCTCGAGATTCGGATTCATCATGGAATCATCACGACACACGACGTGCTCATCCCGATGACAAAAGTCCAGTATGTCCATGCGGCACAAGGACCGCTTCTCCGTAAATATGGGTTACAGACCATCACCATCGGGACAGCGGCCGAATCTCATGACATCTATGCAATCGAGGAGTCATTCGCCAAGACACTCCGCGAGCAGATTGCCATCTATGCACGTATTGAAGAGGAGGATGTCGTATGACCGAGACCGCGTTAACATGGCATCGACTCCCGAGTCGCGTTTTGGTGCTGCGTATTCTCGAAGTCATCAAGTCGTTCGCCATTCCAATCGTCTTACTCTTTGTGCTAAACAACGACTGGGAATCGACATTCGGAATCATCATCCGCGTCGGAATCTTACTCTTCCTATTACTCGACATTGTCCAAAAGTTCTTTGGATGGTTAAACTTCCGATATGCACTCGATGAAAAGACCGTCTATGTCATCGAAGGGAACTGGTTGAAAAAAGAAAAGTCGCTTCCGCTTTATAAAATTCAAAGCGTCCATTCCAACAGCCCGTTCCTCTATCGATTGCTTGGTGTCGTGGAATTGACGTTCGATACGAATGCCAACAGTGACGATGCATCATTCAAACTGGCTGGTGTCTTTCCGACCGAAGCCAAACGACTTGAAGAGATTCTCGAGCAAGTTCGTCATCGGAAACAGAATGCACAAACCGAAGGCGATTCTGAAGAGTCGGATGCGACAACAGAACAGGCAGAGCCGTTACCAAGCCGTCTGTTATACGCCTTGTCGACGCGCGAAATCGTGTTGGCTTCCGTCACATCGCTCTCTGTGTTCGCCATCTTCCCTGTCGCCTCGACAATCATCTCGTCGATTGACGACTTCATCAACTTGGATGGGGCGTTCAATCAGGTCGAAGATTATGTCATCCGTGCGTCCATCATCGTCATCGGTCTTCTCGTCATCGGGGTGTTGATGATATCGGTCGTGATCGGCATGGTCATCAACTTCTTGAAGTATGGGAACTTCCGGCTCGAGCGGAGAGGGGAGCGCATTCGTGTCGAAAAAGGATTGTTGAACCGGAGTGCGAAAGAGATCCCATATGAGAAGATTCAAGCAATCCGGATCAAGGAGACGTTCATCCGTCGCTGGTTCCACATCGTCGGAGTCGAACTCGTGGCAGCAGGGACGATGGATGAATTGAAGGACGAGTCGTCGACGATTCTCCCGTTCGTGCGGCGTGACCGGGCGATGCGCGTCCTACGTGAACACTTTGCGTATTTCACATGGTCAGATGAATTGCATCGACTCCCGAGACGTGCGTTAGGAATCAAACTACTACGAATCAGCTGGTTCGGCTTCATCCTATCAGGACTCGTGCTCTACTTCTTCCGAGATTACGCATGGTGGCTCATCCTGTTATGGGCCATTATCATCGGAGGACGCGTGCTCAGTTACGTCACAACCATGTATGTCCGCACCAATCAATTCATTCAGTTACGGACGGGGGCATTCAACGTCCAATCGTTCTTGACGGACAAACCGCGAATCGAACAGATTCAAGTGAAACAATCGCTCTTGCAACGACGTTTCGGATTATGTACGGTGCAGTTCTCGACTCGAGGAGGATTCTTGTCCATCGAGACAATTGACGACATTCCGAAAGAAGAGGCGGACGAGATGCTCGTCTGGTTCTCTCGTTATAACGAACTCAAAGAAAAACGCTCAGGATAAAGTTTCCTGAGCGTTTGAATTATTTGTGATTTTCGTGTCAAATGATGTTTCTCTTACTGAAAACGCGGATAAAGTATGGTATGATGCAAGTAGAAAGAGACCGGTGCTCGACACACCGACCTCTGGCTTACAGGCTACCACTTTAAGAGTGGTCCCAGCCGCCACAATGGTTAGTGAATCAGAAAGTGACCCATCTCATTGCGCCGAGGGGGTCATTTTTTTGTGCGTTCAGACGTTGCACGATCGGATGTTCGGTGAATCACCAAGTGAACGATAATCGGAGCGAGGATTGGGATCATGACATAATCTCCAACCCAGGTCCAAAGTTGTTCCATCCGCACCACCGCCTTCCTCCATTGTGGACTTGGCGGCTGACCCCACTATTGCTGCGTTAACCTGCCCCTTCATTATAACAGATTTGTTCGTAAAACGACGTTAAAAATAAGAACAAACGTTCTTATTTTATAAAATGAATCTTTTGATGGAATTGGTCTCATGAATGGGTCCAAAGAAGGAATTGAGTCGAATCGCTCTTGCTCGTTAGATGTCTGACAGGATATAATCAATTTCGTGTGTATACACGGGTGGGTGAGGGTGCCAATAAAGGATTGATTCCTATGGCAAAACAAACAGAATGGAAAACAGAAACATACGGGGGCGTGTTGAACTTCCTGGCGACAGCATACATCCCGGCCGTGCATGCGGCAATTTTGACACAAGCCGGACTCCCGTTCGAAGGGGCGCTCGTCGGAGCGATTTTGACAAGCATCATCGGGACGTTGATTGCGGGATTCTTCAATCTTCCGCTGCTCTTGTTACCGGGGATGGGGATTAACGCGCTCTTCACGTACACACTCGTCTTACAGATGGGCTTGAGCTGGCAAAGCGCGCTCGCCGTCTCGTTCGTCTCAGGTGTACTCGTCGTATTGTTGACGGTCACCAAAGTGGCGAGGAAATTGGCGAACGCGTTCCCGCCGATCATTCATGACGGATTGACGATCGGTCTCGGCCTCTTCCTCATCTTGATCGGTCTCGAGGCGGCTGGAATCGTCTCAGGCGGGGGTGGGGCATTGCTCCACATCGGTGACCTCGGGGAGCGTAATGTCCAGGTGGCCTTTCTATCACTCTTCGTCGCCATCTTGCTGTTCTTGAAGATGGGACCGAGCAGCTTCCTTTGGACGATCGGTTTCGGTGTCGGTCTCAGCGCCGTGATGGGAACATTAGAATGGACAGGAAGCTTCACATTGTCACCATTCTTCGAGTCATTCGGCACGGTGTTTGGGAACATCTCGTTCGCGGAATCAGCGTCTCCGCTCTTCTTGGTCGCGGTCGGTGTACTGACGCTCGTCTTGTTGATTGAAAACATCAGCTTGATACAGAATCAGACACGGGCAATCGGCAAAGAAGAAGAGGCGCCGAAAGGTCTCGTCGCACAAGGTTTGTCGACTATGGCCGGGGCCATGTTCGGGTCAAGCCCAACTGTCTCAACAGTCGAAGTGGCTGCCGGGATATCGGTCGGTGCACGAGGCGGGATTGCTTCATTCGTCACATCGGGATTGTATGTGGTATCGCTCTTATTGCTACCGCTCTTTGCAATCATCCCCGTGACGGCGATTGCACCGGTGTTGATTATCATCGGCATGATGATGTTCCAGAACGTGAAGCACTTGCCGCTCGATAACTGGGAGCACGCCTTCCCGGCGATTCTCGTCATCATCATGATTCCGTTCACATATTCCATCGTCGATGGGATCGGTCTCGGGTTCATCGCATACACGATGATTGTTTTGTTCAAGAAGGGCTACCGGTCACTCAGTCCGGTCGTCGGTGTCTTGACCGTATTGTTCTTAGTTTTCTTCTCATTACCAGTCTGGTTATAGAGATACGCACGGCATCGTTCATGACGAACGGTGCTGTTTTTTAATGATTCTCAACAGATGGTCAGCGGGGATGCAATTTCAACGAAGGACTTCCAAACCTTATTGATTGAAGAGCATGCAAGTCTCGAGGAATCTGCTGAAGAAGGGATGATGGGTGGAGCGGGTGACTATTCGGATGAAGCAAAATCAAACAATCCAACATCGAGCCTCAATCGATTGATTGGCTTTGCGGTGTTAGCGATGTTGCCATTCGGATATTGGTTCCTCAAGAGACGAAAAACAGCATGATGTCAAAAGACTTATACAATCAACATAGACCTTTAGAAATAGTGATCATACCGAGTCA
The DNA here is from genome assembly GCF_018617835.1 of Exiguobacterium sp. s101. Classification (NCBI taxonomy): domain Bacteria; kingdom Bacillati; phylum Bacillota; class Bacilli; order Caryophanales; genus Exiguobacterium; species Exiguobacterium sp. s101. Next base: position 87,929 of record NZ_JACSKX010000006.1, on the reverse strand, counting down.
TGCACTGAAAGAAGGAGAAGCAAACCGATTTTCGACATCTGAAGAATGAGGACTTTCCATTGCGCATTGAACGGAAACGGACTGTGAAAGCTACGAGAAAACAACGCTTCTCTTTTGAACGGCAAGAAAAGCATGTGACGACCAAAATCATCAAGAATCGTGAGTCATTAGAATCGGACCTAACTCTCTCTCCGTATGAGGTGCTTGTCCTCTATATAGGAGGAGATTGGGTCGTAAGTTATTACGAAGACGGGGTGACGCTTCAAGAAAACCAAGTGAGTCGTGTCGTGACAACTGGTATTGTCCAAATCGAAACATTCTTTGAACATGTGGTTAGAGGCGCGTTTCCCATCAAATTGGCGTTTGGTTTAGGTGAAACGTTTGCTCCATTTGAGAACGTGTTTCGCTTTATGTTGCATAATACAGATTGGAAGACGTTGATTGAAGACGAGCTGTTGCCTCAACTTCAGATTCCGAAGGCAAAGAATGTGTGGCAGTCCCTTTCATATCCGACATACGAGCAGACACTTGAGACGTTCACTACTGAATTTCATCCAAATATACTAGGAAATTTCATACTCGCACATAATGCTGATGATACGTACTATTTCATTGATCACTTGAATGGGGATATCAAGATTTTTTGATTACAACATCAACGTCGGTTCATTGACGATTGGGTCGAACAGGTTAATTTCCCCGTCGTGAAGTGATATTCATCTCGCGACAAACAACCCCTCATGCGCGCATAAGGGGTTTCTTCACATATAGGGTCCGTTCGCCTGAATGACGAACTGCGAATGTGCGTAGTGGTAGGTGATCCGTGAATAGTCGAAAGGCTTCCCGTTCGTCAGATGAAAGATCGTTTCGATGCGAAGCGTTGGATCATTTTCTTGCAATCCGAGGTGGCCTGCTTCCACTTCCGTCAATCGATCGACCTGTAGATACATGTCAGAAAAACCGATTGTGACACCGAGCGCACTTTGGACGTAATCGAAAATCGAGTCCGCTACGATTTCTCGATTCAAATAAGGGACGATGGCTTTCACATAATAGGATTCCTCATGACAGAGCACTTCCCCGTCCACATATCTCACCCGTTCGACCCGATACACATCGTCAGACACATCAATCCCTAGATTCTCCGCAACGGTCGCATCTGGCTTCATGACAGACACATCAATCACATCAGACGTCAAGACACGGTCTCCGAGATTGCTCTTGAACCCTTGGGTCGAGAAGAGGCTCATATAGCCAGGTCGATTATGTCGTCTGACGAAAATGCCGCTTCCCCGCAGTTGAAAAATGACACCCTTTCGTTCGAGCAGTTCTAAAGCTTTCGTGATGGTGCTCTTGCTCACCGCATATTGATTCATCATCTGCTCAAGGACAGGGAGCTTATCGCCTTGTTTTAAGTTTTGTTCATGGATGTATTGTTCGATTTCATTCGCGATTTGTTGGTATTTTAGCATGGTCATTCCTCACTTTTTCGTCACTGGTTCTATTATATCATGAAAAAAATAAAAGTAATTCAATGTACCGACCTTGTATAATTGTACCGGTACAATTATACTTGCCATGTATGATATATCAAAAGGAGGAACAGAGGATGAAGACGTTACCTAAAGATTTCCTTTGGGGAGGCGCACTCGCCGCTCATCAATTCGAGGGTGGTTGGGACGCTGATGGCAAAGGACCGAGTGTCGTCGATGTCTTGACGGCAGGTGCACACGGCGTCGCGCGCCGGATCACAGACAAGGTCGAACCGAACGAGTTCTATCCAAACCATGAGGCGATTGACTTTTACCATCGTTATAAAGAAGATGTGGCCCTCTTTGCTGAGATGGGACTGACATGTTTACGTACTTCCATCGGATGGAGCCGCATCTTCCCGAACGGGGATGATGCAGCACCGAACGAAGCAGGTCTTCAATTTTATGACGACTTGTTCGACGAGTTGTTAAAGTACGACATTGAGCCGATCATCACGCTCTCGCATTTCGAGATGCCGCTCCATCTTGCCCGTGAATACGGTGGCTTCCGAAATCGTGCCGTCGTCGACCACTTCGTCCGCTTCGCCGAGGTCTGTTTCGACCGTTACAGAGACAAGGTCAAATACTGGATGACGTTTAACGAAATCAACAATAAGATGGACGTCAACAATCCTCTCTTCTTGTGGACCAATTCGGGTGTCCTCTTAAAGGAAGGGGAGAACGCGCGTGAAGTCATGTATCAGACCGGACACCACGAACTGATTGCGAGTGCACTCGCCGTCGCTAAAGGGAAAGCCATCAATCCGGACTTCGAGATTGGAGCTATGGTCTCTCACGTCCCAATCTATCCGTATTCATCAAACCCAGACGACGTCATGCTCGCCGAAGAAATGATGCGGCAACGCTATTTCTTCCCGGACGTACAAGTTCGTGGGTTCTATCCAAATTACGCCTTGAACGAGTTCGAGCGCGAGGGATACAACATCCCCATCCTTGAAGGGGACAAAGAGATTTTACAGAACGGGAAGGTCGATTATCTCGGTTTCAGCTATTATATGTCGACGACCGTGAAGAGTGATGTCGTCGCGGACAACAGCGGAGATATCGTCAACGGTGGTCTGCCGAACGGCGTCGAGAATCCGTATATCCAGTCGAGTGACTGGGGATGGGCAATCGATCCGGTCGGTCTCCGTTATGTGCTCAACCGACTCTATGACCGGTACCAAATCCCGCTCTTCATCGTCGAGAATGGATTCGGTGCCGTCGATGAGATTGTCGACGGGAAGATTCATGACGCGGCCAGAATCGATTATTTGAAGGCACATATCGAACAATTGAAGCAAGCCGTCCTTTATGACGGGGTCGATTTGATCGGGTACACACCTTGGGGCATCATCGATATCGTCTCGTTCACGACGGGAGAGATGAAGAAGCGGTACGGGATGATTTATGTCGATCGTGACAATGAAGGGAGCGGATCGATGGAGCGGATGAAGAAAGACTCGTTCGATTGGTATAAGCGGGTCATCGCGACGAACGGGGAAGAACTATAATTCAGTTGAGCAAAGAACTGTGAAATGTATGCAGGTCTTTGCTCTTTTTCGCTATAATGAAGAAAAATACAATATCGGAGGGAAGAATGATGCAAGTGAAGCAGTATGGACCAGTGACAGCCGTTTGCGCGAAAGTGAAGAACGGTCCATTCGAGATGTCGATGTACGTCTATTATATCGACGGCATGATCATCGATACGGGGACACGCACGATGCTACCCGCTCTCCAACCCTTTTATGAGTCGGTCCCGATCGAACTCGTCAGCATCACCCACCCCCATGAAGACCACATTGGAACGGCGGCCTGGCTTGAGCGGACATACGGTGTTCCGATTTACATACGAGAGTCCGCGAGGGACATGTGCCGGACGGGGTTAAACATCCCAGATTATCGAGCGCGTTTTTCAGGAGATCCGGAACCGTTTCAGCCGATTGCCTATTATGAAAATCAGATCACGTCAGAACATCATAGCTATCGGGTGATCCATACACCCGGTCATGAACCGAATCACGTCGTCTTATATGATGAGGAGAACGGTCGACTGTTCTCGGGTGATTTGTTTGTCCATCCGTATCCGAAGGTGATGATTCCAGAGGAGTCGGTCCCTGAACAGATTCGTTCGCTCAAACGGGTCCTATCCCTCGATTTTGATGAGGTGTACTGTCAGCATGCCGGGCGTCTCGAACAGGGAAGGGAGCAACTGACCAAAAAGCTCGATTATCTAGAACGTTTGACGGATGACGTGATAACGAAAACTGCAGCAGGCTATACGATTGACGACATCAATGCTCAACTCTTCCCCGAACCATCGCCGCTCGTCCGAATATCCAAGCGGGATTATGACTCTAAACATATGATTGCAAGCATTCTTCGAGAAATCTACGAACAACTTCGTTGACAGAAGGCGGATCACCTAGTATTCTGAAGATATGATTAAACGTTTAAACTTTTAAACGGAGTGATGAATATGAAGCAACCAGATGCTACACCCGAAGTATCGCTTTCTTTATTTGAAGATGCGATCCCGTTGTTCCAAGTATTAGCCGACGTCAATCGGCAACGCATCATCGTCGAGATCGCCAAACATGAGCGCTTGAACGTCAATCAGATTGATGAAAAGATCGAGCTGTCTCGACCGGCCATCTCGCATCATCTTAAACTGTTGCGACAAGCGGGCATCGTCTCATCAAAGAAAGTCGGGACAGAGAACTTTTACTTCCTGACGCTCGAGGACGCGGTCGGACTGCTGAAGGCACTGACACGTGCGATTGAAGACGAATGCATCCTATGACCTTTCTTTTTGGAAACAGAAAGAAAGGCTTCTTTTCCACCAATTAGTTTAAAAGTTTAAACATATAAACGTTAAAGGAGAATGAACATGAATCAGAAACAAACCATTGTCATCACAGGAGCATCGAGCGGAATCGGTCGGGCAACGGTCGAACTGTTCAGCAAACGAGGCTGGACTGTCGCCGCAACGATGCGACAACCTGAAAATCATCAAGAGTTGTCTAATCTGAAAGGGGTGTCGCTCTATCGGCTATATGTGACGGATGAGTCGAGTATACGTGACGCCTTTAAACAAATCGTTTCCGACCACGGAACAATCGATGTGTTATTGAATAATGCCGGGTACGGTGCGGTCGAAATTTTCGAAGGGGCCTCGCCGGAACAGATTCAGCGACAGTTTGATACGAACGTTTTCGGTGTCATGAACGTGATTCGGGCAGCACTTCCATACTTACGCAAACAGTGGAGCGGACGGATTGTGACCGTTTCCTCAGTCGGTGGCCAGATCACATTCCCAATCTATAGCTTGTATCACAGTTCAAAATGGGCGATTGAAGGATTCATTGAATCACTTCAGTTCGAGTTGGCACCATTCAATATCGAGTTGAAATTGATTGAACCAGGGCCGATTAAGACAGACTTTTACGATCGCTCCCAACAACTCGTCCGTGACCAACCGCTCGATGTATATGATGACTATACAGAGGTCGCACTCCATAACACGAATGCCGCTGGTGCGAACGCCGAAAGACCTGATGTCGTCGCCGAGACGATTTGGCGCGCTGCGACCGAAGGGAAGAAACGACTCCGTTATCCATCGGGTAAACAGTCAGGGTTATTGATTGCGCTCAAGCGCTATCTTCCGAACCGGTTGTTCTTTGCAATCGTTCGAGGCGTCGTTGAAAAGAGATAAATACGTATGAGCCAAATCCTTTTCGTTTTCAAGTCAAAATGAAAAGGATTTTTTGTGTTTAATAAGGTGCATCACCTCACGACGATGTATCCTCAGCGTTGATGACTTTTTGTATACAGATAGACACGTATTCGGATGCATGATATTATCATATATAATAACATTATCAAATCTGATAATAATGAGGTGAAGATGATGAACCAAGATGTGTTAAAGAGCCTGTTGAATCCGATTCGCATGAAAATCTTTCAACATGTTCTGATGAATGAAGGAGTGACGACCGCCGATTTGGCAAAAGTACTTCCCGATGTACCGCAGGCGAGCCTATATCGTCATATCAATAAGATGGTACAAGACGAGATCTTATCAGTCGTCAGCGAGAACAAAGTACGCGGGGTGTATGAGAAGGTGTACGCGATTCAAAACAATCCGTTGACCAGTATCAACAAGATTGTGGAGGAAGAGGACCGCGAGCAACTGTACATGGTCTGTTATACATTCACGATGTCACTGCTCATGGATTTCGGAAACTATTTAAACCGGGACACAATTGACCTTCAAGGAGACAAGGTCGGCTTTCGGAGTATCCCGCTCTATCTCTCCGATGCTGAAAGTGATCGATTCTTAAAAGGTCTCTATGATCTATTAGAAAGTGTGCTCGAGCATGAACCGGCAGAAGAACGGACGTTACGAAAATTCTCCTATGCCGTCATGCCGGTCGGAGAAAAGGAGGAAGCGGAAGATGTATAAACAAGAAGAGGTATTGATTCAAGGAGAAACAATGATTGCTGCTACCCTAACGTCACCCAACCAGGAACAGTCGACATTTCCAGCCATCGTCCTCATCGGGGGTACGGGAGGGTTGAACCGTGACGGAAACGGAATCGGATTCAAGTCGAACTTGTATAAAAACTTAGCAGAATGGCTGACAACACAAGGATTCGTCACGTTACGCTATGACAAACGTGGGGTTGGCAAGAGTGGCGGCAATCGAAATAGCGTCGGGTTGACAGGACTCGTTGATGACGTGACGGCAGTCGTCCGTTATCTGAAATCTCATGATCTTGTCTCACAAGACATTTTATTGCTCGGTCATAGTGAAGGATGTATCGTCGCGACACTCGCGGCCGAACGTGAATCCGTTTCTGGTCTCATCCTGTTGTCCGGTGCCGGTGTCGCCTTGAAGACGAGTATGCAGGAACAGGCATATGCTTTGCTCGAAGAAGTGAAACGCACGAAAGGAATCAAGGGCAAGCTGCTTCGACTTAGCTTGAACGAGAAGTCGGTCGTCGGGAAACAACAAAAACTGTTCGAGCGCGTCACAGCAATGGATCAAGATACGATGCGTATCCAGCTGGTGAAATTCCCTGCCAAATGGTTACGGGAGCATCTTGCTTACACAGACGAGTCGTTTCGGAAACGATTGGTTCAGTTGAACATTCCAACGCTCGCACTGACAGGGGACCGTGACGTTCAAACGGACGTCCAGCATTTAGACGAGCTCGACGCACTTCACGCGGAACATATCAAGGTACAAAAAGTTAAGGATATGGACCATATGTTGAAACATTTCGATGGTGAGATGAGTATTTTGGATGTGAAAAAACAATATCGTTCACAACTCAGGGAGCCGCTCCATCCTGAGCTACAGCATCAACTTCACGAATGGCTCATACGCCACAATTGGACATCATGACGAAAGGACAGCCGATCCTGCTCCGCTGTATCTTTTTACGAATGTAGGAATCGCTCGACGTTTCCCATCGAGAAATGACGGCTCCACTGAACGAAGTGTCCGCCTGGTACGGCAATCAATTGTACAGAGGGATGGAGTTGTCGTTCCGCTCGTTTGACATGATAAAGCGTCCGTTTCGCCTCTTTCAAACCAATACCTGTGAAGTCTGCATAGTAAAGTTGCGTCGGGACTTGGAGCCGTTGTAGCAAGTCGGTGAAATCAAGTCCATCATATCCGAACAACAAATGTAATCCACCGGACGACAGACGTGCCGGACGCTCGAAAGCTGTTCGAACGTTTGCGGTCGGTTCAACCCCGATCCGTCGACAGAACACTTGGAACCGCTCTTCAGAAAACGTGGAGTCGCTCTTGTTCATGCGAGCTTCAAACCAGTTTAAAAGATGTTGTGGAGAGCAGTGATACAGTAGTCGCAAAAGCGGGAAGGTGAAGCCGAAGATGCCGTATTCACGATATGGGAGCACAGCATTCGGTTTATGACCTTGGTCGAGTAGTATTAAGCGCCTGATTCGGTCGGGATAATGGACCGCGTAGGCGAGAGCAATCGCGCCCCCCATCGAATGACCGATTAATCGAACAGCATCAAGTTTTCGAGAGATTCGATACGACTCGACCCAGTTCGCTAGTACTTTGGATGTGGCGTATGTATGTAGCCCCGCACTTTCACCAAATCCCGGTAAATCTAAGAGATGGACTTCAGATTTTTTATGTAGGGCTTCAACGAACTGTAATCCTTGCGATCCAGTGAAGCCCCCACCGGGAAGGAATAATACGGGATCACCTTGGCCATGAATCGTGACTTGAAATTGTCTCACGTCATCTCTCCTCTATACAATGAAGTGGTTTCCATTCAAGTATAAAGATAGTTGGAAATCAATTGAAGAAAATTTTCTATATTTCTGAATGGGGTCTCTGACAAATGCGGGTATAACATAGTGACAGGCAAATCTCTGTCATCACGCATCATGTACGTTCTGACCTTCAAAGGAGGAATGATGAATGAAGCTTTCGGGGAAAACGGCAATCATCACTGGCGCAGGTTCGGGTATGGGGCGAGCCATCGCCAAACTGTTCGCGAAGGAAGGCGCGCGGGTCATCGCCTTCGATTTGGATGAAGATGGTGTTCAGGCGGTCGTCGAAGAAATCAAGACGGGAGGCGAGGATGTCGTCGGGATTGCTGGTAACGTGACAAATCAATCGGATATCGACCGACTCATTGACACGACGAAGGATACGTTCGGCTCGGTCGACATTCTCGTCAATAATGCGGGAATCATGGATAACTTCATGACGGTGGGTGAAGTGACGGATGAACTATGGGACCGAGTCCTTGCCGTCAATTTGACCGGTCCGATGAAACTAGCACGTGCCGCTATCCAAGTGATGGAAAAACAAGATCATGGTGGCGTCATCATCAACAATGCGTCCGTCGGCGGATTGTTCGGCACACGCGGTGGTGCAGCGTATGTCGCATCCAAACATGCGTTAATCGGTTTAACGAAAAACATTGCGGCGACACATGGGACGCTCGGTAAGATTCGGGCAAACGCCATCGCACCGGGTGGCGTCAACACGAACATCGGTGCAACGATCACGGCACCGAGCGAACTCGGGATGCGGGCCATTCAAGGGGCTGGGGAAGCCCCGATGGGAGAACCCGAGCAAATCGCGAGTGTCGCTCTCTTCTTAGCATCAGACGATTCAAGCTTCGTGAATGGGGATGTGTTGAAAGCGGATGGTGGTTGGACGGCAAGATAGATAAAGGAAAAGAGTCGGGTTCAATCGGCTCTTTTCCTTTTGTACTGTTTTCGATAGGTGAGCGGTGTCATGGTGTGGTGTGCTTTAAACATTTGAACGAAGTGACTGACACTGGCGTAGCCAAGTCGATTGGCAATGTCTGCGATGTTTTCAGTCAAATTTTCTAGCAGAGTTGCAGCTCGCTCCATTCGCTTCATTTGTACATATGCAATGGGAGACGTGTCTCCGAAGGTCACAAACAAACGAGAGCACTCACTTCGACTCACGTTTCCTGCATGAGCGATTTGAGCTAATGTTGGTTTGCTTTCTAAATGAGCGTCGATATAAGCGAGCATGTGACGAAGGCTCTCCCGTTTCTTCTCATCCTTCATCGCTTGACCCTCTTGCTGAATCCAATAACGCCAGATGACCGTGCACTGCAGTGTCGCATCCATTAATGCGAGCGGTCCGTCCGCTTGAGAATGTTGAAGGGCGCGTTCAATCGTCTGAATGACAGATTGATGTCCCTGTTCCTGTTTTAAAATATGTATGGATTTTTCCGAATTTAGATGTGGTGTTACATATCGCCTCGCCAGTTCGGGGTGGAACAAATCAATCGGATCAAACTCGAGTAGCCTCAACCGCGACGATTCCTCGATCTTCTCCAACATGACACTTTGTCCTCGTGCCAAGAGAACGGCTTCTCTCGAATTAAGGTTGAGGCTCACTCCGTTCACCCGAATCAAAGACGTTCCAGACTCGCATAGCAGAACGGTGAAGCAATCGGTTACCTTTAATGTCATTGGCCCATGACGAATCATTTCGATACTCTTCAAAAACGTCTTCCTCCTCACTATGATCATTTCCCGACATTTCATTTCGATTGTTCACGGAGAAACACTTTAAAACGAAAATAAAGTGGGACGAATCCGACATTTCTCATCGTCGATCAGTAATAGGCTCAATCAAGTTTCTTCTATATAACGCCTAAAAGATTAGCCATCCTGTAAATGCGGCATGAACGAGGATGGCGACAGGTACCCCAATTCGGAACATAGGCTTCAGCGTCTTGTGGCGAAAGATCCGCATCGCCAAATACGCTCCAAAAGCTCCACCAACCCAAGTCATCGTCAATAACGTACGCTCCGAAATACGCCAAGCCCCGACGCGAGATCGTCGTTTATCGACAAAAAATGACACAAAGGCTAGTAAATTAGTCACAATGTAATACAGCAGTAATAGTTCCAAAGACCAAAACCTCCTTATTTCTCTCTTCATTATATCTTAAAATGGCTTTACAAAGCCGTTCTAATAGATTAAAACAATTTTCTGAAACCTCTCATCCTCGCGAATTGTTCTGTAAATGAACTGATAACACTCTCATATCGTCCTGTAATCGCAGTGAAACATATAGGTGTTACAGTAAGGGGGCGTTAGAAAAGGGAGGAATATTCTTATGAAAAAACCACTATTGACACTAACGGCACTCGCTGGCCTTAGTTTAGGAGTCGCTGCTCCAGCTTCGGCAGCATCAACACACACAGTTCAGTCTGGAGATACACTCTATCGTATCGCCGTGAACAACAACGTCTCTGTAAATGACATCAAACAAGCGAACGGCTTAAACTCAAATATGATTTATCCGAACCAAGTCTTAAAACTTGGAAAGGCAGAAGCAAAAGCTGCTACTGCATCAAAAACGTATACAGTTAAATCAGGAGATACACTTTATCGTATCGCATTAAACAACGGGATCTCTGTCAATCAATTGATGACTTGGAATGGTCTTAATTCAGATCTTATTTTCCCAGGGCAACAGTTTGCCGTGAAAGGTGCAGCAGCTGCGTCAGTAGCAAACGATGCGAAGACATCAGCACCAAAGACTTCAACATCTAAGCCTGTCACTAAAACAGCATCGTCTACAACGCAAACCCAAGCTCCGGCTTCAGGTAAGACGATGACTGTTGAAGCAACAGCTTATACACCATACTGTGCTGGATGTTCTGGTATCACAGCGACAGGTATCGACGTTCGTTCGAACCCGAACCAAAAAGTCATCGCGGTCGACCCTTCTGTCATTCCGCTCGGCTCTAAAGTATGGGTTGAAGGATACGGTACAGCCATCGCAGGAGATACTGGTGGTGCCATCAAAGGGAATAAGATCGATATCTTGATGCCGACACAAGAGCAAGCGCTCAACTTCGGTCGCAAGTCAATTACAATCAAAGTCTTGAACTAATTCAAGCTAATCAAGGACACTGCCATCGGGCGGTGTCTTTTTTTGTTTAACCCTTCTCCCAAGGATTCTTCACTTTCGTCAGTCCGAGTCGCTTCGCGAGTGGCTTAATCGTCAATCCATGCAAGGCGACAGACGTCACGACTAAACCGAGTGTGATTGGTAACATCCGCTCCGCGTCTTCAATTCCCAGTTCGGCGATTTCTTGGGCAAAAAAGCCGGTCACCGTCATGGCGACGATTCCACGAGGGGCAATCCAACTGATGAGCGCCCGCTCTTGCATCGATAACGGGGAACCGAGGAGCGACGTTTGTACCGAGATCGGTCGGATCAAGAATAAGATCCCAACAATCGACAAGAGAAGCGGCCAGTCGAGAATGGCGAGTAAGCTATCACGTGTCAAACTCGCCGTCAAAATGATGAAGACGGTCGACACGAGTAAGATGGAAATGTTCTCTTTGAACTCACGAAGCTGTTTCAGGATATGCATATGTCCATGCTTAGAATTTGCCATCGTCAATCCCATGGCCGTCACAGCCAATAGCCCGACTTCGCTCATGACCCATTCGCTGATTGAATATACGAGAAGGACCCCCGAGAACGTGAGGGTTGTTCTTAAATATTCAGGGACTTTCTCATTCCCGAACAAACGAATCAAAAGATGTCCGACAGTGATCCCGAAGGCAACGGCGACGATACAGGACCAAAAGAATGGCAAGTGGCTCGCGAGCCCGTCATTTTGATAGAAGATGAAACCGACTCGGACGACGAATAATCCCATCAAGGCGCCGAGCGGGTCGACAATGATGCCTTCCCATTTCAAGATTTTGGCCGGACGTGCGGATAAGTTGGCTTGCCGTAGTAACGGGATGATGACGGTTGGTCCGGTCACGACGAAGATCGCACCGAGCGTGAACGCCGGCAACCAATGAAAATCGCCGACCATAATCAGTAACACCGACGTCAAAATAAAGGAAACGAACACACCGACCGTGACGAGACGAAAAATCGATTTTCGCAAATCATCAATCTCTCTGAATTCAAGACTGAGGCTTCCTTCAAATAGGATGAGCGCCACCGCGATCGAGATGAGCGGGCTATATAGGTCCCCTAATATCTGATCTGGTTCTAACCAACCGAAAATCGGTCCGACCAAAATCCCGGCAACCGTCATGATCAAGATGGCTGGGGAGTCAAAACGCCAAGCAAGTAACTGCGAAAGTGCCCCGATGAGGACAAGTAGGCTGAATCCAATCATCATGTCTTCCATATGCTCCCCCCGTTTCTTCACTTCTTCATTAAATGTATACCCAAATCACGAAAAACATTTGCTAACATTGCCCGATTTCGGGTAAGAATTGAAAGAAAGGGAGGGATACGATGGAAGTGACTATCGGACTCATCATCGTCATATTGACATGGCTCATCTTACTACTTAATCTCACGTTCGCCATCACCATCATCTTTTTCGAGAGACGAGACATCGGGACGACATGGGCGTGGCTACTCGTCCTCTTCTTCTTGCCACTGATCGGCTTCTTCGTTTATATCTTCTTTGGCCGACTGATCAAATCTCATAATTTTTATGAAGTGGAAGAAGAAAAACGCGAAGCGTATCATCACCATGTCGAAGAACAACTCGATCAACTCGACCGTTCTCTCGCACCGTTCGATCACCCGCTCCTTTTGAAATATCGGCGGCTCGCTCGTCTGAATCTCGTGTCAACGAATGCGTTGATGTCTTTTCACAACGATATCAGCGTCCTGCACGACGGAACTGAAAAATTTGATCAGCTGTTTCAAGACATCGAACGAGCGACGAAAGAAGTCAATATTCAATATTACATCATCCAAAACGATCCACTCGGGCAAGCATTAATCCGCCTGTTAACGGAGAAGGCGAAACAAGGGGTACGCATCCGACTCCTTTATGATGCTGTCGGATCGAGGGGACTTAGACACAAGCACTTCAAGGACTTACTCTCTCACGGTGGGGAAGTCAAATCCTTCTTCCCGTCAAAACTCGGCATCAATTTCCGCGTCAATAATCGAAATCACCGAAAGCTTTGTACCATCGACGGTGAACTCGGCTATATCGGGGGATTCAATGTCGGGGATGAATATCTCGGCAAGGATGAACATTTCGGTTATTGGCGGGACGTCCATTTACGGATCTCCGGTGATGCTGTCAAAGAGTTGTTAGAACGCTTTATCTTGGATTGGAATCGCTCTGTCCCGACGCGAACGAAGGCACAAAAAGACGACTTCATTTGGCCGTCGGAAGGGATCACTCATCACGCGTCCCCCGTTCAAATCGTGACATCGGGTCCGAACTCGTCGACGGAGCATTTAAAGAATATGCTCGTCAAAATGATCACACAGTCGAAAGAGTGCATCTATATCCAAACGCCTTACTTCATCCCAGATGCGAGTTTCCTTGATGCCTGTCGCATCGCCCTCATGGCAGGAACAAAAATCAAACTGATGATCCCGAACAAGCCGGACCATATGTTTGTCTATTGGGCGACCTATGCGAATGCGGCAGAGCTTGTCCGTTACGGGGCGGAGGTGTTCACATATGAGGAAGGCTTCCTGCATGCGAAGACGCTCGTCATCGACGGAGAAATCGCCTCAATTGGGACGACGAATATCGATGCTAGAAGCTTCCGTCTCAATTTTGAAATCTCAGCGCTCGTCTTTGATCGAGATGTCGCTCAGTCTGTCATCGATGCGTTTGAGCGAGATGAATCGCGTGCACAGCGACTGACCATTGAGCGTTATGAGTCGAGGACGCGTTTAATTCGATTCAAGGAGAGTGTGTCACGCTTACTCAGTCCGATTTTATAACGCAAAACATCCGGCAGAGGAATTCCTCATGACCGGATATTTTTTTTAACGTCTTTTCAATTGTACGACAAGACGTTCGAATGAATCATTGATATCCTGTGGGGCTTCTTTATCCCCATACTCCGCTGCCTCTAACCATCCAGCGTACAACGTATGGTCCGTGAACTCGATTCGCTGAAGCCAATCGGCCACCGTCTCTTCTCGGAGACGCGGATATTGCTGTTCTAGTCTCCGTCCCGTCTCAAGGAGTTGAATCTGACGAGGGGAGCGGACAATCCGCTTATCCGAAAGCGTCGGATGATGAATACTTCTTGGAATCATTCCATCCTCCTGAATGTCTTTTCGTTTTTGTAAATAGAAGAACAGTCCTACCCCAATCAATAAGATGACAACGAAGGCTCCGATATAGAACAACGAGTTACCCGATGCCGACTTGAGCAATGTCTCCTGCGTCACCGTCTCCGCATCTAGGTTCGGGTTATTTGGGACGAGGAACCGGTTCACGCGGTCATTCGGATCGAGTACGATTCCGTCAAACCACCCCCCAATCCACAGAAAGAACGGACTGATCCAGGCGACGACATTTCCGAACAACAGCTCTTTGATTGTACGAATGACAAGGGAAACGGCTAAACCGATGCCTAAATCGAGGACTAGCATCGTCACCATTCGTTTATAGTCACGCCGATAATACAAGTTCCGTTGCCAAATCAAAAAGATGAATGGAAAGAGCACCATTGCAAGCGGTTGCGATGCCGGAGGGAATAACCAGTCCGCCACCAAGAATAGTACACTTGCCATCGCATAGCGGTCGGTCCAATCTAACGTCCGAATGAATGCATGGACGTATGTGAAGACCAATAGCAGGACACTCATCTCATACGAGAAGTAAAGGGCACCGATACTCATGACTGTCTGGACGATGAGTTGTATGTTCCGAGGGAGACGAAGCGTCAATAAAAAAAGTAGTGGAAACACATGTCCAATATAAAATGCTGAAAAGACCCACCATAGCCATTTCATTGACCGTCACCCCCTAACCGTAAAATCGATTGATTCCCGCTATACTTAGCTACTTTTCGCTCAAACAAGGAGCGAGCAAGTGGAAAGTCACTCTCAGACAGACAGGCGAACGTCGTCATGATCTTCCGGAAATGCACCTCGCCACTTCCTGGTTGTAGGTCATACGTGATCCCATCTTTCGTGAGTGTCGGGACAATCAGCCCGTAACTCGCGTTTTCTTTCTCAAAATCACGACATAATGCGGCCGCTTGTGAAATGAGGCGTTCCATCTGATAGGTGAGGGCCCGCCCATCCTTCGTCAACAAGTCGAGGACGATGACATATTCATTCGTTTGTACCGGTTGTTCAGTACGGGCGAGCAGTTCGCCCGTCTTTGCATAGGCGGACCAATACAGCTGTCGCATCGGTTGTCCGTGATATGGGGTGACCGACTGGAACGTTTCCGGGTCGCGATAGGCACTATGACGAACCATCTCCTCACCAGGGAGAGTAGGCGGGCGTTTTGGAATCGGATAAGGCGAAAACTCAGGGAAGACATAGCCGATGCGTGGGAGTGAGTCCTCTTTGTAGAGAGAAAACATGCGCAACGGGTCCCGGATTTCCAAACCGATCGCTTCGAGACGAACCGGGCCCCGCTTCTTCGCATGGAGCGGAATCGTGAAGTCGACGGTCGCATTTGTCTCAACAAAATTTTCCTGCCGCCAGAACGCATGTCCTTCCGATTCCACGGTCGGATGTAAATAGCCGGATAGGCGGACGACGCCAAGCGGTACTTTTGCCGTCGATACGAGTTTTAACACATAGATGGCCTCGTCGTTCGGAAATAATTTCAGTTCTTCTGTGAGGTCGACATGAATCTGTTCGGCCAAACGAAACATGAAGGAAGGCATGATCAGTGCATATAGACTGAAGCCGATCAATAGACTCGCAATCAAGACGCTCCCATAAAGTGCCGTGAAGACCCCGACGACGAACAAGAGCCACATATAGCCGGACTCGAGATAGCGTGGACTGACTAACTGCATGTTACACCTCTGAAGGGACCGGGATGGTCTCGAGTACAGATTTGATCAACTTTGACGGTTTCGTCTTCAACGACGCTTCAACCGTCAAGGCGATTCGGTGCCCTAAAATCGGAAGTGCGAGTGCCCGAATATCTTCCGGAGAGACATAGTCTCGACCTTCCATATAGGCATGAGCCCGAGCAGCCATCGTATACGCAAGCGTTGCACGTGGACTCGGTCCGACCTCGATATCGCGATGGTGACGAAGCAACTCCATTAAATCCAGCAAGTAATCTTCCATCGCCTCATGGAAGCGAACATCTCTTACCTCTTGCTGCATCTTCAACAGTTCGTCCTGTTGTAGAGAGAATGATTCGATAGTGAGGTGTTCATTGCGAATCAAACGCCGTTCTGAATCTCGCGAAAGTGGCGCGAGTGTCAATTTGAATAAGAAACGGTCCAATTGAGCTTGCGGAAGCGGAAACGTCCCTTGACCGTCAAATGGGTTTTGAGTGGCAATCATAAAGAACGGATCAGGTAACTTGAGCGACACTTCCCCGAGTGTCACTTGACGTTCCTGCATCGCCTCGAGCAATGCGGATTGTGTACGTGGTGTCGTCCGGTTGATCTCATCGACGAGTAAAATCGATGTGAAGATGGGTCCCGTCCGGCGTTCGAATGCCCCGGTCGTCGGATTGAACAGTTCCATCCCTAAAATATCACTCGGCAACGTGTCCGGTGTACACTGTACACGTTGAAACGTCGCCGAAATCGAGCTTGCCAAGCTACGAGCGAGGGTAGTTTTTCCCGTACCTGGACGGTCTTCGAGTAAGACGTGTCCCCCTGATAATAATGCGATTGAGGCAAGCTTGATGGCTTTCGCTTGACCTATGATTTGATTATTCAAATGTGAAACCCATGGATGGTTCATTCAAAATCCCCCTATTATTTTTCTGATAATTAAGAAAATCATAGCATAATCACTTCATGAGATGAATCAAAAATCCATTTCACCAAAAAAGACCGACCGGCAGAGCCAGTCAGTCAACGTTTCGGAGAATCTAAGTATCGTTCAAAATGACGTTCGAGCCATTCCTGAAAAAATGACATGAACGTACAGATCGCCCAGTAAATCAATGCCACGACGATATAGACCGTCATGTAGTCGAACTCTCGTCCACCGACAATCTTGGCCTTGTTAAAAATCTCAGGTACTGTGATCATTGCGGCGAGTGAACTCGCTTTAATCAAATCGAGAAAGACGTTCGAAAGCGGGGGGAGGGCGATCCGTGTCGCCTGCGGCAAGACGACACCTTTCAATGTCAACCATCTTCCCATCCCGAGCGAACGTGCCGCCTCAACTTGTCCTGAATCGACCGCGCGAATCGAAGAGCGGATGATCTCAGCGATATAGGCGGCAGAGTTCAAACTGAACCCGAGAATCGCTGCCGTCAAAGCGGCGAATTCGACCCCGATGAACGGGAAACCCGAATAAAGGATGAACAGAATGATCAAGATGGGCACGCCACGCATGAACGAGATATAAAATGTTGATGGATAGCGAAGGAGACGCGTCGGAGACAACTTTCCTAATGCCAAAACGAGACCGAGCACGAGACCGAAAAACATACTGACGAATGAGATCCAAATCGTATTCGGGAGCCCACCCAATAAATAAGGGAACGATTCTATGGCTAGGTCTACGTCAAAGATAGCGTCCCACTTGATATCTGAGAACGACATGTCGACCTTACTTCGTTTCGACGATTGTTGCGTCTACGTCGGGCTCAACCGAGACATTCACACCGTTATAGAATTGCTCAGATAGCTCTTTGACCGTACCGTCTTCAAGCATCTCATCCATGACACGGTCGATGTTCTCTTGGAGCTCGTTATTTTCATTATCCATCAAGAATGCGACTTCTTGTGGGTTGTAGGCGATATCCGGGTGAATTGTAATATCAAACTCAGGGAAGAAAGCAAGAGCAAGCGTCTGAAGATAGTAATCGTTCAAGATGACGTCGGTACGACCTGTCGAGACGTCACGCAAATACTGGTCGTTCGTCGCATTGTCATAGATGACCTCTTCAGCACCATACTCTCTGGCCACATCCATGAAGACAGTCGTCGCTTCGCCAGCAGCTCTTTTGCCTTTCAAGTCTTCGAGTGAATCGATTCCAGATAGGTCGCTCTTACGAACGATGGCAGTCCCGTAAGTGTATTTATAGGGTTTTGAGAAGGCAAATTTCTCTTTACGGTCTTCGGTGACGGAGATATCGTTTGCTGCGACGTCAATTTGTCCATTTTGAACGCCCGTCAACATATTGTCAAACGCCATTTCTTTGAACTCGATCTCGAGGTCGAGACGTTTAGCGACTTCTTTCATGAGTTCGACGTCAAAACCTGTCAATGTGTCGCTCTCTTCTTCACGGAAAGAAGCGGGGTAGAGGGTGCCGGCAGTCCCGACTGTCAATGTCCCTTCTTCCTGAATCTCTTCCCACGGTGTCATGTCTGCTTGATTCGTGCTATCATCACCACAAGCGGCAAGCGGGATTGCTAAAAATAATGTTGCGGCCAAACCTTTTGTCGTTCGTTTCACAAGAATTCCTCCTTAGATGTTTCATCTGTCTAAAAATAGCATGACTTCAGCGGTCTAGCAACTGTGAAGCCCAGTTTATACAGTTTCATATAATATTTGAAACGTTTATTCATAAAGCGCTATCATTCTTCTGAATGCAAAATTCATTTGATTAATACAGAAAAGAGTTATTTATGAAACAGATGATAAAATGCCATAAAATCAGAAGAAAAGGAACTGAACAAACGAAGAGGTGTAAATGGGGAAAGAGGTGCAGGGAATGAATCCTATACAAATAAAAGAGTTAATTGAGGAAGACATCAATCGAGTAAATGACGCAAATGATCCATTTCCAATCATCGGTCGAATCATGCCAAGATATATGAATGGAAAATGGACATATGTCGAAGAATTAGATAAGGAAGTCACGGAGATAACATTTCCGGACGATCGATTAGACTGGAAACAATATATCGGACATGACAATCGCATCCTGTTTTTGGCGATGGATGCAGATGAATGTGTCGGACAAATCCGACTCGTGAAGGATTGGAATCGATTTGCATACATTGAAAATATCGCGGTCCGTCAAACACATCGTAAGCGTGGGATCGGACAAATGTTACTTGAAACAGCCGAACAGTGGGCAAAAGAGAAACGGCTGATCGGCTTATCACTCGAAGCGCAGAACGATAATCTCATCGCTTGTCGTTTCTATGAAAGAGAGGGATTTCAACTTGGAGGAGT
Organism: Exiguobacterium sp. s101; assembly: GCF_018617835.1. Lineage (NCBI taxonomy): Bacteria > Bacillati > Bacillota > Bacilli > Caryophanales > Exiguobacterium > Exiguobacterium sp. s101. The sequence continues at coordinate 68,754 of NZ_JACSKX010000006.1, read as the reverse complement.
CGACTCGATTAAACAATACGCGAATCCACAAATCGAATTGACTTTGAACTGGTATAAGATTTTTTAAGGATAGGGAACTGTAATGTAGAGCAATTTTTTTGCTCTCTTTTTATTAGTTTACATAACATATATTATCAGTAAAAATAAGAACTCATCTCATTATATTAGTATACTTATGATAGTGAGATGAGATTGATTGTTAAGACGTATGCGTAAATCGGATCAATGTGACACCCGGTTCTGGTTCAAATTCAGCACTCGGTTCGAATCCTAGCTTCGTGTAAAGACGTTTTGCCGGTCCATTATGTTTACCGGTATGCACATAAACAAGCCGACCTTCATGAACGCTTAATACATGATCAAGTAACGTCGTGGCCAGCCTCGATCGAAAATATGTCGGATCAATGCACAGTTTTGTGATTTCTACGGTTTTTTCTGATGCCTCGTAAGTCACGAATCCAATCAACCGCTCCTCGATGTACAATCCGTAGCTCGTACCTGGTAAGTTTTGTATCACGTCGATTGTCTCATATCGAGCCGGTATCTCATCAAACCCTAGCAATTCCGCTTCCACAGCATAGGCATTTCGTTGTATCTCAAGCATCTGCTGGGCTTGATCAAATTGTTTGATCGGGATTTCTTGTAGCTGCATGCCTTACCCCTCCCGTCATCAGATAAATTTTCTTGCCCGCTTCCGTTCTGCCCGCTTCAGCGCCAAATAGAGGCGGTGCGTTCCTTTTAATGGTGCACCGTGTCCGACGAATGTGAGGAGTGGTGCCAAATCCACTAACCGTTCTGCGCTCTCGACAGCAACGGTCCGGTTCCACGTCGCAAGTCCGGGAAGTGGGAACAATGGACGAACATCCCCCGCCACCGCCGCCCCTCCTTGCGATTGAAACGCATCTCCTGCGAATAGCACCCGATTTGTCTCGTCATAATAGGCGACAGACCCTGGCGTATGGCCCCCTGCATCAAGGACACGTAGACCGAATAGCCGTTCACCAGGTTCGAGTAACGTGTCCGGTGTGGAGCGGAGCGTCGGTAACGACCCCCGAATTTCCCTCTGTTCTCCCTCATCAAGGGATCGGTCTCCTGACAAAATACGGGCATCACGGCGGGAGATGAAGAGCTCGGCGAGCGGATGTTCCGCTTTGATGATGTCTACCCCGCCGACATGGTCTTCGTGGGCATGCGTCAACAATATCGCCAGGAGCGGCTTGTCGAGCTCAGCGATATATGACAGGATATCGGTCGCGTTCCGCTTCAGCGCCGTATCAATCAAGACGAGACCGAGGTCATGTTCAAACAGTTGAACGTTGATCGGCAGAACGGGAGCGTAAAAAGTTAGTTGATGGATATGTCCGTATCGTCTTACTTTCATCGAAAAAACCTCCTAATCAAATAAAGTGGTCCAGTCTTCTTCTTGCCAATGCGCATCGAAGCACATATGAATCTGTTCAATCGTATTTCGGGCAAGAGAGAGTTCCGGTAAATGGTCACGCTCAAAGAAACCGACGTCGCTCGTCTCAATGCCAGCAACCCCCTCTCCATCACCGATCAGCGCACACTCGATAAAGAGTTTATAGTAATGCTCGGAAAGTGGCGGATGGGGATGTTCGTGCATATCGAACAACGCGAGTAGACGCACAGGAATCACATCCAAACCAGCCTCTTCTTCCACTTCTTTAATGATATTCGTCGCAGGAGAACGATTTACTTCACAGAATCCACCTGGTAAGGTCCATAATCCGTCTGACCGCTCCTTGACGAGCAATAGTCGATCATCTTTAAAGACCACACCACGTACATCAAGCTTCGGTGTCGGATAACCGTTCACATGCGTCAATTGTAAGATGGCATCATTCGATAAGTCGGAATGACGTTCGAACATTTCTCTTACGATTTCCTGCAACTCTTCATACCGTTCTCGGTCAAATTGATCATGTGTGAACGTAAGACCGGCCTGAGACAGCGCCTGAATCCGTTTTGCCCACGTCAGCCATTGAGACATATAGATCCCCCTATCTTTTGTCTTATATGTTCTTTCGGCAAATCGAGGCATTCTTCCTTTTTGGTTTTTACATTCCCTTGAAACAGTCAGGCGTAATGAATTCACAAAAAAAGTCTGTGAGTGGCATAGTCGCCGACCCACAGACCTAATTTGATTAATCGAGATACACATCTTCAATCTCGCCGAACGAATCTTCGTCAAAGACGAATGACCCATTGGCATAGCGATCGAGTAGCGTAAGGGTTTTGGTGCTCACTTCTTTCACTTTTTCTTTACCGACGATATGAAGCGTCTCATCCCCATGTACCGGGAGCGCACGACGGATTTGATGCGGTTTCGATTTGACCTCACGAATGAGCATCGTTCCGCGAAGGTTGCGGTTCGTACAGTCGAACTGGTCTTCGAGTTTCATCTTCTTGACCGCTCCCCGTTGCGTCACGAGGACGAACAGCGGTGGTGTGAAGAATGAGAAGGCATCGGAGACGACGTCACCGTCTTTCAAATTCATGGCTTTTACGCCCGCCGCCCGCTGTCCGACGACCGGAACATCATCTTCTTTGAACCAGAGTCCATATCCACGCTCTGAGACGAGGAACAACTGTCCAGGACCGTCGCTAATTCCGGCGAAGACGACCTCATCGTCACTTTTCAGTTTCAAGGCCATGAGCGGTTTCGATTTCCGCTGCGCGTCATAGTCACGTAACGGCGTACGCTTGACCATCCCGTCTTTCGTCACGAAGAGGCAATGGGCATCTGTTTCGAACGTCGAGACGACGTCTGCCGAGATGACCTGCTCCCCTTCGATTGGAACGAGGTTGGCGACATGTTGCCCAGCATCCTTCCACTTTGATTCTGGGATCTGGTGGATCGGAATGAGGAGGTAGCTTCCTTTGTTCGTCCATACGAGCAAGTGGTCCGTTGTCATGGCTTGTGTCGTAAGGAGTGGACGATCCTTCTCTTTCATCTCCGGTAAAACGTCACTCGATGCTCCATACGAACGCATCGAGGCACGTTTGACGTACCCGTCACGGCTGACGAATACCATCGTCTCTTCGACAGCAATCATAACTTCCGTCTTCAGTTTTAATTCCTCAACTTCCGACTCGATGACCGAACGACGGTCATCTCCGAACTCGTCACGCAATGCCGTAAGCTCTTTCACGATCAACTTCCGTTTTGTCGCGTCCACGTCGAGGATGTTTGAGAGGCGGGCAATCTCTTTTTGGAGCGCCTTTGCTTCTTTTTGCAACTCGACGATGTCCGTATTCGTGAGTCGATACAATTGGAGCATGACGACGGCTTCAGCTTGTCGTTCCGTGAATGAGAACCGCTCCATCAGTTTCTTCTTCGCGTCCGCCTTGTCTTTGGCGGAACGGATCAATTCAAGTGTCTCATCGAGGACCGAGATGGCTTGTTCTAAGGCATCGACGATTTCAGCGCGTTTCTTCGCCTGCTCGAGCTCGAACGTCGTCCTGCGCGTCACGACCTCTTCGACATGCTTCAAGTAAGCATCGATGATTGGGATGATTCCCATCTGCTTCGGCGTCCGGTTCACGATGGAGACCATATTATAGTTATAGGCGAGTTGCAAGTCCGTATGCTTCAAAAAGAAGTGAAGCACACCTTCTGCGTCGGCCTCTTTCTTCAATTCGATGACGACCCGAAGTCCCGTCCGATCTGTTTCGTCACGGACTTCTGCGACGCCTTCGACCTTTTTATCGAGGCGGAGCTCTTCCATCTTTTTGACGAGGTTCGCCTTATTCACTTCATACGGAAGTTCTGTGATCGTGATCTGTTCACGGCCACCTTTTAATTGCTCAATCTCGGACTTCGCTCGGATGATGACCTTCCCTTTACCGGTCTCGAACGCCTTTAGGATACCGTCTTTACCCATGACCGTCCCCCCGGTCGGGAAGTCAGGACCTGTGACATACTCGAGCGCATCTTTAGCGATATCGACCTGGCCTTTCAAACGTGCGATGGCAAGGTTGAGGACTTCTGTCAAATTATGCGGTGGGATCTCCGTCGCATAACCGGCTGAAATCCCTGTCGTTCCGTTCATGAGCAGGTTCGGGAGGAGCGATGGCAAGACGAGCGGTTCTTCCGTTGAATCGTCAAAGTTCGGCGTGTAATCGACCGTATTCTTCGCGATTGACGTCAACATGACACCCGCAATCTTCGAGAGACGGGCTTCCGTGTAACGCATGGCCGCCGCCGGGTCACCATCCATCGATCCGTTGTTCCCATGCATGTCGATGAGCGGATACCGGAGTTTCCAATCTTGCGAGAGACGTACCATCGCCTCATAGACGGACGAGTCACCGTGCGGGTGATAGTTCCCGATGACGTTCCCGACCGTCTTCGCAGACTTCCGGTATGGCTTGTCGTTCGTATTTCCCTCATGGTGCATCGCATATAGAATCCGGCGCTGTACGGGCTTGAGCCCGTCACGAGCATCCGGTAAGGCACGGTCTTGGATAATATATTTCGAATAACGCCCGAACCGGTCACCGACGACCTGCTCGAGAGATAAGTTTAAAATGTGTTGAATCGTCAACATCGTTACATCACTTCCTCAATCGCTTTAGTCACATGTTCATTGGCGATGATCGAATCATCTTCCTGGAGTCCGAAGGCGACGTTCTCCTCAATCCATTCACGGCGGTGTGTGACATTGTCACCCATCAAGACCGAGACTCGCTTGTCCGCGACGGCCGCATCGTCGACTGTGACGCGGATGAGTGTGCGCGTGTCCGGGTTCATCGTCGTCTCCCATAACTGGTCCGCGTTCATCTCACCAAGACCTTTGTAGCGTTGGAGGATATAGCCTTTCTTATACACTTTGACGAGCTTCTCGAGCGCCTCTTCGTCCCAGGCATAGTCGAACTGTTCGGACTTGCCCTTCCCTTTTGAGATACGATAGAGCGGTGGCAAGGCGACGAACACGCGGCCTGCCTCGACGAGCGGTCGCATATAACGGAAGAAGAACGTGAGGAGGAGCACTTGGATGTGTGCACCGTCCGTGTCGGCATCCGTCATGATGATGACCTTATCGAAGTTACAGTCGTCCAAATCAAAATCGTGACCGACCCCGGCGCCGATCGCATGGATGATTGTGTTGATCTCTTCGTTTTTCATGATGTCCTGGAGTTTCGACTTCTCCGAGTTGATGACCTTCCCGCGTAATGGGAGGATGGCTTGGAACGTCCGGTCGCGCCCTTGTTTGGCGGAGCCACCGGCCGAGTCACCCTCGACGAGAAAGAGCTCGTTCTTAGCTGCATTCTTTGACGTCGCAGGCGTCAATTTTCCGTTCAAGATGCTCGAACGTTTCTTTTTCTTCCCGTTACGTGCCTCTTCCCGGGCCTTTCGAGCCGCCTCGCGTGCCTGGGCCGCACGAATCGCCTTTTTGATAAGCATTGTGGCCATCTGCGGGTTCTCTTCTAGGAAGATCGTCAACTGTTTCGCCATGACGCTGTCAGCGCTCGCACGTGCCTCCGGTGACCCGAGTTTCGACTTCGTCTGTCCCTCGAACTGGAGGAACTCCTCAGGGATTCGGACCGATACGATGAGCGTGAGCCCTTCGCGGACATCACCGCCGTCTAGATTCTTGTCCTTCTCTTTGAGCAATCCGTTCTTCCGCGCATACTCGTTCATGATTCGGGTCATCGCCGTCTTGGCACCGACCTCGTGCGTTCCACCATCGCGTGTCCGGACGTTGTTGACGAACGAGAGCACATTTTCGGAATAGGCGTCCGTGAACTGAAACGCGAGTTCGATCTCGATCTCATTCTCGACCCCTTCAAAATAGACGATTGGATGGAGTGTCGCCTTATCGTCGTTCAAGTATTGGACGAACTCGGCAATCCCTTCCTCGTAATGGAACGTGTCTTGTTTATCGGTACGCTCGTCCGTGAGTGAGATCGTCAATCCTTTTAAGAGGAAAGCCGATTCACGGAGGCGTTCGGCGAGCGTGTCATAGTTATACGTCGTCGTTGAGAAGATGGTCGCATCCGGTTTGAAATAGACACTCGTGCCGGTTTGGCGTGTCTTGCCTGTCTCAATCAGTGTCGTTTGAGGCACACCGCCATCCGCAAAAGTCTGTTCGAACACTTTGCCGTCTCGATAAATCGTCACGACGACTTTGCTCGAGAGGGCGTTGACGACCGAAGCACCGACGCCGTGGAGTCCACCAGATGTCTTGTATCCGCCTTGTCCGAACTTACCACCAGCGTGAAGGACCGTAAAAATGACTTCTGGGGTAGGCTTTCCAGAGGCGTGCATTCCTGTCGGCATCCCGCGGCCGTGGTCACGGACCGTGATGGCATCGTCCTTATGAATCGTCACATCGATTTGACCACCGAACCCAGCGAGCGCCTCATCGATCGCGTTGTCGACGATTTCATAGACGAGATGGTGAAGTCCGCGATGGTCGGTTGACCCGATGTACATCCCCGGTCGTTTCCGCACGGCCGTGAGTCCTTCGAGCACCTGGATGGCGTCTTCATTGTAATTAAATAGATCTGTTGACATAGCAGTCACCTCAATTTCGAACACACGTTCGTTTTTCTTTCCTATTGTATAGCTGTTCATCGATTCTGGCAAGCCTCCCTCGTCAGCCATCGCTGAAAAAAAGGAGACCTACCAAGGAGGTAGGTCTTATCCGAGTAGACGAGCATGCTCCACGTACAGGCAACGATTCTCGATATAATCGAGTCCAGCATCGCGTACGATCTGCTCTGCCTCAGTACTTGAGAGCCCGAGCTGATTGAAGACGAGCCCGACATCCCCATGTCGTACCGCATCTTCCGCGACACCTGCTAAAAATTCGTTGCGACGGAACACGTCGACGATATCGATTCTACCCGGGATGCTCTCGACGGAAGGATACACCTTGCGGCCGTTCCATTTTTCGAGCATCGGGTTGACAGGGATGACGGTATAGCCGACACGGAGTAAATACTCCGCAATCTGGTTGGCCGTCTTGTTTGGGTTGTCGGACACGCCGACGACCGCGATGGTTTTCGCTTCAGACAAAAGTTGTTTCAAACGCTGATCATCCATCCAAAATCCCCCTTTAGTTTACGTTTACAGTGTAACGTTACCTTCCTAACGGTTTCAAGTCTTATTTTCATCATAAGGTATAATGGTTCATCATTTCAATCTCAAGACAAATCAATATGGTTTACATAACAAATTATTGTATACCTTTTATTTTGCGATAAAAATGATTTAATGATAACTGACCGATAAGCAAACGAAAGTACAAATCAAGAACCTTGCGTGAAATATCTATTTCACGCAAGGTTAGATACCGAGTATAGGCAATATTTATATAGTGTTTTTATGACTTTTATACAAATATGATTCTTCTTTCGATATACTGAAAAGTAGGAGGTGTAAGATGAGGACAGCTTATGAAGTTAGTCGTGGAACACTGTATAATGAGCGCATCGCTTTTTACGGAAATGTGCTCGCTTGGTTGGTCCACTTCCTATTTTGTATTTTATTTTGGCGACTAGAAGTAAACTCACTTTTCATTTCAAACGGATTGAGCGTCGTCTATTATACAATCTCGTTTTATTTCGTACATAAACGGTGGTATGGTATTTTCTTCACTGGGCTCTTCGTCGAGGTCATCTATAACGCCATCATCTCGACGGTCATCCTCGGATGGGAGATCAATATGCATTACTTTATTCTCATGATGGCCTACGGTGTCTTTTTCATGCCGAGTGTCTCAAGGGGCCAACGAATTTTAACCACGGCCCTTGCGATGCTGATTTATAGCCTTCTATTCATCTATGTATCTGACGGCATCGAGACCCTACCGATACACGTAGAACAAGCGCTTGGACTCTTTTGTATCCTATCGACCGTTATGATGATTGCAGGGCTCTCCTTCATCTTCGAGTCCGCTGTCGTGGCAGTGACGGATGAACTCGAACTGTCGAACGAGCGGTTGCAAATCCTCGCCTCGACCGATGGGTTGACCGGGCTATTGAATCGTAAAGTCGGTCATGAACGAATCTCCGAAGCAATCGAGCAGACCACTCGGGACGGTGTACCATACGCGCTCGCGCTCGGTGATATCGATCGATTCAAATCTTTCAATGAAACATATGGTCACGACTGTGGAGATCGTGTCATTCAACAGGTTGCCTCGACCCTATCCGATGTCGACGGGATTACGGTCCGTTGGGGGGGGAGAAGAGTTCCTGATCTTCCTATCCGACCCGTCCGACGACTTTTACGAGACAATCGAACAGTTAAGACGACATATCGAGACAACGTATCTCGATTACGCAGGCGAACGACTTCGTGTCACGATGACGTTCGGACTCGCGGTTCGCAGTGGTTTTGATACGATTGAAGAGATAGTGAAAGAGGCGGATGATTATCTTCGAGAAGGTAAGCAAAACGGTAAAAATCAAGTCAGATCAACCTGAAGAAAGGAGATTTTAATGAGTATTTTTCGTCAACTTGGACAGCGATCGACACCTACGACTACGAAACGATTCGAGTTGAATGGTCTGCATCGACTACCGATATTTATTCAATATTTTTTTCACCATCTAGCAGCCAAACACTATTCAAAACAAACGGCACAACGCTACGTTTATGATGTATTGGACTTCTTTCGGTGGGTCGAGCATGCAAGCGGGACTGAACTAGACCCTGAAACAATTGATTTAACGGCATTCATCGAGATTGACCATGCTGGGGCAGAAGCGTATGCGACCTATTTAGCCCTCGACCTCGAGAACGCACCGAGTGTCATTAATAGAAAACTATCGACATTACAATCCCTGTTCAATTATTTGATTGAGACAAACCAGGCAGCAGTGAACCCATTCCAAGCTGTGGAACGTCCGAAACGAGGCAAACGGAATCCAGTCTATTTGACAGAGTCGGAATGGCTCGACTTCTCCACGCTCGTACGAAGCAACGTCGGGATGACGAACCGCGAAGCGAGTTATTATGAAACGAATCGCACGCGCGACTTTTTGATTATCCAACTGCTCGGATTGACGGGGATACGCGTGTCCGAGCTCGTCGGACTCAATTGGTCCGATATCAACTTCGAGACGGAAACGATCCGTGTGATCGGAAAAGGGAATAAAGAACGTGTCATCCCGATCGCCAGCCCACTCCATCCCCTCCTTACTGAGTATAGACACGTATCGAATGATGGAGCGGTATTTCAAAATGATAAAGGGAGACGTATTGCTGTGCGGACGGTTCAACATGTGCTGAAAGGCCACATCGTTCGGTTAAAGCCGTACCTTCCCTTTTTGACCCACAAACAAGTGACACCACATAAACTTCGACATACATTCGCGACAAGACTTGCAATGAGTGGGATTGACGTGTTGACGATTCAACAACTTCTCGGACATGAATCGGTAGCAACGACCCAAGTTTATGCCCATATCGGTGACGAACGCAAAAAACACGCGGTATCAGGTTTACAATAATATGTTATGTTAAATATATATCCAAATATAAACACCACCTATAAATTAGGTGGTGTTTATATTTAAATGCTAGACATTGACAAAATTAAAATTGTATCATCAATGACCATAAAGTAAGCATTTTCGTATGCAAAACGCTCTTCTAATTCCAAATCAAAGAGGATGACCCCGCTTGTGAGTCCATCTGTATACTCATGGACGAGATAGCGTTGACTGATGACACGTTCAAAAGGGTTCACATCGATATAGCGTGCCCCTGTGGTGATATCAATGACCTCTGTATGCATATCACTTTCATCAACTTTTATAAAAATCGTTGAACCGATGTCGTCATATGTGAAGTCGAGCGGTTCATAGGCGCCCCAATCGACGACTGACACTTCGTGTAACACATCTGGTGCCGTCAAGTCATAGATGACTTCCTCGTTCAATGCATCGACAAATGCGGAAAATCGAAGGATACCATCGTTATCCCCAAGATATTGAACTGTATCCCCTTCTCCATGTAAGCGAAGAATATCATCAAAAGGCAATTCATCTTGTTGGTCCCAGATAGCCTCGACCGCTTCGTCTAGCGTGCATATGAGAAGTGCCTCGGAGTGATCAATCGGATCATCTGGAGAGATTCGTCCGTTATCGAGCGCGTCATAATAGTCAAATTCATCAAGTCTCGCGTTACATACAATATATGGCACACCATCAAAATTAGTAGTGAACAAGTACAACTCACGAAAACGTTCTGTTTTGCCGACGAGTCGTTCATCCCGAATGCGTTCACGTTGACCCGTCACTCGATCGTATAACCACGCCTCATCAGATTCAGACGATTCAAACGCCGTCAAAAAGAGGAAGTAACGGTTATCAAGTACCCAAAACAACGTACTATTTCCTCGTTTTTCAAACATTGTTAGGACTTCCTCGGTCCCCTCCTCATAAGAAAAAGCAATCAACTCTGTCTTGATCACACCTTGCCCATCGGGTATCTCATTCAAAAAATACACGATGTCCCTATCCACGAAGAGTTTTGAATAGCCGTAGTCTTCATACGAATGACGATTTAACTGTGTAACCGCAGCGTTCTCTTCATCAAAACGATAAAGAGAAAAAGTCGTGCGACCTACTTTTTCTCGATAGTAGACAGAAGATGACGTGACCGCTATTACATCTTCGTGGTCGATAGGCATGGACCGTGCGTCAACGATTCTCATAAGGCACCTCTCTCATAACCAGAGTCAGCAGGTTCGACAGTAACAAGACCTGGTGGTCGATTCGGAAACGTAATCCGTAAATGAGCATATTCAATCACGTGTTGATGTGGATGATTCTTGTCGATCCAGCGAATCGGTTGTTGATTCGCAAGAGCATGACCAATTTTCTCTTCCATCTGAAATTTAGAGATATCTCGATAAGCAACTTCTTGAATATAGGTTTCTTCATCAGGCTCGAACTGCTGCCAAATTCCCATGACAAGTTGTCCAAGTGCTGACACACGTCGTTCTGGTAGCGTGATCGTCCTTAATGTCTGACTCACTTCTTTCAGACATTCGTTCGCGTCGTCCGATACGGCGAACAACCGTTTCTCCGTATTATTCATGACGCGATAGCGGCGTTTACGATTCTCGAGTCTGAGTACTTGCGCATAAGGCTCCACTGGTACCCCATGAAAAAACGTTTCTGTCCCCCCCCACGCGAATCCGAATGACGGGTCAAACTTTTGAATCGTCTGCATGAACGACATCATAAAGTCCTCGACTTCTCTCCGTTCTAGCCGTAGCCACTCGGCAAGGGCAAGTGTCCCTTTGTCTTTTGAAATCCGGTCGACTGGGAAGAACAGTTCCCCGTCCGCCAAACGATGCGGTTTCAATTCGACACCATTCGCTCGATAATCGGTTGATGGTCGTCCGCTTCTTCCTGAATAGATGACCCATTCATCATCTGTGCTTTCGATTGCGTATGCCTGATGGGCCCATGGCGGGGTCACGTATAAGGCCGGATACTCCTCGAACGTGTCGAGATGAATATACGAGCGGTCATTCCAAAGGTGAGCGACGAGTCGGACGACTTCTCCCGTCTCTGAATCTTTCGGTGCGATGTAATTTCCTGTATCACCGATGAATGTCAATACATGAAACCCATACCCGTTATATAAATGTCGGACAATCCGTTCGAAAACGGCAGTTACCATCCGCTCGAAAAGTGGGTGATCTACATTCCGGTCAAGCGTTGGCGAGTCAACCGTACACATGAGCCATCCCATCCGTTCATATAGACGAATGCGTAGGGGATAGGAGATTAGGGGAGAAGAACTCGCATGAATCTCAGTTAAGCGGATATTGGACATATTTTCGACTTCCAAGGTGAATCCACTACGCCTTAACTGCTCTTCCATCTTTTTCTTCCAATTGATTTTCTCCATGCTATCCACTCACTTTCTCTCATCATCTCATTGTGAATTTTTCCCGATTCTCGTTTTAGACAAACGCTTTTCGTTTCATTTGTACGTGTAGCCGTGCAATCGCTTCATCTAAAAGTTCACGACGTGTACCAATATTCATCCGCTCGAACATTTCTCCGTGAGGACCGAACGGACCGCCTGGTGACAAGAAAACGCGGACATCTCCGTGGAGCCAAGACTTTCGCTCTTCTGCGGTCATCGGGAGCTCCGAGAAGTCGATCCAAAGTAAATAACTCGCCTCGGGACGTGTTGTGTGGAGCATTGGTAGATTCGTTTCAATCGAATCAATCACCTCATTCATTTGTTGCTCGAGCTCTTCCCGTAACTGATCGAGCCAGCGTTCCGCACGTCTATCAGTATACGCCGCGATAATAGCTGTGTTCGCAAACGGTGTAGGTAGGACATGATGTTTGTTTTGTACTTTGATAATCTGTTTACGCCAATCATCGACTGTACAGATGATATAGGATGCGAAGAGCCCGGCAATATTAAATGCTTTCGATGGTGCACTCACCGTGATGACACGTGGGTCGAGCGAGCCGATGGCAGTATGTTTGTGAGATGGAAATGTCAAATCAGCATGAATCTCATCCGCAACGACGATGACATCGTACTGATTCGCCAGTTCTACCACTTTCGTCAATTCTGCTTTTGTCCACACACGTCCGACCGGATTATGCGGAGAACAAAGCAAGAAGAGAGACGCTTGTTTCATCGCCTCCTCGAGCGCGAAAAAATCCATCTCGTAACGACCGTTTTTCTCCGTCAAAGGCGCATCGAACACTTGACGTTTCGAACCGACGACGAGCTCATGGAACGGTGGATAGACAGGTGACTGGATGACGACCCCGTCCCCCACTTCTGTCAACGCCTCGACGATGTGCGTCAACGCCGGAACGACCCCGCTTGAAAACATGATGTGTTTCGGGTCAACATTCAAATCGTGGCGACGATCATACCAAGAGCGGACGGCTTCTTGTGCCTCTCTCGCGAATAAAGTATAACCAAATTCTCCTTGAGCAGCTGTTGAAGCAAGCGCCTCTGAAATAGATGGTGCAGTACGGATATCGATATCCGCTACCCATAATGGCAAGACATCTTCCGACAGATGGAACCATCGCTCTAAGCCATCCCACTTCACTGAATTTGTGCCTTTACGTACGAGTTGTTGTTGTAAAATCGATTTCATGTTCATCCCTCCTTCTCTTACTGTATCAAAGTTGATTGGACTACGTAGTAAAAAAGCATGGCGGATTGTCGTCGACTTCGTTATACTCAATCGAGAAATGAAAGGAGATCGCCTATGCACGTCAACATCATTCGAAACAAACGAAGGAAAAGAGCCGCATTTCACATCACTCCGGACGGTATCGAGCTCCGCATCCCGGAACGTTTGCCGAAACATCTCGTCGACCACATATTAGAAGAGCATGATTCATGGATTCGTGATACATTGCAGAATCTCCCGAAACAAACGTCCGTTCTCGATGAAGGACTCATCCTCCATGGGAAGGTCTATCCGACTAGAAAAGATGATAAGAAGACAATCAGACATGACGGTACTTCATTTTTGGTGCCGAACGCATGGGACGAAACCACGCTCTGGCAGAAGTATGAGACATGGTTACGCGAACGCGCCTTACATTATGTGAGTGAACGGGCACCATTATATGAAGAACGTCTAGATGTCCGAGCAACGAACGTACGAATTGCCCATCAAAAGACACGTTGGGGATCTTGTAGCTCGAACGGGACCATCTCCATCAACGTCCGACTCATGTTGGCGCCGATAGAGATTATGGACTACGTCATCGCACATGAATGGACACATCTCGTGCACTTCGACCACTCCGCTTCATTTTGGAAGACGTTGCGTACCGTTTATCCAGAAATGAATGGTGCGAAAGCATGGTTGAAACAATACGGACATACGTTACAACTAAAAAAGCCGACCGACCCGTCCTAGGGTCAATCGGTTTACAGGTTGGAAGTGAACGTGTCGGCCGTGTCATGTAACTCGGCAGCGGCCTGTTCGAACGACTGGAAGCGCTCCATCGTCTGTTCCATCGTTTTGGCACTCGATTGAATTTCTCGATTAGACGCAGTGACACCTTCTACAATCTTTTGAAGTTCAAGGTTCATCCCTTCCGTATTCGAATTGACATCTACGACGGCACGTTCGACCATACGGGAAAGATTCCGCACCTCCGTTGCCACGACATTGAACCCGAGACCATGCTCCCCGGCCCGTGCTGCCTCAATGGCGGCATTAAGGGATAATAGATTCGTTTGAGCCGCAATTTCTTTTATAGACAAAGCAATCTTGGCGATATCATCTGCTTGACGTCTTAAATTTTGCAGGGCGTTGAGATTGTCAGTAGCATCTTTCGCAAGCTTTTCAATCGTTTCATTCAATTCGCTCGTATCGTTCAACCCCGTCTTCGCCCGATCATCGAGCACATCGGTCATCGATTTGAAACGATACGCATACTCTTCAATCACCTGTTGACGTTTGGTGATATCTGATGCAATCTTGACGACACCAATGACCTCGTCCCCATCAAGGATTGGCATATATGTCGCCTCGAGCCAAATCGTCTCCCCTTTCGCATTCTCGCGCTCCACCTTATCCGAGAAACTGAATCCGTTCCATAATTTCTCCCAAAATTCAGGATAGTCCGGGCTATTCACAAAGGATGGAGGACAGAACAGATGGTGTTGCATCCCGATCATCTCTTCACGTCTATATTTCATCGCTTTCGCGAACGTATCATTCACATCGACAACACGGCGTTGGCGATCGAATCGGATCATTGCCATGTTCGTCTCGATGGACCGAAGCACATCGACTGAAGTCACATCTTTCTGGTTCAAAGCACTCATTCTCAATACCGACCTTTCTTTTCAATAGGATATTCGTACGAAATCATGAATTACATTGTAACGTAACGAATGGCGTCCCATCTCACACTTTTTATACATATGGTCAATATCTTGGTTTTGAAGTATTTACCATTTATAAAGACGCCAAAAGGCGCCTTTATTTCTTTGAATCGGGAAAGTAAGAGAAAAAGGTTTCTGCACCGGCACTTGTCAGTTTGAACGTCTGGTCTCGTGTTTCATCTGTTACATAGACATCCACTTTTTTAGACCGTTTCTTGAAGCTTAACTGAAACTCTTGTCCTTTCCATCCTTCGATGATGGTGAGAAGCGGATAGTCTCCCACTTCCCCAGCTCGATCAACAGGTTCTGCCTCCTCAAATGCGTTCACCAAATCAGACATGTCGATGCCTGCCGCACGCAATGTGTCTGGATACTCCAACGTAGCCGCCCCATCCAACGGTGTTTTATGGAGAAGGAAGAAGGGGCCGTGCGGTATGGAAGGGTTAACAATGATATTTGCAGTGATATCTTCCTCAATGGTTTCTTTTGTGGCAAACTCGCCTTTCGTGTACGTCAAGCTGACATCGGCTTTCACACGCTTCCCATTTTTCATGTATGAGAATGTGTAAAGAGGTGTCTTTACACCTGAATCAAGTGTGTCTGCTTGAAGTACCCGCTCGACTTGTAATCCTTCGAACTGGATGGGTTCATGTCCAAATTCATCCTCATCCCAAACAACAAACGGTTGGAGTGATGTCGCTCCGTTTGTTGCCTCGAAATAAAAATAGGCTTGTTTCAATTTGTCATTATAGCCAAGCGCAATCTTCGCGGTTCCCATTTGAGCATTATACGGCTCAATGAATGAGATTGGAAAGAGGCCTTGTTGTTCTCCGATTGTTAATCCGATTGTTCCATTCAATGGGGTGGTCACGTGAACCATGGTCTCTTCGAATAGGTTAATCGGCATTCCAAGATATTCTGAAGGATCACTCTGCTCTGCGACTTTTTCCTCCTCTTTCGTACCCACTTTGATCAAAGGGACGTGCGGAACCTCCACACCGGATGTCAAATCAAGAAAATCCGGGAACTCATCAATCTTTCCTAACTTCATTCTTGTATAATCTCCATCATAGCAAATGGTAAAATTCTCTTTTCCTTTTAGGAAGGTCACTAATTTATAGTTGTTTGGATCATAATCTGATACCATTACTTTCCGATTCAAAGCATATGAATTGAAAACCGTCACATCCCCTTCAATTTGTGTGATCGGCTTGCCTGTGCATGCACCGAGGATATGACTCGCCCACGTCTCCGACTTGGCATCCATCCGACCCGAATACAAATCTCTCACAACCCATTGCTCTGGCATATAGTCTAGCTGCACGACATCGGTTTCTCGAGTACCACAACCTACTAATAAGCCAACCATACACAATATGAATACGATTCGTTTCATAACGACTCCCTCATCCGCGGAAAGATGTCTAAGAACGCTTCCGCCCCTTCGCTTGATAGTTTAAACGTTTGATCACGAAGCGGATCTGTCAGATAAATATCGACTTTTTTGGAACGTTGTGTATAACTGATTTCGAATTCTTGACCTTTCAATCCATCGATTAACGTCAAGTATCGAAAGTCTAAAGACTCTCCTGAACGATTGACCGATACGGCTTCCTCTAGTATCTTCACGACTTCTTTGGATTCTTTCTTCGATGCCTCGAGAAAGTCAGGATGACTTAGTGTTTTTCCGTCAAACGTTTCACGATGTGCAATGACTCTTGGTCCTTCTTCATATTCAGGCATCCAATCCTCGAACATCGGGGTAGGCTCTTCATCTTCCTTTAGCAACGTGCCGGGCACGAAACGTGCCGACATTGTTTCAGTCACTTGCTGTCCTTTTTTAATATACGTAAATTCATATAAGGGAATAGACTCTTTCTCATTAAGTTCCCGAGATTCCGCGATGGACTGGATACTTAATTCAGAAAAGACAGTATTTTCTTTTGACTCGGGGTCCTTTAGCTCTACAAACTCAATAGGATGTGGCATAAAATAATGACCGTCATATGAGTAGAGAATGTATGGACGAAACGATTTTTTATCATATCCAATGGCAATCTGTTGATTCGGCATCTCGATTCCAATCGGTTCAAATTGGGCGATTGGATGTCTGATCACTTTACCATCAAGTTCAATTTCAAGATTGCCGTATAGTGCCGGGGTGACCTCTAGTAACGTATGCGGGAGCGGGGTAATCTGTTTCCCATCAAAGTCTAGCACGTCTACTTCCGCTAACTTGTCCTTTAAAGATGACGGCGTTTGATCAATGCTAGGTAATCGAGGAACTCTGTTGCCTTCAGATATCTCCACAAAAGATGGGAATGCGTCAACCGTTTCAGCCATCAATTGATTCGTATAGCTCTCTCGACAAACGACATAGCGCTCGTCCCCTTCTAAATATGTGACCACTTTCATCATATAAGGATTAAGGCTAGACACGAGTTCTTCTCTTCCTGCAATCACCGTTTGATATACGGTGACGTTTCCCTTAAGCTCGGTCGTTCGTTCTCCTTCACATGCCGCAAGCACTTCTTTCGTTTCGTAAATCGGAACGATTTCCCCTTCTTTTGAATAACTTTCGACATTCCATTGGTCTTCTATGTAGTCTAATTGAATCACTTCTATGTCAGATGTTCCGCATGCGCTTAATAGTGATGCTCCTACAAGCATCGCAATACCTCGCTTGGACACAAAATTCCCTCCAGTCATCGTACTATCTAATTTTACCATTATCTAACTGTTCTATACGAAAAAAATTCCGCCCATGTTTCTTGAGCGGAAGGTAGAATTATTACTTGCTTTGGTCGATTGCACGTTGCAATCTAGATTCGACGTCTGCTGCAACGGCTTGTAACGATTCGTCATCGATGAGTCGAATCAATGCTGTCGGTTTCGGCATGCCGATTCGTGTATGGTCGTCTTTTTCGTACACCGCAATCTTACATGGAAGGAAATAACCTCCCTCTAATCGTTCGGATAGTACTTCTTTTGCCGCTTTCGGATTACATACCTCTAAGATGCGATACTTTCCTTCAATCGCTTGAGAACTGTACCCGTACGAAGTCTTCTTCAATCAAAAAGAAACTGTATGTGATTTGAAACATAATCCTGAAACACAACGTATAAAAAGAGATAATAGTTAGAACCAAACTGATGTAAAGGAGAAGTGGTTGTCGTGACGGTCACGGTATTCACGCATACGAGCTGTAGTTCTTCTAGAAAAACGATTGATTGGTTGCGGGAACAAAACATCCCCTTCATCGAAAAGAAATTGACCGACCAAGGTTTGTCCTTTGGCGAATTTAAAGAGATGTTAAGCCTGACCGAGAATGGGACGACCGACTTGTTGTCGGTCCAAAAGAGTGTCTATAAACAAGCTGCAGAGAAGCTCGACGAGATGTCGATACGGGAACTATACAGTTTTGTCGCCTCGAATCCCCAAATCTTAAAAAGTCCGATCGTCTTCGATCATCATCGGATCCAGGTCGGCTTCAGTGAAAAGGAAATTCGAACGTTTATTCCTCGGAATGACCGCATCGCTGAACTGAAACGCTTGCTCCACAACGCATAAATCGTGTCGCCAAGGCGACACGATTATTTTTTAGGCACGTTTTAACTTGGCTGCCAATTGGATTCCGAATGACTGTAATGGATGAATAGAATCGAGTGGATGAAGTTGATGACGCTGGACATTTCACCATATACAAACCCGTTCTGTCTCGTCAGTGTACTTCCTATGTTGTAAAATTTTCAAGGTTAACATCTATTGAATCCTTTTCAAAAAACATTCATAGTAAAAGAGTAGAAAAATTATATTTGTATGAGGGGATAGAGCATTGGAGCTTAATCGTCAACTTATTTGGAAACTGAGTGTAATCGGGCTGATTTTACTCGTCTTATGGCGTGTCATCAGTGAACCGGATACCATCTCACGTGTCTTACAGTACACGTTCCAGTTACTGACCCCAATCATCATGGGGATTGCCATCGCCTTGTTACTCAACACCGTTCTCTCCTATATTGAAGAACGGTTCCACTTGAAGCGGTATCAGGGACTACTTATCGTCTATATCACGTTCATCGGCATCTTGGCGATTTCGGTCGTCACGTTGTTCCCGCGGATTTACTCGAGTCTGTCATCACTCATTGATGAGTTACCGGTATATATTCGTCAAATCGACGTGTTTTTAGGTGAAGTGAACAATTACTTGAGAGATTATAACGCGACAATTGCTCAGGCGATTGATTTTGCCCGCTTCGAGGAACGTTATTCAGGATGGGTTGAATTGGCCGTCCTCTCGTCCGTCAGTTATGTATCAAGCTTCACGATGACACTGATTAACTTCTTAATCGGGATTGTGATCTCCATCTATCTCTTGAAGGACAAAGAAGTCTTTGCCCGGATGTTCAAGCGTCTTCTCTACGCGCTATTACCCGTTGGTACTGCGAAGACGACAATCGATATCTTTCAAGAGATGGATTACATCTTTAAACGATACATTATCGGCAAGTCGCTCGACTGTCTGATCATTGGAGTATTGGCAGTCATCGGGCTCTTGATCATCGGGGCACCATATGCGCTACTCCTCGGGATCATCGTCGGCGTCTTAAACTTTATTCCCTACGTCGGACCGCTCCTCGGGATGATTCCTGCGTTCATCATCACCTATTTCTATGATCCGTTCACGGCACTGCTCGTGCTCCTGTTCATCTTCTTGTTGCAACAGTTTGATGGGTTGTGGCTCGGACCGAAGATTCTCGGGGATAGTGTCGGCATCACCTCGTTTTGGGTCATCACGTCAATCATCATCGGAGGCAGTCTATTCGGACTGATCGGAATGTTCGTGAGTGTCCCAATCACGGCTATGATTCAAGTCGTCTTGTCCCGACTCATCGATTATCGACTGAATCGGAAGAATTTGAACGAGTTACTTTGATTCTCCCCATGAAATTGTTGACATATTAAACAAATGTGTCATACAGTTGGAAAGAAGATTAATACCTAAAAGAAAGGAGAGGTTCCTATGTCAGTAGTATCTTCGAAAACATTCACTCAAGTTCATACTGATTGGCAGGCACCTCTTCGATTGATTTATATCTTAAGATGCCTGCCTATCTAGGCATGCATAAACAATGTGGGACGTCGTATGCCTTTATGCATATGACGTCCCTTTTGTGTATCATAAATTAAATAAAGCAGGTGACCTGTATGTTTCAAACACTCAAGCGGCTCGACCGCAACATTTGGATTCGTTTCTTAGGGGAGACGATCACGGGAATCATGATGTTCATGATCGCTCCATTCTTAGTCCTTTATTATAGTGATCAGTTAGACAGCTACCTTCAAGTCGGAATCATCATGGCGACGGGTCCCATCATGGCCCTACTCGGTTCGATGATTGGGGGACGGCTTGCTGACCTATATGGTCGAAAACCAATCATGATGATCGCCATCATAGGGGACGCACTCGCTCTCGTCGGGTTCGCCTTCGCTGACTCGTTTTGGCCACTCCTTTTATTGAACGCAATGCTCGGGTTGACGAACTCACTCTTCCACCCTGCGGCAAGCGCTATGGTCGCTGACGTCACGGAGCCTGAGCATATGAACGAAGCATTCGGACTCTTACGGATGGGGCATAATATCGGTGCTGCATTCGGACCCCTTCTCGGGAGCGCGGTGCTGTTCATCGACCGTGAGCTCATCTTCTTTACAGCAGCGTTCGTCTTTGCCTTATATGCGCTCACACTCGGATACTTTATCAGAGAATCGTTGCCGGGATTTACAGAAGATGAAACCCCGAGTAACCGAGAAGTGTTGCGCGTATTTTACAACGATCGCGTTTTTCTAATTTTCATCTTTGCAGGTATATTCATATCGATGGGATTTTCAGTCGTCGAGAGCATGTTGCCACTCTTTTTAAAAGAATCGCTTCCGACGTATACCGCGCAACAAAATCCGTTCCCTTATCTTTTAGCATTGAACGGAATCATGGTCGTACTCTTCCAGTTCCCGATCGCATCAAAACTTGGGAATAGACCGTTTGGTAAAGTCATGTTGGCCGGAGCGACCGTATTTGGTATCGGCATGATCTTATTGGCGATTGTGCCAAGAACTTTGTTCGCACTTGATACGCCATATGTTTCTCTCGTAGGTATCTTACTCGCCGTTTATGCCTTTTACACGTTAGGTGAGATGATCATGTCCCCTGTTCAACAAACTTTCATCGCCTTGATTGCTCCGGAGAATATGCGCGGCGCCTACAACGGCGCTGCCAGTGTTCAGTGGCTGATCGGTGGAGTCACGGCACCGATCATCGCAAGTGTCTTTTTTGATAATCGTGCCGGACACATCGCTCTAATCTTGATTGGTGGTGCGAGTTGCTTATCAGGCATTATTTACTGGCAACTCGGACGCTACGTCCAATCGACCGAATCAAAACAAAAGACTGCTTAATCACTCATTG
This sequence comes from Exiguobacterium sp. s101, assembly GCF_018617835.1. Lineage (NCBI taxonomy): Bacteria > Bacillati > Bacillota > Bacilli > Caryophanales > Exiguobacterium > Exiguobacterium sp. s101. The sequence goes on along the minus strand of NZ_JACSKX010000006.1, from coordinate 47,406 downwards.
ACCACTCTCTATTTTTATGAGATGTGGTCTTTTGTTTCTTTTCATATTTATTAAAATTTGAAATTATCTTTCAATTCCACTTTACAATCATAATAATCCTTTTTATGATAAAACGGTTAAGGAGGGATCTTTCATGGAAAGGATCGATAAACAGACAATTGTGGATAGCGTTCCACAAAAAGGTTTTTTAGGACAACCGAAAGGATTGTTCACATTGTTTTTCACAGAATTTTGGGAACGTTTCTCATACTATGGAATGCGTGCCATCCTCGTATTCTATATGTACTATGAGGTTTCTGAAGGAGGACTCGGGCTCGACCGTAACGTCGCGCTATCGATTATGTCCGTCTATGGTGCGCTCGTCTATATGTCAGGAGTCATCGGGGGATGGCTCGCAGACCGTATATTTGGGACGTCACGTGCAGTCTTTTACGGTGGTGTGTTCATCATGCTCGGACACATCGTCCTCTCAATTCCGGGAAGTGTCGTCTTCTTGTTCATTTCGATGGCGTTAATTGTCATCGGTACTGGTTTATTAAAACCAAACGTATCAAGCATTGTTGGAGATATGTATAGCGAGACGGACCGCCGCCGTGACGCTGGATTTAGTATCTTCTACATGGGAATTAACTTAGGGGCGTTTATTTCACCACTCATCGTCGGACAAGTACAAAAAGACTACGGTTTCCATTGGGGCTTCGCCCTTGCCGCGATTGGAATGTTCGTCGGTCTTGTCGTCTTCGTCCTGACCCGTAAGACAAATCTCGGTCTAGCCGGGTCGTATGTTCCAAACCCGTTGACGCCTGAAGAGAAGAAGAAAACGATTCGAATCGTCAGTATCGCCACTATCGCAATCGCTATCCTACTTGCGATTTTGATTCCACTTGGTTGGTTCACGATCAATACGTTCATCTCGCTTGTCGGAGTATTCGGAATCGCGATTCCGACATTGTATTTCATTATGATGTATCGCAGTCCAAAAACAACAGAAGTCGAGCGGTCTCGGATTATTGCTTATATCCCGCTCTTTATCGCTTCCGTCATGTTCTGGGCAATTCAAGAGCAGGGGGCAACAATCCTCGCAAGTTATGCGGACACACGGACTGACCTTGAGTTCTTCGGTTTCACATTGTCACCGGCTTGGTTCCAATCATTGAACCCGCTCTTCATCATCTTACTCGCACCGATCTTCGCTTGGTTATGGGTACGTCTAGGAGATCGCGAGCCGAGCATCCCGACGAAGTTCGCATTTGGGATTTTGTTTGCAGGAATCAGTTTCTTGGTCATCTTACTTCCTGCTTATTTCAGCGGTCCAGATGCCCTCGTCAACCCGCTCTGGCTCGTCTTGAGTTACTTCATCGTCGTCTTGGGTGAACTCAGTTTATCACCGGTCGGTTTGTCAGCTACGACAAAACTCGCACCAGCCGCATTTTCTGCTCAAACGATGTCACTCTGGTTCTTGTCAAATGCTGCTGCACAAGGAATTAACGCACAGCTCGTCAAATTTTACTCACCAGAGAATGAAATGCTATACTTCGGAATCATCGGCGGTGCTGCCATCGTCTTAAGTTTGACCCTATTCGCGCTCGCACCAAAAATCAAAGTGTACATGCGTGGTATTCATTAATCATGAAACAAGCCAGCCGCTGAAGAGCGGCTGGCTTGTTTTTATTTTCGTACTTGAATGAGTGACAAGTAACGATCGACCATATTGTGATTAAAGTAGTCATGAAAGTTGTCTTGCTTCAGGGATTGAATCGATTCATGGAACGTCGCCGGAAGTGATGCGATTCCTTGGCTTTCAATCTGTTTTGCTGAATATTCGAACAAGTCGTCTTCATTCGGAGAAGACGGAACAAGTTGCTGTTCGATTCCCTCGAGTCCAGCATAAATGAGCGCAGCAAGTGCCAAGTATGGGTTTGCACTCGGGTCAGGATTACGCACTTCGACACGTGTCGCACTTCCACGAGAAGCCGGAATACGAATCATCGAACTGCGGTTCGATGGACTCCAGCAAATATTGACTGGAGCCTCAAATCCAGGAACGAGACGCTCGTACGACTCAGGGAGCGGGTTTGTAAAAATGGCAGTGGCGCGGGCGTGCTTTAAAATTCCCTCGATAAAATGACGAGCTGTTTTTGAGAGGCCGTAGTCCGCATCAACTTCGTCGAACGCATTGTTTGTCGGGTTACCGGATTCATCATTCTTCCATACCGAGATATTAAGATGCATTCCCGAACCGTTCACGTCACGTAACGGTTTTGGTAAGAACGAAACAGATGCCCCTTTTTCTTTCGCAGCAATCTTGACGATTTCTTTGAAGAACTGGATATTGTCCGCAGTATGGAGTGCATCGTCATATTTGATGCCAATCTCATGTTGCGCCGGAGCGACTTCATGGTGTACCGCTTCAATATTAAATCCGACTTCACTCAACCGATTCGCAATATGTTGACGTACTTCATAGCCTTTGTCTTCTGAACGTGTCGAGAAGTAACCAGCTTCATCATAAAACTCGCCGTTTTCTTCAAAAATAAAGAATTCTGGCTCTGCACCAACGAATACCGAATAGCCGTCTTTGGCGGCACGTTCGAGCGCATCTTTCAATACGTTCCGGGGATCATATTCGTATCGTTCGCCTTCTGGTGTGCAAACATCGCAGAAGAATGCCAAAATATTCTCATCACCATCTTGTTCATACCGTGGACGATCTAAATCCGGTCTCAAGAATAAGTCAGAGTTTTTGATGGAAGAGAACCCATTGATGGAGGAGCCATCAAACATCGTTTTTCCTTCAAATACTTCTGGCAACAATTTTGCCGAAAGCGTCAAGAGTTTCAAATCACCGACTACATCTGAAAAGTATAGATGGATTTGGGTAACATTTTTCTCTTGTACCGTTTTCTCAATGTCTTGTTGCTTCTTCTTTGCGTCATCCTTGTCTGTTCCGAATAGATTTGCCATGATTCAAAAAAACCTCACTTCAATGGATTTGACAGGCAAGCTGTCTTTACGCACCGTTCGTACGCTTCTCTATAGTTCATAACCGACTTCGTTTTTTTCTAAACATGAAATTTCAAAAGAGGCAAAGTGGCTACATCAGCCGAGACTTGATATGATGGATGCAGAATGTCACAGAAAGGGAGAACCCGATTGTATATATTTATGACTGGTGGAACTGGATTTTTAGGAGGACGTCTCGCCAAAGAGTTGATTGGTCGTGGGCATCGCATCTGTATGCTCGCACGAACGCCAGAAAAGGTAAACGCTCAGTTCACGACTGAGGAACGTGAGATGATAGATGTATTGCAAGGGGATTTGACGGCACATGCACTCGGTGCTGATGAACGCTTCATCGACTCTCACAGAGGAAAGGTTGATTTATTTCTACACATGGCGGCACTCGTCAAATTTGATGAAGAACTACGTGAAGCTCTGTTTGAAACCAATTTGACCGGGACGAAAGAGGCCCTGCGATTGGCCAAGGCGCTCAATTGCCGCCGCTTCTTCCATGTGAGTACGGCCTATACGCTCGGCGCAAAAGAAATCGGTGGTGAGACTTTATACGATGTGTCGCAATCATTTTTAAACCCATACGAAGAGAGCAAGGCGCACGCCGAACAGGCGGTCTGGGACTCGCGTGAAGCGCTTGAGGTTTCCATCTTCCGACCGGCGATCATCGTCGGCGACTCAAAGACAGGTGAGGCTGATTCAAAATTTACGATGTATGGATACATGCGCGCCCTTGAGCTATTCAAACGCAAACTTGAGCGCCGGGGTCACGACTTTGAGTCCCTTCGCCTGATTGGATCTGCAACAGGTACTTCGAACCTCGTTCCGGTAGATTATGTGATAGATGTGCTCTTAGCAGCCATTGAGCATGCGAAAGCGGGTACCATCTATAACGTGACGAATGATACGCCCCCACGAAATGAGACGATGCTCGATTTTATGAAAGAGTCATTATCTTTCCCACATTTGATGATTTCTGAGACACCGACATCCACACTCAGTTCCATTGAACAGTCTTTTAACGATATGGTCAAAGTATTCAATCCGTACTTGAATCGCAATATTAAGTTCTATGATGAAAATACGAAGCAGTTGCTTCGGGATGCAGGATTTTCACCACTTCGACTCGATCATCAATCATTACGTCGCATTGTGAATGCATACTACCAAACAAAATAAAAATGGACCGGGGTACCGGTCCATCGTCATTTATCGCAAACTAAAACAATTTTACCGTCCTGAATCTCACGTTCGAGGGAATCTACCATCTCTTTTGTTAACCCTAGGCTCTCCATCTGTTCCATTCGATCATCTGAATTGCTTGTAAATTTGGAGAGAAGCGACTCAAACATTCCCTTCTCAGGGATACGATACGATTGAACACCCGCCTCTGCAGCCAATCGAACTGTCAATTCCTCGTCTTTTGCGAACAAATAGATGTGTTCGTTCACACAACCTCCTGAAACCATTTCATTTACTTCATGGTCGACTGTCGTCATATCATTCACTACTCTTGTTTCTATCATGCCTCATCCTCCTAGACGTTCACACTCATAATTTTACTATTTTTACTATTCCCCAAAAGTGAGGTGATAAACATGAACCCTTATGGTTTATTCGTGGATTGCCCACACTTCGATATCAAAGTGTTGTACGATTCCCTGAATTCGCTCACATTCATCCTCAATCCCTGTTCGTCCTTCTAATCGAGCGGTTACCGTGAACTGATTCTCGACTTCTCGGATACGGGATATCCAATATCCTGCCTGTTGCAATAAGCCTGCGATGATTTCAATCTTCTCTTTCTCTGCCGATTGAAAGACATGCATATATTTCATCTCCTTCCAAACCTCTCATCATACGTATGCTACCATATCGTTTCTCGTTTGAGATGATATACTATTGATAGAGAAAAGGAGTGATTTTCGTGCCTAAACAAGATTTAAATACAATCATGCTCGAATATTTGAATGAAAAGGAGGACTATGAAGCATTTGCGACGAAGCTGAAAGCACTCCTCAGCGAACTATTGACAGAAGCCGGTATTCAGTTTCATTCAATCGTTGCCCGTGCCAAAGAAGCAGATAGTCTATTTGCGAAGCTATCCCGAAAACCTTACCAATATCGGTCCTTACGTGATGTACAGGATTTGGCAGGAATTCGTATTGTTACGTACTTTCATGATGATGTGAGGACTGTTGCCCAAATTTTAGAAGATGAGTTCACCATCGATCGAGAACAATCGATTGATAAATCGACATTGCTTGACTCCAATGAATTTGGTTATCTTTCTGTACATTACGTCGTGGAGTTGAGTGACAAACGACTCGCACTTGGCGAATATCGTCGCTTTGCGGAAAAAGAGGCAGAGATTCAAGTCCGCTCGATTTTGCAACATGCTTGGGCTGAGATTGAGCATGACCTTGGATACAAAAATCCCAATGCTGTCCCGCCTGAGATTAAACGCAGCTTCAGCCGTGTCGCCGGTCTGTTGGAGATTGCTGATTCTGAGTTCGTGAACATCCGGAAACAATTAAGGACATTCGAACAAGAAACGGTGGAACAGATTCTTGAGTCTCCTGAGAAAGTGGCGATTACACGTGATAATTTGAATTATTATATCGCGAATGACAAAGTCGTTGAAAAGTTGGATAACGCCATCTTTAAGAGTGAGTGGCTACTCGAAACCGACCTCTCGGCCATCGTCGAATTGACACGCATGTTCCATTACGCAGATATTCGGACATTCAAAGACTTAAGTGATACGCTCTCAACTTATTTCACGCAAGCCATCCAATGTGCGACGCTTCTTCCTTCTTCTCTTTTACCAAGACAAGGAATGGGAGTTGTTTACGCCGTGCTTGCAAAACTTCTGGCAGAAGGAGATGAATCGCAAATCGAATTCTTCTTTAGACGTTTCTACCCGGACCTAAAGCATTACGAAGACATCATTCAACAAATTAGAGTGAAAGACGAGCCGCTATAACTTTACAGACAACACCTTTTTAATGTAGAATGTTTCTATGTTCTGAAGTATATATGAATAATATTAAACTAGGAGGTAGTTTAGAGGATGACCACACCTGTACAGACCACTTCACGTCGTCAGCTCGTCGCTGATGCTGAACGTGGAATCCGAATGAACTATCGCGGAGTTAAAAAAAATCTCCGTTCGATGTTCTCACAATACTTGACCCGCAATGAATTCTTCATTCTACGTTCTCTTTGTCAACAGAGTCCTCAAATCGCCTCTGCACTGTCAAACGAGTTTCAATTTTCGGCTTCAATGATTACAGCACTCGCTGATGAGTTAACGAAAAAGGGCTTAATCTCTCGCGAGCGTAGCGAGCGTGACCGCCGTGTCGTTGAACTTCAGGCGACCGATGCCGGTCGTGAGTTGTTTGAGACGCTAGAGAGCATGAAAATCGAATATTTGTTAGAAGTGTTTACTGATTTTTCAGATGACGAACTCATTTTACTCTCAAAATTATTAGATCGTATGGATGCTTAACCTATAAACAGACCCCACCCGTCCAGGGTGGGGTCTGTTTTACTTTAAAAGGAGATGCGAATCTTTGATTCGCATCTCCTTTGTTTATTTCGTTTCAATCAAGTGTGCTGTGACAACGATCCGGTCACGATATCCTAGCTTCTCATCGTATGGTCCCGCACAAGTAATCAGTTGAATCCGTTTTGCCTGAGTGGCCGCAAAAATCGAAGCGAGCGGAACTTGTTCAAGGCGATATTGTTTTACACTGACGACTTCATATGTTGCGATTTGACCCTTTTTTTGGAGCGTCACCACTTCTCCAATTGGAAGTTGATCAAGGTTCGAAAAGATGGCGGGACCGTTCAAGTCATCGAGATGACCGGATAACACAACATTTCCTGTGGCGCCTGCCTTCGCACCGTATTGATACCAGCCAACTTGATTTACGTCAGCCGGAGTATCCATCCGTCCAGCATCATCCTTCCCGACTGCTTCAATCGATGCATCAACATCGATTGATGGAATCACAAGCCGGGACGGGACGAAACTATTCGAATGAAAGGATTGACGATCGACCTGCTTCGAGGTCAAGACGATTGGTTTAGAGAAGTCAGCCATCGGCATGACGAATGATTGATCAGGTGCATCGGCCTGAGCACTCAATAGGAAAAATGTGATGGTTCCTAAAAAGATGAGCTTAAGCGTCTTGCTTCTGACGACGAAAGACGTAGAATCCTGCCGCTGCAGCTCCAACTACCGCTGCTGCGAGCAACCAGTTCATTGATGCTGTTTGAGCGAGACCACCTTGTCCAGTCTCAGGAGCCATCGCCATTTCTCCGCCATCTGCAGCGAGGAGTACTTCAAACGCTGGTTCTCCTTCAAGGAGTCCGATAGCGAATGCCGTATAGTTCATACCACTTTCGAGTGCGACACCATCAAGAGCTTTGACGACATCAGTCGCTCCCGCTGGACGAACTTCAAGGTCATACGTGCCGGCATCGAGTGTGCCGTAATCACTTACTGCTTTGAACTCGAGGTTTGAGAATAATGGGTCTCCACCTTTAGGTGCTACATCAACTGCCGGAGCATCTGGTGCGAAGTGAGCAACGCGAACTTTTGATTTACCGTCTTCGAAGTTCGCATCGTCTTCCATTGCAGCGATTTCGATGTTTTCAAGTTGTCCTATCGCAGCAGCTGTGTAGAATTTGCCTGCCTCGATTGAAAGGTCTGCTGCAACGACGACTGTTTCAGCGTCACCTGTTGGCTTGATCTCAACGTTGTAATCTCCAGCAGGAAGAGTCAAGTAGTCAGTGAGGTCTTTGAATTCTGCTCCCTCGACCGCGACTTCCCCATCCACATACACGTCAACTGCCGGTGCATCAGGTGAAGCATGTAGCACACGGACCATCGCATTTTCATGTCCATCGGCGCTAACCGGTAAGATGAACGCGAAAGCCAGTGCTAGTGTACCAAGTAAAGACATCAACTTCTTCATGTGAAATATCCTCCTTTTTTCTACGGTAAACTACGACTTGCATACAATAAGTGTGATGCAGTGCTACATGGTGTGCTAAATCTGATTGCTATATAGCCCGGTGACATCTTAAACTTAAGACAATCCGACAGTGACGTAAAGGGGATACTATGTCCTGAATGTGCTCAGATATGTCATGGAATGAAAGCGCAAACGCTACACTATTTTAGATTCCCAATCTCGATAAAGTAAAACCCCTTAGTCTGCGACTAAGAGGTTTGATTTGCCCATTCGATATCATTCACAAAAATGGCATCGACTTGAAGAGCTAGGCAGCGCTTCATTTCACTAGCTGTCTTGATTGTATAAGGTCTTACAGGAATATCATGTTGTTTTAAGCATTCGATTTCTTGATCTGTGATGCGATTGATATGTGGATGGACCGAGTCGGCTCCCACAAATTTAAGATATCCGACAAGGTCATATAAGGGTTGTGCCAATAAAATCGCACACTCGATATCTGGACGCATTTGCTTCAACCGATGAATCGTCTCATGGTTAAATGAAGAGAAAAGGATACGCGACGGGTCGATTCCTGCCATTTCGATTGTATCGATGATGCGGGATTCAATCCCTTCGTAGCGAAGCACATCGGTCTTCACCTCAAGATTTAATCGGATTGATTCATCCCTCACAAGTTCGAGAAGTTCTTGTAGTGTCGGGATGACCTCTTGTTGAGAATATTGAACTCCGGCGTTAAATCTTCTCAGTTCGTTGAGTGTGTATGAAGACACCATACCGCTCCCGTCCGTCGTTCGCTCCAGTGTCTCATCATGAATGAGAACGAGCTCACCATCTTTGGTCAAATGAACATCTGTTTCGATTCCATCTGCCCCCGTATCCAGCGCGAGTCTGAACGCCGACATCGTATTCTCAGGTCTAAGTGCCATCACACCCCGATGCGCGAATCGCCTCATTTGGAAACAGTCTGATACTTGTCCGTCAAATAGCGAACAAGAGGTTGCACCGAGATTTCTTGACCGGTCACTTGTCGAATAAGTTCATTCGGCGTTAGACGTTTTCCATATTGATGGACATTCTCCTGTAGCCATGCTTTTATCGGCTCAATCTCACCATCTTGAATCAGTGTCTCGAATTGAGAAAGGTCAGACTTCAAAGCCTCCGTCAATTGCGCCGCATAAATCAACCCGAGGGCATAGCTCGGGAAGTAACCGAATGAACCACCTGCCCAATGGACGTCTTGAAGGACCCCTTTGGCATTCGACGGCACATCGAGACCAAGATACTCTTTATATTTTTCGTTCCACGCCCCTGGCAGCTCATCGACGGATAATGTTCCTTGAATGAGCGCTTTCTCAAGCTCGTAACGGATGATGATGTGGAGACTGTACGTCAACTCGTCTGCCTCGATTCGAACGAGGGATGGCTTGGCTTCATTCACCCCACGATAGAATGTATCGAAGTCGATATCAGCATATGTTGGATGCAGTTGTTTGAGTTGCGGATAGACACGCCGTAAAAAGGCCTCGCTGCGTCCAATGAAGTTCTCAAAGAAGAGCGACTGCGATTCATGGATTCCCATTGATGCACCCCCTCCTAAACCGAGTTCATCGAGGGCTGGGTCGATTTGCTGTTCATACGTCGCGTGCCCCGCTTCGTGCATCGTACCGAACAACGCATTCCGAAAATCGGCTTCATCATATTTCGTCGTGATTCGGACGTCACGACGGTTGATTGTGATCTCAAATGGATGCACGGTCGCATCGAGACGCCCGCGCGACAAGTCGTAGGCGACAACATTCATCCAGTCGTGACAAATTTTCTCTTGAACGTCTGCCGGCATCGACCAGTCCATGGAGAACGATTCATTCGGGAGTTGCTGAATGAGGGGAACTAGTTCATCTCGGAGCGAGGCGAACAATTCGTCTAAGAGTTCAACCGTCATACCGGGTTCGAAGTCATAAAGCAGTGCATCGTACGGATGCTTCTCATAACCGAAATATTCCGCAAATTTTTGTTGGAATCCGATGATTTTCTTTAAATAAGGAGCGAACATGTACCAGTCGTCTTGGTCTTTTGCTTTCTCCCATGCCGTTTCCGCCTCAGAGACAAGCGTCACGTAAGCTTGATACTCATCATGAGGAATCTTTGCGTTTCGTTCATATTGCGTTTTTGCAACTTCAAGTGAACGCACTTCGATATCAGATAGCCACTCTTCCTCAGTCATCCGTCCCAATAAAGAAGCGAAAGACTCACTCGTTTGTCGTTTGAACGCCTCGGTCGACAAATATCCTATCGTTTCTGCCCGTAACGGTGCCGAATGTTCCGGCATTTGTGTACGCATATCCCAATATAAGAGAGAAATTGCTTCATCAAATGCCCGGAGTTGTTTAAAATGATCACGCCATTCTTTTGTTACTTCCATCTGTCAGTCACCCCTCTGTATTATTCTTTTCTCTTTCTACTTTATTATAGCTATCAACCTTCGCCTACACCAGTTTACAAATCTTCTCGCTTGCTATAGGTGAGTGGTTTTGTAGCAGGTCCTTCTAGAACGGCTCCTTTTGTATCGAACCGCGATCCATGACAAGGACAATCCCATGTCCTTTCCGCATTGTTCCATTTCACTGTACAACCGAGGTGTGTGCAGGTCAGGTTGACAATATGGCAGCGGTTTTCTAAATCTCGGTATACCCCTTTTGTGCGATGACCCACTTGCACAATTCCACCTTCATCTAGCTGAAGATCTTGAACATCTTGTTGTTCGAGCACCCGTTCGACCGTTCCTTTCGTGAATTGTGTGGCGGTGTCGAGGTTTGTCTTTAAAAATGCAGGGAGGTCTGTTGGTTTGACAGTTGTCCGGAGTGGTGACACCAACTCTGAAAAACGGTTTGGACGATTCGTGAGTTGATCAGCTAACAATATTCCGGCAGCAATTCCATTAGTCATCCCCCATTTTAAAAATCCTGTCGCCACGAAGATATCTGGTTCCCGCTTAAACATCTGTCCTACATACGGGAGGGAATCTAATGTGATGAGATCTTGAGAAGACCAACGATACGTCGCCCGATTCGTTCCAAAATGATGTTGGGCATCGCTCTCCAGACGATCATAACGACTTCGGGTGTCCGTCGCCTGTCCCGCTAAATGTCCTTCTCCACCAATTAGTAAATATGTTTTTCCATTATCAACATATGACCGATACGATCGACTGTTGTGATCGACACTTAAATACATCCCTTTCAGCGGATCTGTATCCGTTTCACAAGCAACGATATAGGAGCGCTCTACTGAAAATTTAGACACGTATAGCCCACGTAGGTCATTGAACGGATAATGGGTCGCAATCACGACCTGATTTGCCTGAACCCGTCTTCCTGTAGCAGTCGTGACAATCGGTCGTGGACCTTGACTCACTTCCATCGCCCTCGTCTGTTCATAGATATTTCCGCCGAGTCGGACAAAGCGTTCAGCTAATTCACGTAAGTACTTGACGGGATGAAACTGTGCTTGATTGCGAATTACTAAAGCTTGTTCGATTGTAAATGGAAGTGCATGATTCACTTCCTCTGTCGCTTCTCCCCCATCAATCTTTAGACGGCGGTAAGCATCGAGTTCTTTTACGAGTTCGTCATTTGGTTCCGTCGCATATAAGTACGAATGTTCCAAAGAAAAATCGCAATCGAATCCTTCGTTTACTTGATTCTGTAAATAGACAAGTGCTTCAGCATTGAATTCGTAGTAAAGACGCGCAACCGTTTCACCGAAGTGTTGTATCAATTTTTGATAAATCGACCCGTGTTGAACAGAACATTTGGCCGTCGTATGACCAGTGGTACCATGACCAATCTCTAACGCTTCTAAAAGCGTCACTTGCTTCCCTCGCTTCTGCAACTCATAAGCACAGACAAGTCCGGCAATCCCGGCTCCAATGACTACGACGTCAGCTGATTCTGAAACATTTAACGAGGGATACAAGGGCCCCGTGTCATGCTGTCGCCAAATAGAATTCGTGAACGGATAACGATGCATGGAAAATTCTCCTCTCAAAGTAGTATCTCTACGTCTTTACCCAAATCTTCATTGTTTCCTCATCAATCATTGACCTAGTTCTTTATTTTAATAGCGAAAAAAGAGAGCGTTTTCTATTATGTTTAATGAGTAATGATAAAAGGAGGGACTTTTGTTGACCCGTAAAAGGAGACACCGAAGAAGAACGTACATCATGCGACGAATGATTGCAGCGGTTGTGTTGCTCAGCATCATAGCAATGATCCCGACCTTAGTCGGATTTAAACAAGACAAGGAATCACCAACACCTGCAGAGGCAGCCGCTCCTAAAATGGAACCGATGAAACAAGGTCCGGTCTTTCCGAATATTGAGATGGGCTCATGGGATCCCAGTGAATCAACTATATTATCAAACGATGACATTTCCGTTGGAGCTTTGACCTTCATCAATGTGACGAATCAGGAAATTTTAATCGATAAGAACGCAGACGATCGCGTGTTCCCAGCGAGCACAACCAAACTGATGACGGCACTGCTCGCCTACGAAAAAGCATCCGACGCAGACGAGCTTGATCAATCAGTTATCACCATCCAAGCATCTACACTCGACATTCCATGGGATAGTCACATCGCCCATCTCACAATTGGTGATAAATTGACGGTACGCCAGGCTTTATATGCCACTCTTCTCGAATCGGGTAATGATGCTGCGAATAGTCTAGCGGAATATACGAGTGGGTCTACCGAAGCATTTGTTAAATTAATGAACAACCGTGCGAAAGTTTTAGGATTAGCTGGCACTCACTTTATGAATGCACACGGATACTCAGATCCAAATCATTATACAACGGCGAACGACATGGCTAAAATCGCCTTCGCATTCAGTACATACCCTGAACTTGTTGAAATTGCCGGGACTTATGAATACAAAGCTGAGTTTGACGACATTGACGGAAACGGCAAACGACGTTGGTGGTATCACCTCGGATCCGCTGTTAATGAAAGAAGCATTAACTATTCGAAATACGTGACGGCTACTAAAACAGGTTACACCGACGAATCCGGTTATACGATGGTGTTCATCATGCAACATGAAGAAGAGACGTATATCTTGGTCACAATGCGGGCAAAATCTGGGCAGACATTCCCGACGATGCGACTCGTTGAAGAGACAGCATTTCAATAATGATGAGAAAGAGCATGTAATCTATGCTCTTTTTTTGTTTTTTCTGAAAAGACATCATTTAATATTACATTAATGTTACAACAACAAGTCTGCAGCGTTTCAAATATTCGGAATATTTAAACTTTTTAACGAAAGAAATTTGCTCTTATCCGTTGATATGATAGGCTTTAGAGCCGTTTTTATGAAAAGATGACAGTTTGCAATCATTCCAAACGTTCTATAAGGTAAACCACAAGTTCGCCTTTTCAACTTTTGTATTTGACTGTGTGACGACTTCACACAATCGCGAACGAGTTGGTGAGATAGATTTTTTTTAACTTAATAGGAGGTAATTCAATGCTATGGCAAGAATGGGTATCAATCGCGCTTTATCTCGTGATGATGCTTCTTATCGGATACGTCGCGTATAAGCGAACGACCGATTCATCAGATTATATGTTAGGTGGCCGTAAAATGGGGCCAGGAGTTACAGCCATGTCAGCCGGGGCTTCGGATATGAGTGGTTGGATGTTAATGGGACTACCAGGTGCAATGTATGCAACTGGACTATCAGCAATTTGGTTAGCCGTTGGATTGGTCATCGGAGCTTACTTGAACTACTTGTTAGTTGCTCCACGACTTCGCGTCTTCACAGAGATGGCGAACGATTCGATTACGATTCCAGACTTTTTAGAGAATCGGTTCCGAGATCACTCGAACTGGCTACGGATCCTATCCGCATCCGTCATCATCATCTTCTTCACGTTCTACACGTCAGCCGGACTCGTTTCTGGCGGGAAGTTGTTTGAAAGCTCATTCGGATTAAACTATCAGACAGGTGTCATCGTCACAATCAGTGTCGTCATCTTGTACACCCTTTTCGGTGGGTTCACAGCAGTGAGTTGGACGGATTTCGCCCAAGGCGTTATCATGTTCTTGGCACTCGTACTTGTACCACTTGTCGCTTTAACAGATATTGGTGGAGTAGACACTGCTGTCAACTCTGCATCGACAATTAACGCTGATTTGTTTGATGTCTTCAAAGGTACGACAACACTGGGGATTATCGGTCTCCTCGCCTGGGGACTCGGTTACTTTGGTCAGCCGCACATCATCGTCCGCTTTATGGCCATTCGTGATGTAAAATCTTTGAAAACAGCTCGTCGTATCGGAATGAGCTGGATGACTGTATCAATTATTGGTGCCGTCATGACAGGTTTCGTCGGAATCGCATACTTCCGCGGTCAAGGAAATCCGCTTGGTGACCCAGAAACAGTCTTTATTCAATTCTCTGAAGTCTTGTTCCACCCGTTCATCACTGGATTCTTATTAGCTGCGATTCTTGCAGCGGTCATGTCGACCGTATCGTCACAATTGCTCGTTACGTCGTCTGCTTTGACAGAAGACTTTTATCGTAAGTTCTTCAACAAAGAAGCAAGTGAAAAAACAATGGTACGCGCCGGTCGTATCGGTGTCTTGGTCGTCGGGTTCGTAGCAACACTCATGTCTCTCAACCCATCTAGCACAATCTTGACACTCGTTGGATATGCATGGGCTGGATTCGGCTCAGCTTTCGGACCAGCAATTCTCTTGTCACTATATTGGACGAAGATGACACGTCAAGGTGCCCTCGCTGGTATCCTCGTCGGTGCCATCACAGTTATTCTTTGGATCGTGACTGGACTCTCAACTGTCCTTTACGAAATGGTCCCTGGCTTCTTCTTAAGTATGTTGGCAATCGTACTTGTCAGTAACTTTACAAGCCAGAAAGAACAAAAACGCATCACTCGTGAATTCGGCGAAATGGAAGCTGAATTGGCAGCTGCGAAAAAAGAATAATACCACAAACAAAAACTCGGTTCCTTTAAAGGAACCGAGTTTTTTACATGGAAGCGGCTATTAACCATACACGAATCACGAATGGAACGAGCACTAATACGAGCATCGCGTTACGCATCCATTTGTTCCGATTCCAATAGTACGCCATCAATACGAACGGATGAAGCGCGACCAGTTCGTATTGGTTGAACCAAAACCAAGTAATGATCAATGCGATCAAATAATAGAGCACTGATTTTTCTTTCGTTGATCGATACTCACGCCACATATCATACGCTCCTTTAAAGAACGCAATGAATGTCGCAATCCAAAATAGAATGACAATCACATTATCGAATCCGCTAAACAACTGTGTAACCACCTTTTAGGAAGGATTTTCTACATAAAAACCGCCCCAATATATATGACGGTACGTAAACTCTTTACCACTCTCTACAGTAATTACAATCTCATCTTCCGTCAATACTAGAACGTGAACTGGCACTTCTCCTTGCCGTAACATCGGGCTAAATAGTTGGAACTGCTTGTTCAGCCATTTCCGTTCTGAGAAATTCTGATAGTGATGAAGCGCTAGCATAGGATGGCTCAAGTATACTATGCCAATCAATGCAATGGCGACTGGCGGCGACCCAATCTCCATCAAGAACGAAAAGGCGAGTAAGAGTGACAAGATCGCATATCCGAATTCCACTAACTCCATGAAAGAAGCTCGACTGGCGACGACATATTGAATGACTCGAAACATGAGATACAGGATGATACTGACCATCAAGTACTCCGAAAATGGTGATTGCTGAAACGATACGTTCGAATAGAATAAAACAGGTAATAGTAAAATCCACTTCCACAGATGTAAGGCGAGGTAAAACAATGATTGATCGATGAAACGACGATTGTGAACGAGCCGTTGCATATTCATGTTTCCCACCTCCGCTTAGATGATGTGACCTTACGTTACGATTCCCTATTCTTTTGAATGATAACTAATAATTACAAGTCTAACGAAGTTTTTCTTCCCTCTCGATCAGTGTCGCATTTAAGAGGCC
Organism: Exiguobacterium sp. s101; assembly: GCF_018617835.1. NCBI lineage: Bacteria > Bacillati > Bacillota > Bacilli > Caryophanales > Exiguobacterium > Exiguobacterium sp. s101. The sequence goes on along the minus strand of NZ_JACSKX010000006.1, from coordinate 31,348 downwards.
TCCGAGTAAGATCACAGAGGCTGCTAGATAAAACCAAATCAATAAGACGATGAACGCTCCAAGTTGTCCATAAAACTGTTCGTAGTTCGCAAACTGTGAATAGTAACTGAACACATTTGACACAACTAGTATTCCGAGAGTCGCAAATGCTGCTCCAGCCCAACTATTCTTGAAAGTACCAACAACACTTGGCAACCACTTATAGACGAATACGAATACTATGAATAGAAGACTCGTTCCGATGATCCATCTAAAGTAAAACCAAATTTGAGCATAGGTTGTGACAATCTCATCGATGAATAGGATATACGAAGATACCTCGCGTAGCGCCGTCTCAATCACCGGTACGAGCAAAGAAAACGGAAGCACAAACATGAGTGCTAACGTGATGGCAATATCCTGTAAGATTCCTCTCCAAAACGCCTTGTTTCGGACAGCCCGATAGGCATCGTTCAAGGCCCGGACTAATGACTGGACAGCAATCGATGAAATCCAAAGTGCGGGTAAGATACTGAATGATGCCAATTTCAATTTTGAATTATCAAAAATCGCCTCGATGTTCCCTTCTAATAGACGATAACTTGCTTCTGGCATAATGAGCGACAATGCTTGAATCACATCGCCACTTGAAAAAGGTAAAAGCCCAACAATCCCCAACACGAACAACAAGAACGGGAATGTAGAAAGAATGAAGTAATAGGCTAACATAGCAGCTTGATCAAAAAATCGTTCTACAAAAAATCGCTTGACGATTGTCAAGATTACTTGTTTCATAATTATTCTCTACTTTCTTTTTTTAAAATAAATACGGTATCTGAAATAATAATAAATGAATGGAGGAAATGCTCCCTGAATCGGAAGCACTCCCATATATCGTTCAACTGATTTCTTCTTTTTTTGCTTCCCACGCTTCAATATGCTCCTTGCCAGGTAAATCTACATCATCTTTTAAGAATTCTGGGTCTTTGCCATCTTTCTTCTGGAGTATATAATCATCGAGGAGCGTCTTAGCAACTGTACTTAATCGGAAAATCGCGTACATATCGACAAGTGCCATCAACCCCATGAAGGTGTCCGCAATCGACCAGACAAGTCCTGCCGAGCGTACCGAACCAAACATGAACATACCGACAACAGCAATCCGGTAAGTGATGAGATATCGTTTTTTCAGAAATAAATTCAATATTCATCTCTCCATAGTAGTAGTTGGCCAAGATCGAGCTAAAAGCAAAAAGAAGAATCGCAACTGTCATGAGTGTCGTTGCTATCGGACCGATCTCAACGAGGAGCGCCACTTGGGCAAGCTCAATCCCTTGGAATGCTTCAGAGCCTTCGACACCTGAGATGAGGACAATCATCGCCGTCGCCGTACAGATGAATAATGTATCGACAAAAACACTGAGCGATTGAATCAATCCTTGTTTGACAGGAAGGCTAACTTCAGCCGTTGCGGCGGCATTCGGTGCTGAACTCGTTCGAGAACAATCCACGGCGAATCCCTTGAAGGACAGCTGCTCCGACCGCTCCACCGAACAGTTGTTGGAAACTGAAGATACCTTCTGAGAAGATGGCCGAGAATACTTGTGGCACTACATCAAGATTCGTGAAGACGACCCAAATCGCTAGTAGGATATAACCACCCGCCATGATTGGCACAATAATTCCCGACAAAGTCGAGATCGAACGAATTCCGCCGAAAAATGACAATTGCAGTGAGGGCGGCTAAAATCAGCCCGACCCATATCGTATCAATCTCAAATACATTGTTCACAGAGAGCGCAATCGTATTCGCCTGTACTGAGTTGAAAGCAAATCCAAATGCAAAGGTAATCAAAATGGCAAAGACGATCCCTAACCAGCGCTCCCCTAATGCCCGCTCGATGTAATATGCTGGTCCGCCACGCCAAGCTTTGCCATTATGCACTTTATATACTTGGGCGAGAGTACTCTCGACGAATGCCGATGCCGCTCCAATCAATGCGATGAGCCACATCCAAAACACGGCGCCAGGACCTCCTAATGCGATGGCGGTCGACACACCGGCGATGTTCCCCGTACCGACACGTGCTGCCGTCCCGATTGCGAACGCCTGGAAGGAAGATACCTGACCTTTCTCATGCTTGAGTCCTTTCACAAATAGCAGTTTAAACATTTCAGGTAGCATTCGAAATTGAACGAATCCCATCCGAATCGTAAAATAAAGTCCTCCGGCAATCAAGACAAAGATGAGTAGGTACGACTATAAATAGTCATTGATTTGCATAATCAGTTCACGAACATCCAACAAAATCGCCTCCTTTTATCGGGTTATCGAGTTTTTATCCGCTCTGAATCTGACAGAAACAGACGGTTCACTGCACATTTGTGAGTATCTCTTCACACAGTCGATGCGTCTCAAGACTATCCTCGGCAATGACCGACGTATTCGGTTCCCCGTTTACTAACCGAATGAACTCTTCGACCATGTGGATGAATCCGCGACGTTTCAAGCTCGACTCCCACGGGTCGAGTGCCCATCCTCTCACCCCGTCAGGTCCATAATCCAAAATCCGCTCGACGTCACGGCTGACACGCTTCACATTCGGAGACATGACCTCCATCACTTCCTCGGTGCAACCGTTATCACGGTTCATCCAACCGATTGCTTCAACCCCACCTGCAGTGAAGTGAATCACCACTTGTTTCAAAACGTCTCCGTCATAACGCGGAGTGACACGCAACCGTTCGACCGGACGAAGGTCGGTTAAATAGCGGAGTGTATCAACGACGTGAACAAAATCCTCGATGACGAATTCACGAAGCGTCGCCGGTTTATAAGTTCGGTTTTTTTGAATGAACACCATGTTCTTTTGTCCGATCTGTTTCAACGCTTGTGTCGCAGTCGCAAATCGACGATTGAAGCCGGTGACGAGATGAACATCGTTCTCTTTGGCTAACATGACAAGCCGTTCCGTCTCTTCAAGCATGAACGTGATCGGCTTATCAATGAAGACATGTTTCTTTTGAAGAAGACAGTACTCGGCTTGTTCAAAGTGTGCTGATGTCGTCGAATGAATCATGACAGCATCCATCTCTGACATCGTCACCTCCTTAAGGTCAGTGTATCCACCTTGGAAACGATAAGTCGACAGCATAGCGTCGAGCTTCTGTTTATCCCTTGAAACGAGGTATACGTTGACGTCTTTCAATCCGGCATACACTGGCAGATATGCTTTTTGGGCCACATCACCAATTCCGACTACTAAAATATTCAATTTGTTCACTCCTTCAGTCATATGTAGAAAGCCCGAAGCGATTGCCTCGGGCTCACGTAATGGATACAATCTCAAAACTAGTGATCGGCTCACGAATCGCGTCCGAAACAATTTGGTAGGCAGCATTTAGCTCTTCTTGATTATTCAAGTTTGGCGCACGGTTCATTTTCACATCTACCGTCCGGGTGGTCTGTTCTTTCGCATGTAACTGATATTCGACAGTATACGTCTGCATCACATGTCCCCCTTTTTATTATACATATGATATGTATAACCTGTTCATCGAATGTTGAAACAATTGAGTAAGTGAAGGAAATTAGAAAAATGACCGCTCGATGGAACGGTCATTCTCTACATTAGTCAGATTTTTGATTCGTATCACGATCCGGACGTGGACGACGTTTACCGAAGAATTGATAATATTGTGTCTCAATGTTTCCGTTGTACAATTTACGACGCTTCGTCGCCGGGCGACCGTACGCTTTCTCGAAGTCTTCATAGCTCGTCAACATATAAACACTATATCCAGGGTATTTCGCATATTGTGCCCCGATTCGCTCGTACAAGTCGATGATTTCTTCTTCAGATTGGAGTCGCTCACCATATGGTGGGTTGCCGATGATGACCCCGTACTCTTCCTTCGGCTTCAACGCGGCCGCGTCACTATGGACGAACGTGATCGCATCACGAACGTCTGCGAGTTCAGCATTATCTTTCGCGAGTTTCACCATCCGTGGGTCGAGATCGATCCCGTAAATTTTTAGGGGTTTATCCCACTCTGCCTTCTCGTTCGCTTCATTGATTGCCGCATACCAGGCTTTCTTCGGGATACATGCCCAGTCCTGAGCGAAGTATTCACGATTGATACCCGGAGCAATGTTACGTCCGATCATTGCCGCTTCGATCGCAAGCGTCCCTGAACCGGTGAATACATCATAAAACGGCATGTCCGGACGCCAGTTCGTCAATTGAATCATCGCCGCTGCCATCGTCTCTTTGAGTGGAGCTTGCGAATGAAGCTCTCGATAACCACGACGGTGAAGCGGACCGGATGTATCGATTGTGATGGTCGCCACATCTTTTAATAGTGCGACTTCAATCGGGAATTTTGCGCCTGATTTCGGCAACCACTCGCCTTCCTTGTGGTAACCACGTTGCATCGCCTCGACGATTGCCTTCTCCGTGATCTTCTGGCAGTCACGAATCGAGAACAGTTTCGACTTGACAGAACGTCCGTCAACCGTGAACGCCGCATCCCATGGCATGAGTTCCGTCCATGGTAATGCCACGACCCCGTCAAACAATTCGGTGAACGTCGTCGCTTTGAATTCTGCAACGACGAGTTTGACTCGGTCCGCTGTCCGCAACCACATATTGAGGCGTGGGATGTCTTCCATCTCCGCATCGATATAGATTCGTCCATTTTCCACTTCACACGTGTACCCTAAATCTCTCACTTCTTTTGCTACGAGCGCCTCAATCCCCATCGCTGCTGTCGCAATCAGTTTACGTTTTGCCATTACCTATCGCCTTCTTTCTACAAGGTATCATTCATTAATCTGTAAGTTATAAAAAGTTCATGAAAAAAGGAGTTCAAGTATATGTGCTTGAACTCCTTGTCGTTGTAAGTTGAGACTATGTTGTCCTGTAAGCCATGTTCTGTACTCCGGTGCTCATAACGGTCTCCCTGGCACGATGGAGTGACAATCATCTATCTGCGCACAAGTGCGCCCTCCGTCCCGTTCGATTCCGGTTCGGAAGTTCCCCTACCATAGTTTGGGTTTCTCGCTCGTGGGGTTTACCTCGTTCCACTCTGAACGTTTCCGATCAGACTCCGTCACTGTGGCACTTTCAAGAAGCGTACACCGTATCCTAGGACTTAGGTGTTTCTTCTGCCGTCAACTTGCGTTGCCTACACTTATCTTTTCGTGTAGCACGATCACTACAGCCATCACAGGCTGTGCGAGCATGGACTTTCCTCAAGACTTGCGTCCCGCGATTGTCTAGACTTCATAGTCACTTCAACTATTGTAGCGGATATTTCAATGCTTGACAACTGAAATTCGAAACTTGATTTTACGAACAGTCAGCGATAAAATAAGGCGTGTTCATTGAATAAGGAGGGATTTTGATGCATCAGGATGCAAAAAACGGTTGGATTCAACGTCTAACCTATGTAATAGAAATCGATGACATTAAAGTGCTCCACCCGAACAACGGCGTGTTCGCCTTCTACCGGAATAATCGTCTCGTTCGAGGGTTTGAACCGTTCGACATTAAAGCACCGAACGAACTCTCGAAACGATCATATCATTTTGACCATCACAATTTAACACACTTGGAAGAGCGTTTTCCGGACGCGATCCCAGTGTTCGATGAAACGCATGAAACGCGTCGTACATGGAGTGACCGTGTTCGAGTCGGTTTATGTGAGATCATCCGAGATGGTAAACTTAGTTTTGAGCATATCGACGACCAGGGAAATGTCTTAGAAGCGAGTATCCGTTGGTGTGGAGAAGCCATCACCATTGACTAAATAAGATTAGCCGCCTCTCTTCAGGAGTAGGCGGCTTTTAATTTTACAGTGTTTCGACGACGGGCTGCTCCTCCTCAATCTCAGGAGCATCGTAAGTGGTTGTCACAACTTTTTCTCGTACATCGGTCGGTTTCAGGATGACAGTCAAGCCTCGTGTCGTATCCCCTCGTACTGGGAACGTTCCGGCAATATGAAGGGCTTCATATAGTACATTCCCATCTAAATCAAGAACCGTGACCATCCCTTTTCGTGACGTCCGTAACGTAAAGGTCTTTTCATCTGTCGCTTCGACCGAAACAGATGTTTTTAACGTGTTGACATAGTCAATTGTTCGACTCGTGTAGCGCTTATATTTCCCATCTGTCACTTGTCCGACAATCCGATATTGTCCACTCGGTAACCAGTCTCCGCTCGAATACATTGTGAACGTACGATTCGGTGAAAACTTTTTAATTTTTTTACTTCCTTGATAGAGTGTGAAAGATGATTTGAGATTCGAGTGATTCATGACACTCAATTTCACGTCTTTGACGTATCGACTTTTCCAAACAGAAGGTGTAGAAATATGAATCGGACGGCTTGTCGCTTCAAGCAATTTCATCGTATTTAGTTCGGTATGTGTTGTTCCGGACACTCGAGGCATTTTTGCAATCAAAGCTTCGATCTCTCCCGGAGTTAAATAAGGATTGATTGATTTGACAAGAGCTAGGCTAGCAGTGACCATCGGTGCTGCCATGGACGTTCCATCCATATAGACAAAACGATTGTTGACCCCTAAAGACAAGACGTTGACGCCTGGCGCAACGATTTTGACGTTTGCATCCATATTACTAAAGTCGGCGATACGATGCCGGGAATCGATCGCACCGACCGCAATCACTTCTTTCATATTTGCTGGAAAGGTCGATTTGCGTTGCCCATCATTTCCAGAAGATGCGACAATGATCACACCCTTCGCCCTTGCCCGCTTGATTGATGTGGCCAATCGGCTATCAAAATCATCCCCCCCAAGAGACAGGTTGATTAGATTTGCACCTTTCGCGACTGCCGTATCCACAGCTTTAGCGACAGTCCATGAATCAGTGTACTTTGAATTCTTTCCGTAGAACACATTGTAAAAGTGATATCGTACGTTCGGTGCGAGTCCGGCAATACCGAACTGATTATGTTTACCGGCCAAAATACCTGCAGTGTGCGTCCCGTGAATGTCAGCGCTGTAGGGTCCTTTCATTGAGTTGACGACACGAGGAACATTTTTCAAATCCATATGATTCCGGTCGGCAGATGAGTCGATCAGTGCCACGACGATGTCGGAGGCTCCTCTCGTTTTACTCCAGGCCAAATCGGTTCCGATTTGATGAACATAATACTGACTCGATATACGAGGTTCTGAGACGACATAACCATGCTTCTCAAGGATGACAGGTTTGGCTGCACCTACCGTCGTAGGCAGTAAAAGCGCAACTGCTGTCAAAAGGGCAATCTTCTTCATTCCTTCCGCTCCATTCCAAACTGATAAAGTGATTTCATTATCTCAAACTTTGGATTAGATTTCCCTTTTTTTGAATAAAAAGTTGCCGAAAAACTTACCAATAATTTGATTCATCCGGATGTAGCATGTCGAATTCAATAATTCGTCCAATCGTCAAGTACGTATAATATCGCGCCAATTCAACCCGACTCGGGTCAGGACGAAATCCTTCTAAGTCCTCTCCAAGTGGAGAACCATCAATGGTTTCAAACTGCTGACAAAAAAAAGACTCTGTTTCAGCATCCCAGATGATGTAGTCTCCAATGTATCCGCTACCAAAGCGAATATAATCGATGATGGATGGGACGATGACCTCAGCTGGTAAACGTTCACTCATCCGACTAACAAGTTCATATCTAATGCGATCCGCCTGATCGACTTCCTCAAAGGAGGAACACTTCAATACTTCTTTATTGATTTCAATCAACACAACGTAATCCCCTGGCTCGATAGAGAGCTTCATCGTCTCACCTCACTCTTTCAATCCTTCGTCTGATTCTTTACAAGTCACTATTCGAGATAAGTAAGTGGAATCCTTTCCATTCCTCATTTTTTCCCAAATCATAGTTGAATTCGCAACGGCTAATGTGTTTTTGTTATACTAATCATATGAATCTAGAGAGGAAGTGCACCATGGCCAAACGACCGTTGACCCCTCGTGAAAGTGAGTTGGTCGCGACCGCGTTATTCGTTGTTGGAACCGTCTCATATGCCGGACATATCGATCGTCTCGAATCACTCACCTTACGTGACATCGCTGATGACTATTTGACTGGAAAGCTCACTTCTGCAGATGCGATTGAAGCGCTCGACCAGTACATTTATGTACGACGACATCGGTTTAAAAATGTGACCCCTCACAACCTATGGACGTTGGATGACCGGACTGAGCAAGAAGCGCTACGGCATATCTCAAAACGACCAGAATTGAAAAAGGGACAAACATTGAATAAACGAAATCAACCGTTTCAAGTGGGACAAGATATTGAATTCAAGGTAGACAAGCATATCGATCGGGGGCAATTCCGAATCTACATCGGGAAACAGCAGGGCTATACGTGTAAAGCACAGTCAAAAGAGCGAGAGAAGCTGAAATCTATATCCGGTTGGGTCACACATGTCGATCTCAAAGACCGATTGGTGTTCGTCAACGTGACAGACTTCGGTCGTTTAGCAATCGAACCATCTATGAAACAGGAATTCGAATCCATGAGCGCCTCGATGCTCGGTTGGTTCGCTACAGCAACAATTCCTTCTGAAGAAGATACGCTCCTCGCAAAACGGATGATTGCCACACTTCAAAGACGTGATCAGCCGTATTGGTTCACACTTACGACCGCATTGAATCATCCCCGCCCAGAACATGTGAAACGTTGGGGAACTGTCGTCAATCTACTCGTCAAGGCGAGTAATGGTGACCAAAAAGCAATCCAAACATTAGAGACACAAGAAGACAAATACTTCAAAGATGCATTCATCCGGGCGCTTCGTTCCTTGCATCAAGAAATGACGAAACAGTTGAGCTGATCCGACTCGAAGTGACCCCAAAAAGGTCACCCCGTTTCCTGTAGTAACTTTTTGAAAGGAACGATTGACATGCGTATACTCATCGTCGAAGACGATCCCGCTATTTTACGACTTGTGAAGGAGACGTTTGAAAATGCAGGGCACGAGGTTTTAATCGCAACAAATGGCACAATAGGTGAGCATCTATTCACGACCCGTCCGATTGATGCAGCAATTCTAGACGTCATGCTTCCTGGATTGGACGGTCGAGAGCTTTGTCAGCGCTTAAAGGGGACACTCGATATTCCAGTTATCCTATTGACGGCTCTCGATGAATGGGAAGATAAACGCCAAGGTTTCGAGCATGGGGCAGATGATTATGTGACAAAACCGTTCATCCCCGAGGAATTACTATTCCGCTTACAGGCCGTTTCGCGGAGATATCAACGTTCGTCCGCGTCAAAGATTCAAACAGGACCACTGCATTTGGATATAAGAGAATATGAGGTGAAACTTGACGACCAATTGTTTTACCTTCCTAAAAAAGAATTCGAACTATTATTTCAACTAGCCTCCTTCCCTGGGAGGGTATATCGTCGCGAGGAGTTGATTGACCTTGTTTGGGGATTCGATTTCGAGGGGGATAAGAGGACCGTTGATGTTCATATTAAACGACTTCGTCACCGATTCAACCATCCTGAACTGTTTATTCGTACGATTCGAGGCGTTGGATATTCACTCGAGGTGAACGCATGAAGACACTCTATACACGAATCATCCTCACCATGTTTTTGATTTTACTCCTATCAGGAGCCGTTTCACTATTATTTAGTAACGTAGCCTATTATAGATGGTGGCAACCCTCCTATAGCGAGAAGACTGAAGCGGTTGCTAATGGAGCGTCAATCTATTTTGAACAACACACTGATGAGGATGCTGATGCATTTTATATGTTTTTAGCAGCGGCAGGTTATCAATTGGTCGTCATTGATTCGACAGATGGACTCCGGCGCTATGGTGGTGCGTTTCGTGACGAAACTATTTCTGACAATGTAATCGAAGCAGTACGAGAAGGTACTCCTTATCAAGGAATGCGAGACTTTCCGTTTCACCTCTTCTTGTTAGGTTTATTTGATAACGAATTGACTAACACGTATGGATTTGCACTCGATAACGGAGACATTATCTTTATCCGCCCGGACTTAAGTGCCCAAATCCGGGAGTTACATCTTTTCGTCGGAATGTTTTTCGCCCTCGTCACGCTCCTAGCGTTCGGCTTGATTGCTATTTCGACACGCTCACTCGTTCGTCCGTTAAAGACACTCACAAAAGCGACCACTTCTGTCGCTATGCGTAAAGAGCCTGAAGATCTACCTATAGAACGACAAGATGAGATTGGGACGCTAGCACGACAGTTTCAAGACATGTCCAACACAATCAATCAGACCGAAGCGAGACAACGGCGTTTTGTATCGAACGTTTCTCATGAGTTCCAGTCCCCACTGACATCCCTTGTCGGCTATGCTGAAAAATTAGTTGACGGAACGGACGGTGTATCAAACGAATATGCGCGTGTCATCGAACAGGAGACGAGACGCCTATCCCAATTGACGAAACAGCTCCTTCTTTTGTCACGTCTGGATGAAAATCCACCAATCCTTGAGACGAAAGTCAATGTGCTCCAATCGGTATCTGAAGTCATTCAAATAAACGCCTTCTTGCTCGATCAAAAAGGGATTGCTGTCATCATAGATATTCCGAATGATGTCGAATTGACGAGCGACCCGGTCCTTCTCGCTCAAATATGGAATAACGTATTGGTGAACGCCATACATGCTTCTCACGAAGGGGGTACGATTCAAATCATATGTACTTTAGAACCACATGTCACTATATCCTTCACTGATGAAGGGATTGGCATGAACGAGGAAACGAAACAACATCTCTTCGACCGTTTTTATCGTGGCGACACGGCTCGGACAAGCAGAGGAACCGGTCTCGGTCTCGCCATCACCTCAGATATCCTTGACTTACATGGCGGTCAGATCACACTTGAATCGAGTGAAGGAATTGGCACCACGATTCATCTACATTTCTGATTCTGTTCATATTCTGTTCATATTACTGAAGTACACTTCCTTCATCAGCACTTGAAGGAGGTTTTTTTATGCAGTTAGGTTGGAAAGAGATGTGGAGACAAAAAAGAAAATTCTCGATGCTATTTGTGATCACATTATTGATTGTCATGTTGACGACACTCATTACAGGGCTAGCAGACGGTCTCGCATATGATAACGGTTCTGCCTTGCACGAATTGAATGCTTCAACGTACCAGCTTGATCCGGACTCAGAAGGTCAATTGACACGATCGTTTATAGACGTCACAGCGGATACTTCAAACGAAACGATGAGCGTCCGACAGCTCACGGTCACGATTGATGGAAAAAAAGAAGAGGTCACGCTGTTCGCCCTTCCGAGTGGAAGTAATATTGGCCCAGGTACTTATCTAGAAACAGGTGAAGTCTTGTTTGACCCAAGTCTTTCTGAACAGCTTGGAACAGGTGACACGTTGAACGACTTTGCGTCCGAATATCGTTTTACGATCGCCGGTGAGGCCCCTGGGCGCTACAGTCATGGACCGGTGATTTACACGACGAACGAGACGTGGTTCGATTATTTGGATTACTCCGAACAACGTCCATATGTATCGGCTGAGATTGGAACGGAATCCACGATGTCCAATCCGCTCGTCATGAGTCAACAAGATTTGATTGAGTCGGTTCCTGGATATAGTGCCGAGCAAAGCACATTCACGATGATGCGTGCTTTTCTGCTCGTGATCGGAACGTTTATTTTGACCGCATTCTTTTATTTGTTCACGCTTCAAAAGTTACCTGAACTCGGAATTCTGAAGGCAATCGGTCTCTCTCCTCGAATCATCGGACGGGCACTGCTCTTTCAGGTCATCGTCATCGTATCTGCCGCAGTGGCCACATCGATCGGGTTCATGTACGTCGTCGATGCGTTGATTCCATCATCGTTACCATTTCTCGTCGACTTCGGTCATGTCGCGCTATTCGGGTCCATGTTCATTTTCTTATCTGTTCTTGGCGCGTTGTTACCGTTATGGAAACTACGTCAAGTCGACGCAATTGAAATCATAGGAGGAAAAGCATCATGAGGTTAAGCCATGTATCACATCAGTTTGACGGTCAGCTCGTATTGAATGACATCGAGTTACATGTATCGCCAGGGGAATGCGTTGCCATCGTCGGTCCGAGTGGTAGCGGGAAGAGTACATTGTTATACATCCTCGGTCTATTGCGAAAACCAGATCAAGGAACATTTTTGATGAACGAACGCGACGTATTCGAATTAGATGAGGAACAACGTCGTCAGTTACGCCTACATGAAGTCGGTTTCGTGTTTCAGCAGGCCCACCTGATACCCTACTTGACGGTGCTCGAGCAACTTGAGCTGATTCAGGAGAAGAGACAGATAGATGCGAAACAATTATTGACCGACCTCGGCTTAGGACACCGCCTGCATCATCTCCCGTCGACATTGTCGGGAGGTGAAAAGCAACGTGTCGCCGTCGCACGTGCCTTGATTAACTCCCCGCAACTCATTTTAGCAGATGAACCGACGGCGAGTCTTGATTATGAGAATGGACGCCGTGTTATGGAGTTATTGGCCAAACAAGCGCATGAAGAAGGGAGACGTGTCGTCGTCATCACACATGATGAACGCATGCTCGATGTGTGTGATCGCGTCCTTCGCGTGATTGATGGTACCTTGACCGAGCTCAACAAGGAAGAAGGGCATCACGACCAATTTGATGCAATTGATGAGTGAGCCATCCTCCAAGGCGAATGGCAACAAAGATTGATCCGTTCTCCGAAATGGTCGCCTCTTCGATGTTCATCAATCGTTCGATGATATGATTCGATTCGAGTCGAATCCCCGAAAGACAGGAGAGTGCGCGAACGATTTCCTCTGGTCGACATTCGACTAGACGCGCAATCTCTTGTACCTCGGTGAGGAGGCTTGTTTGGTTATATAGAAAATAACGGTCGAGAATAACATCAAATACGAGTCCGATGATTCGTTCATCTCCTTCAATCGCCCACGAGAACGTTACTCCCCGTTCAAGCATCCCCTCTCTATCGCTCAACACCATTTGTATCATTCGATAGATCTCTGACCTCTCCATATAGATGTCCCCACCCTCCTGCTGTTGTCACTCCATCTTATCGTTCAAGATCATGTCTTTCCATGTGCCTTGATTCCTGTTATTCACACGATTATGTTCTGTATGCCCTCTCCTTATGTAAGAAAACAGGACCGTATCGATTCGTTTCGGGTACAATAACGTTGAAAGGAGTCGGTATTAATGCAACGAAAATGGAAAATTGGATTAGCCTCACTATTCACAGGATACTATGCGGTCAGCTACTATGCCTTCAAACGGATGACGAGAGGCAAGCGCAAGACACCAGAGATGTTACTCGCTCCATATACGGAAGAGGACCGCGCATTTTATCACGACGTTCCATTTGAACACGTCTCGATTCAGTCCAAAGACGATTATCGACTCTATGGACGAATCTATCGGAACGATTCCTCGACGAAATGGATTGTCTTTGTGCATGGATACACCGCTTCACATAGTTTCATGGCTCCTCACCTCGCCATGTTCCATCGTCTCGGTTACAACCTGCTCGCCGTTGACTTACGATCACATGGTGAATCCGAAGGAATATATGCCTCATACGGCTATCATGAAAAATACGATATGATTGACTGGGTCGACTGGTTGAAAACAAATGAACAAGTCGAGCAAGTCGGTCTTCACGGTGTCTCGATGGGAGCAGCGACCGTCTTACAGACGACACCGCTCACTGACGTCGATTTCGTCATCGCAGAATGTCCGTTTGATGACATGAGGCAGTTGATGCGGTATCAGTTAAAGGAATTGCATCGTATCCCGGCAGAGTTCATTCTTCCTGGAATCGATTATTTTCTGTGGTCCCGTGCCGGCTTCACGATGAAACAAGTTCAACCTAAAAAGGCCGTCACCGAAACGACGACCCCGATTTTATTTGTGCACGGCTCAAAAGATGATTTTGTCCCGACCTGGATGTCGGTCGAGATGAATGCCCTCAATCGTCACAATGACCTGACATTGATCGACGGGGCAGAACATACGAATTGTATAATCAAGGATGCCCCCGCCTATGAAGAGGCAGTCAATCGCTTTTTGCATCGACATGAATTGGACCAGCAATCAAATCAAGCAGTATATGCAAAACCATGACCGGCCACAGGACGCCCATCCCTAAGTATAAGATGCCAAGTCCGAAGCCGACGGTTCCTGTCGTAAGGACACCTTTTACCCCCTGATAACCATGAGCGATGCCGAATAAGGCACCACCAATTAAGGCGAGTGTCATATTCGGTACCTCTATATAGAGGGAAATCGTGTACAGGAGGACTCCTCTGAAGATGAACTCCTCTGTCACTCCCGCAGTGATCGAAACGGCGCTCCATGCCTGTTCTTCAGTCTTCGTACGTGGTAGAAGTAATTTCTCTAAATCCAGTTCATAGTAAGGACGTAAAGCATTCCTGAGTCGAGATGAAATTTTTACAAACAAATAGAAGACGAATATCAAAGTAACAAGGACACATGATATTAAAAAGATTTGCCACGCTTCTTCATCTCCCGGTTCTGGAATAAATCTTAAACCAATTTCAGATAGCGGTACTTGAAATAAAAATACGAGAGCGACAATCAACAAGGTCAATCCCCATGCCGATTTCACGGTCTGTTCGTACACCCATGCCCGTCCTCTCGTTTCAATCAACGGACGAATCAATTTGGCATTGAAGATTTGAACAATCAGCATGTAGCCGATGATTGCTGTAAAAATCAAACGTTCGAGCATTCATATCCACTCCTGTCCTTCCTGTTAGCTATATGCTACACTATTCGGGTATTGTCTAAAAGCTAGGAGGCGGTATCTTGAAACGTATGATGCTGCGACTGACCGGTTTCATCATTGTGCTCGTGCTTTTGCTCGGGGCAGTCGGCTGGCTCGGTCAACATGATAAAGTGAACAATGGATTGTATCGAACCTATTATGGAGAGAACGGCGTCCCGAACACGCATCTCGCTGTGTATCAAGACGCAGCCGAAACGTATGACGTGGACTGGCGTCTACTTGCCGCCGTTCACCGTGTAGAGACGATCTTCTCCCACAGTTCTTCGATGCGCTCGTCTGTCGGCGCGATTGGACCGTTTCAATTCATGCCTCGCACATGGCTCGGTT
Source organism: Exiguobacterium sp. s101 (assembly GCF_018617835.1). Taxonomy (NCBI): domain Bacteria; kingdom Bacillati; phylum Bacillota; class Bacilli; order Caryophanales; genus Exiguobacterium; species Exiguobacterium sp. s101. The sequence continues at coordinate 16,192 of NZ_JACSKX010000006.1, read as the reverse complement.
GGGAATATGACACCGATGACCAAAAAGGCGATGTTCCGGAAGACGAAGTGGACTTGACGAACCTTGCCTTGATTGAACAGTATGGGGGTCTCGGTCGTGACGGGAACGGTGATGGAAAAGCAGACCCACACAGTCTAGTTGATTCTGCGCACACGGCGGCGTATTATTTAAGTGAACACGGTGGAAAAAAGACAGATTCGGTGGCATCCGTCCGAAACGCCATCTTCGAATATAATCGAAGTGAGCAGTATGTCAACGATGTCATGACGTATTTTGAAAACTATGAGTCAAGCGTGACGTTCATGCCTGATGAGCGTGATACGTTCAGTCAACAAGTCGCTTATTACACGATTCGATATGTCGAGTGGTTCAAAGCGCTCGGCTGATGCTTACATGAAAAAGTGAGGAATGGAAATGAACACGCATGTAGAAGAAGTTACCATCCGCGTAAAATCAATCTTCAACGAAGATAAAACGAAACGCTATATGCGAACGTATGAGTTCACCGATGTGGAGGATGGCGTCATCTGTGCCGTCATCATTTACTCGCCGCGGATGAGCGATGCCTTTTTGTCCGGCACGACGACACAGCGTGCTTATATGTTGATGCAAAATCATTTGTCACAACCGATTCGAGAAATGCGTGTCATCAGTCTCGTCCCGACACTCGCCATCAATGACAACCTCCCTTACGTGGAATCTCAACTTGATGAGACGAACTACCATTACGTCGAAGAGACGTTACAAGAGGTAGATGCGAGCAGCGGGATGATCATCGTCGGCTGGGGATCGCCGGGTCGATTGATGCACCACGCGACATCTTATAAATCACTGTTTGCCGATTATGAGGCGAATATGTATTGCATCGGTACGACAGCAAAAGGCGAACCACAACAAATCCGAATGGCAAATGAGAATACGGTCCTCGAGGCGTTCAACAATGAATCAGTAAAACCGAAGTTCCGTATCGTGAAAGAAACGAAGAAAGACGACTCCGAGTGAGTCGTCTTTTTATATCCCTATCCAAATTGAAAGACCGAACAGTGTGAAGAACACACCTGACCACATGTAATCGGACGGTTTGACGTCAATCCGCTCATAGACGGTCCGTTTCCCACTCGTGAATCCTCTCGCCTCCATCGAGAAGGCGACACGTTCCGCCCGTCGGATCGAGCCTGCTAATAGCGGGAGAAGTAGTTTCGGCACATGCCGAACGCGTTCCCATTTTGTATCAAGAGGAACGCCACGAAGACGATGTGCGTATTGAAGCTGATACATTTCCTGTTGCATTAACGGTAGGAAACGGAATCCAACGAGTGCACTATAGGCAATCGTCGGCGACAGCTTCGCCTGTTGCATCAGACTCATGACGAATCGTTTCGAATCGGTCGTCAACATAAAGAGAAGCGACAACACGGTGAACGCCAAAACACGTAGACTAAGAGAGATGGCGACGCGCGTCTCTTCTTTCGAAATGTCCTGACCGAGAAGGGTCACCCACGTTTCTCCCCCGAGCTCTTTCCCAAACACGAGCGTCGTCCAAAATGTTCCGAGCGCCGTGATGAGAAACGGGATCAAGAACAGGCCCCACCTTTTCCATGACACGTCCGTCGCCAAGGTTTGGATCATTAACGTACCGACGATGATGACGAGTGGGGTCCACGGGTTATAAAACAAGGCCAGTCCGAACATCATAATCGTGAACGTCATAAACTTGAACGTCGGATTCATATCATGGAGTGACATCGTTGCCTCCCTCCCACTAACCGATAATGATGAAGTCTCTCCGTGTCCTGCCAAAGTTCATCTCCGAACGGTCCTGAGAGTACCCCATCCTTCATCAGATAGAACGTATTGGCGATGTTGGCGAACGACAAGTCATGAGTCACGAACAGGATCGTCTGTCCCTTTTTCGCATGTCGCTTCATTAATATCTCGAGTGCATGGAGTGACGGCTCGTCCTGTCCTGCCGTCGGTTCATCAAAGGCAAGCAACTGTTTGTTTGAGAGTAACTGGATCCCGACGGCGAGTCGTCGCTTCTGCCCATGACTGAGCGAAAGTGGATGGAGAGATCGTTTATTCTCGAGTGATAGATCCTCCAACACGATATCAATCGATTCCTCATGGCCAAACTGCAGTTCTTGCTCGACCGAATTCATGAAAAATAAGTGTTCCGGAGATTGAGGGACGAGTCCGACACGGCGATTACATTCCGTCAAACTTCGTAAAAACGTCGATTTTCCGCTCCCATTCGGACCCAATATGGCGATCACTTCCCCAATGCGAGCTTGAAGTGTCACACTTTTTAATTGGAATGTGTCACGCACCACCTCGTCGACCTCATAGTGCTCGACTTCTTGTTGTGGTGTTGACGACGGTGTGAATGTAAAATCATCGACCGATCGAAACGGTTCGTTACGTACAATCCGTCCTTCTTCAAGTTCGATCTGCCAATCAAAAAAGTCTCCCCACATATGCGTCCGATGTTCGACAACGATGACGTTCACGTCATCCATTTGATCGAGCCATTCGACGAATCGATACGCGGTCACCGGGTCAAGGTGCGTCAACGGCTCATCGAGAAGCAACCATTCCGGTTGTCCAACCATGGCGCAGGCGACGGCAATCCGCTGTTTCTCCCCGCCTGACAAGGAATCGATGAGTCGATTTCGATAATCGGTCAGTTGGAGTGACTCGAGAATCTCTGTCACGCGCTGATCGATTACCTCGACTTGTGTCTCCAAATTTTCGAGTGTGAAGATGAGTTCCTCTTCCACCCGTTCCATCACGAACTGTGTGTCCGGGTCTTGGAACACGGTCCCGACCCGCTGATTGATCTCGCCCGGTGCATAGTCGTCGTATGATCGTCCGAACAGTTCGAGCCTGCCTTCAAGGATCCCATCACAATTCTCTGGATAGAGACGGTTGAATAGCGCAAGAAGCGTCGATTTCCCACTTCCGCTCGCTCCGCTCAATACGGTACGTCCAGGTCGTATGGAAAGTGTCACCTCTTTTAAAATGGTGTCCTGACTTTCTGGAAACCGGAATGAAAGCGATTCTGTCTCAACCATGGACGTTCCCACTCCGAGCGATTGCATAGCCGCGAAGTGACCCTGTCTTCAATAACAAATCACTGAGCAACTTCCCACCGATTCCTGCGATGACCATGCCACTGACCGCACGGAGCCCGAACATCGTCGCTACATATCCCGGTTCAAGCATCGCAAATCCGCTCATGAAGTAGGTGTACACGAAACTCGTGACGGCCGAGCCAAATCCAGCAAGCATGAGAACCCATAGCTCATATCGACGATAACCCGTCATTGCAAAGACGGCTTCAGCACCAAGACCTTGAACGATGCCGACCAGGATGATGCGCGGTCCGATCGCATTCCCAATCAACATTTCAATCGTCGCAGCCATCACTTCCGAGATGAAGGCAGCACCCGGTTTTCGAATGATATACGCCGAGATGATTGACACGATGAACCAGATACCGAAGATCCACTCATAGGCGATTGGTCCAATCAATCCTGCCCACAAGTTCCCGATATGGACGAACAATAAATAGACGACGGCAAAGACGACAGACAATACGGAGACGAGGACGACCTCTTTCAATTTCCACGACTTAAGCATGTTGACCTCCATGTGACGGACTGTTCACGCTGAACGTCACCGTCATGACGACATGTCGATTCTTGTCGCGCGTCCGGTTGAACGTCGCCTCATAATATGAGAACACATCATCCAAATTCCCATGGATGCCTGACGCATAATGCATGGAGTCATTATACACACCAGCCTGTTTCGCTTGTTCGATTTCATCATAGATGAGATCCATATAGTTATCTGCACCCATCGGATAAAGCGCGAACTGTGAAGAGACATACTGTTCTCTTGACATTCCATTCAATGGTTGTGGCGGTGCATCGAGCGCCTCATCCTCAGCCGAATCTCCCGGACATCCGACGGAGAAGGTTCCGCTCATCGAGACATGGCGTCCTTCTTCAGAAGCCAGACTCAAGACTGTCCGTGCGACGTCGAACACGTGCTCGACGCGCCCTCGGATCACGGTCGATACGTCATCCGTATGTCGCCACACACCTGTCATATTTGTTCTTTTCAATGCCCCTTTAATCGTCCCGACAAAGTCATCTGTCATCGGGCTAAGCGTGAAGCGAAATCCGACAATCGGACTCGTGCCACATGATTCATTCATCTTGTTTCCCCCTCTATATGTGTTTGCATAGAAAAAGCCGCATTCATGAGAATGCAGCAACAAAATCTATACAAACTTGCATAGAGAAAGTGCCGCACTTCCTCACGCCAGTATTACCTGGATCGAGTTATAAGGGATTGGAGCCATGCTCACATCTCAGCCGAAGCACCCCTAGTGCAGTCATTGATATGCGGTTACTTATGCAGTCACAGTATAGCGATGTTTCGTCACTTTGTAAACGGTCAATCTGAATAAGTGACGAGTTGGCCATTACCAGGAAGTGGGTCATGGAAGGCATTCCACGGCTCCACTATCTCCTCATCCATCAACAAGCAAGTATCAAGTGACCGCTCGACCGTCTCCCGGTCCATCCGTTGACCGATGAGGACCAATTCGTTTTGTCGATCTCCGTACGGCTCGATGTAGTCCTCGCGTAGTTCAGGTTCTGAGGCAAACATCGCCTCTCGTTCATTCTCCGGAAGTGTCGCTAGCCAACGGCCCGCGTGTTAGAGCGTTGACGCGTATCCGGCTTGAGAGAAGAGACAGGCTAGGTCGTTCCGTGACGCAATCCATAAGAACCCTTTGGCGCGAACGATTTCTTCTGGATAATGCTCCATCCAATTCATCAAACGCTCAGGATGGAACGGTCGACGACGACGGTAAACGAACGAACTAATCCCATACTCTTCCGTTGCCGGCGTATGTTCTTCTGCCTCGAGCTCTTGAATCCATCCCGCCGCATACATCGCCTGATCGAAATCGAACAACCGGACGTCAAGTAGATCGTCTAACGCCACGTCCGAGTAGGTCGAAGTCAACAATCGTGCGCTCGGGTTGAGCGTCTTGAGCAGACCTTCCATCTCCTGCAGTTCCGCTTCAGACACCCGGTCCATCTTGTTCAAGACGATGATATCCGCAAACTCGACTTGGTCGACAAGTAGGTCCACAACTTCACGGACATCTCTTGTATCGACGGCTTGTTGACGTTCCATGAGCGATTCACCAGAATTGAAATCTTTGAAGAAACGGTACGCATCGACGACAGTGACCATCGCATCGATATAGACACGGCTCGTCAAATCGATCCCAAGGGCGTCGTCGGCATACGTGAACGTCTGTGCGACGGGAATTGGCTCGGAAATCCCTGATGACTCGATGATAATCCCATCGAGGTCACGATCCTTTGTCAGCTCATCGACAGCCGTGAGCAAATCTTCACGTAACGTACAGCAAATGCACCCGTTCGAGAGCTCGACTAACTTTTCATCGGTACGGGAGAATCCGCCCTGTTCAATCAACTTCTCATCGATGTTCAACTCACTCATATCGTTTACGATGACCGCATATTTTTTGTGATCACGGTTATGTAAAATGTGGTTGAGCAGTGTCGTCTTCCCGCTACCAAGATAACCTGAGAGTACCGTAATTGGAATTCGTTTCATGATGGACCTCCGTTAAATAGTAATCATTACTCTTTGTATAATGTAACGGTTCCACCCTTTTGTCAATAAAAAAACACGCCTCATCGACGTATTTTCATGAACATTCAATTATTCTTCCAACGCTTTCCGTTCTGCTTCTGAACGCGGATAGGCGTTTGCTTGCCACTCGGCTCGATAAATGGAGTCGAGCTGCGTCAATCCGACTTCATCCTCGTCCTTGTCCGAATCGACACTCGGGACCTCGTCCCACTTCGGATCGAGATAAGAATGATCCTCTTCCCGCGCTCGACTTTCTTGTAATTTTTGAATTCCCACCTTGACCGCTGCCGCAACTGCCAATCCAATACCTGCTCGCACTAACAGTCGTTTCACCATCGTATGTCCTCCTCAACGCCCAAAGCGATAAAGCGGCATCCCTTTCACATCTGTCTCGATAATAAATACCGATCCAGCGTCCGGATGTTCGGTTAACGCCTCCTCGTCCATCCCTTCACGTGCTGTTGTGATGGCTAATCGATTGAGACCATCCCCGATGAAGGCGCATGATGTGACATTCGGGGCAGGGACGTGAACTTCTAACACTTTTTCACCGGTCGATGGATCCCAGCGAGATACTTTACTTCCTGCATAATGTGCGATCCATAAAAAACCTTCCGTATCCGATGTCATGCCATCCGGGAAGCCGTCCTCTTCCGAAAAGTCGATGACGACCTTTCCGTTCGACAATGTGCCGGTCTTCATGTCAAAATCATATTGTCGAATTTTTTCGGTCGGTGTATCAATATGATAAAAAACGGAATGGTCAGGAGACCACGTCAACCCGTTTGAAAGTGTCAACTCATCCATAAGTGTTGTCGTCGTTCCATCGCGGTCCACCCGATAGAGAGATGCCTGATTCTCTTTATCGTCCAAGTGGAGCGTCCCGGCAAAAATACGACCGTACGGATCGGCTTTCCCATCATTAAAACGTAATCGACCTTCAGGGTCATCCAATTCGACAATTTTAATTAACTCCCGGTTGATTTCATCCCATTCATAAATCCCGTCTTTAAGACCAAGGACGACACCATCCGTCACTTTTGGAATGACGAAACCGACCTGTTTTCCGACTTCGAAAGAAGAAATCTCGTCTTCTCGCTCGTCATACCACCATAACGTATGACCTTCGATATCCACCCAATAGAAACGCTTCAACTCAGCATCCCAACAAGGACCTTCACCAAGCGTATTTCGTACCCGAATCCACAACGACGCATCTATTCTTTCCATTACTTAGCCTCCACTCTATCCATTAGTTCAGAAATCTATTCCCTTCTCCCATCTGGACTATGCATGAATTCGAAAAATCGTAGAGGATTTCCACCCTAGTCACATCATTTTGATATATTTATGGAAAGGTGAGAGGAGTGGATCATTTGTCTAAATGGAACGAACGTTATAATACCGATGAATATGTGTACGGAACGGAACCAAATCAATTTTTACTCGACTTCATCACAACACATCGGCTTGAAGGAAAACATGTGTTAGCCATCGCTGAAGGAGAAGGTCGAAACGCAGTATGGCTCGCCACACTCGGACTCGACGTCGAGATGTGGGACGCTTCGAAAGTAGGGCTCGAGAAAGCGAAGCGATTAGCGGCTTCGCGAAACGTCTCCCTTCAGACGAAACAGATCGATTTGAATGAAGCGGACTGGTCGCAAGATGCGTATGACGTAGTCGTCTGTATCTTCGGCCACTTTCCTCCGCATGTCAGAGAAAAAGTGTTCGCCGGTATTCGACAAATGCTTCGACCTGGTGGCCTATTCATAACAGAAGTTTACTCTACAACCCAACTCGCTTACGGGACAGGCGGACCAAAAGACGCCTCACTTCTGTACACCGAAGAGATGTTTCACCAACTCGAAGACGATTTCATCCCTCTCGTTTTAAACGAGAACGTCGTATGGCGAGAAGAAGGCACGCTCCATCACGGTGAATCCGCTGTGATTCAATATATCGGACAAAAACGATAAGCAAATGGCCTCCCCGAGGTTCGGAGAGGCCATTTTTCATTTCGCGCCTTCGACGTTCATATGCTTACTGCGGAGTTGTCCACATGCCGCATCGATGTCTGTCCCGTGCTCGAGACGGACACCTGTGTTGACGCCACGTTTTTTCAAGATGTCGTAGAACGCCATGATGTCCTCAGGCGTGCTTCGCTCATATTGGATGTGCTCATTGACCGGGTTGTATGGAATCAAGTTGATGTATGACTTGTCTTTGATGTCTTCAATCAAATCGGCGAGTTCTTCCGCATGTTCCGGTAAATCGTTCACTTTCGAGAGTAGGATATACTCGAAAGTGATTCGTTTGTTCGTCTTCTCGACGTAGTAACGAATCGATGGCATGAGTTGATCAAGCGGGAACGCCCGGTTGATTTTCATGATGCGTGTCCGAAGCTCATCATTCGGCGCATGAAGCGAGAGCGCCAAGTTGATGCGTAAGTCAAGGTCTGCGAACTTGTAGATCTTGTCCGCAAGCCCACTCGTCGACACGTTGATCTTACGCGGAGCGATCGCAAGACCACGCTCATCTTTGACGACACGCAAGAAGTCGACCAAGTTGTCGAAGTTATCGAACGGTTCGCCGATTCCCATGACGACGATATGGCTGACGCGATCACCATCTCCTTCTTCATCGAGGAAGTGTTGGACGGTCATGATTTGCTCGACGACCTCACCAGCCGTCAAGTCCCGTGTCTTCTTCAACAATCCGCTCGCGCAGAAGCTACAGCCGATGTTGCAACCTACCTGAGTCGTCACACAGACCGAACGTCCGTATTTGTGACGCATGAGCACCGTCTCAATGTAATGCCCATCATGTAATTTAAGTAAGAATTTGACCGTTCCGTCGCCCGCTTCCTGTTTGACGAACAGGTCTTGAGTCGAGATGACGTATTTCTCTGTTAAGTACTCGCGCACCTCGTCTCGTACGTTGAGGTCGTCCATCGATTTGACCCGATCGATGTAGAGCGAATCCCAAACTTGACGTGCGTGGAAGGCACCGTATCCCGCTTCCGTACACTCATTTGTGAGTTGATCGAACGTCAACCCGTATATAGATGATTTCATTGTAATCTGTCCTTTCTCTAATCCGCATACGTATCATTGTAGCGGACGTGAGAGACGGGTGCAACTTACGAATAATCTGGAGGTGTCGGTCGTGTGATGAACTGTTCGAACGCATAAGCGACCCGAATCAAATCACGCTCCGCATAGCTCGTCCCCGTGAACGAGAGGCCGAATGGGGCACCGCTCTCTTTCAGTTGATAAGGGATTGTAATCGTCGGATGCCCTGCTTTCGCAGCCATGTCGTAGTTCATGTCATGTGGGAGGACGATTGCATCCAGTTTATGAGTTTGAAGCAATGCGTCAATCCCTTCTGTTTTCGAAAGACGGACGTCCTCGATGCGACGGTCGAGATAGCTCGATTCAATCAGTTTTCCAGATCGGGCGTTCGCCTCTTCAAAGAGGCTCTGACCGTGCGGAATCGATTCAGGATGTTCCGCGTTCCACTCGATTAAATCAGAAAGCGTCTTAAATGGCACTGTCGTGTTCGCGAGATACGCCTCGACCCCGAGCTTGAATTCGTCGAACAGGATGTCCGCCTGCTCTAGCGCCGTATGCTTCGGCAGTGTGACCTCGACGAGTTCGATTTCTGCTTGCCGTAACAATCGGATTGCCTGTTCATATAATCCGACTTCTTCGTCTGAAATGTCTGGTTTGACGAACCCGACGCGCATCCCGACCGCCTGCCTCACGTCGAGACATGTCACGTAAGGGGGGCCGACCGGTGTCTCAAGAGTCGCCGGATCCGATTCATCCTCACCACACATCGATTGTAAGGCGATGACCGCATCACGAAGCGTACGCGCCATCGGTCCTGCCGTATCTTGAGAACGTGAGATCGGAATGATTCCGGAGCGGCTGATCAATCCGACGGTCGGCTTGATCCCGACGATGCTGTTATGGACACTCGGATGGACGATTGAACCGCTCGTCTCAGATCCGACTGCTAGAAGCGTGAGGTTTGCCGCGACAGCAGAAGCCGACCCTGAGCTTGATCCCCCGACATCCAACCCGTCGCCATATGGGTTCATCGTCTGTCCACCGACGGCACTCCAACCGTTCGGCATATCTTCCGTTAAAAAGTTCGCCCACTCGGACAGGTTCGCCTTCCCGAGGATGATGGCCCCGTCAGCCCGCAAGCGTTTGACGAGCTCGGCATCTCGACCGGCGAAATGATGTCGCATTGCGGCAGCACCTGCAGTCGTTCGCATCAGACCGTTCGTCTCGATATTGTCTTTGATTAAGAGGGGAATGCCGAGTAGCGGTTTGCGTACCCCTTTTCGGTAGGCTCGGTCTGCCGCCTCTGCCTCGAACAGGGCGTCTGGATTGACTTGAATGACGGCGTGAAGCCGTTCATTATATGTCGCAATCCGTCCTAAATAATAGGCGGTCACGTCTCTCGCCGTGAATTGTCCTTCTTTATACCCACGATGCGCACGTTCAATCGTCAGTTCATGTAATTGGATTTGTTCCATCATACATTCCTCCTTTATCTCTCCCCTTTTATTCGTGCTCTATGTCTGATTTCCTTTTCGTATCGCCAAGTCGATGTGTTCTTGTTACACTTAAGAAAAAACAGGAGGTTCCTATGACACGATCCTACATATTCGTGTTGCTAGCTGTGTTCGGTCTATTTTTCTTACAACTATACGGTGAAAATGTGCCTTATGGTACACCCATTTCCATCGCTTTAATTGGATTCATCATCGTCTTGACTGTTTTTCAGTTGAAACGAAAACCGAATCATTGACGAATGTATTTTGAGGATGATATGATGCTCTCACCAACTACATATCGATATCAAGAGTGAACGAGAGATCTGGCTCCGCGACTTCACAGCAACCTGCCTTAGGCAAGGTGCTACGACCAGCAAGGGAAACCTTGAACGATATGACGAAAGCGCTCATGTCATCCGACGTGAGCGCTTTTTTGTTGAATGACGATTTGGAGGGAACGACAGAATGAAAAAAGCAACATTCGCAGGCGGCTGTTTTTGGTGCATGGTGACACCATTTGAGGAATTACCAGGGATTGAAGGCATCGTATCCGGCTATATGGGTGGACAAGTCGACAATCCGACATATGAACAAGTCAAAACAGGAACGACTGGTCATTTAGAAGTCGTTCAAATCACATATGATACAGCATTATTCTCGTATGAACGTCTCCTTGAACTGTATTGGATTCAGACCGATCCGACCGATGACGGTGGTCAATTCCAAGACCGGGGACCTCAGTATGCCCCAGCCATCTTCTACCATACGGAAGAACAACGAGTCGCTGCTGAGATGAGTCGCGATGTGTTGGCGGCGAGCGGGCGCTTCACGGCCCCGATCGTCACGAAAATAATTCCAGCGACGACGTTCTTTGCTGCAGAAGACTACCATCAGGACTATCATAAAAAAAATCCGAAGCATTATAAGGAGGACCGGGCCATCTCGGGACGCGACGAGTTCATCGAGGAGAAGTGGACCGAGACAGTATGATATTCAACGGACGCGAATTGAATGATTCGCGTCTTTTTATAAGCTCATGAATCGGGAAAAGAGACGTCCGAGTCACCGGAAGCACAACCGAGTCCAACCGAAGTAGCGGGTGTGTTCATGGACGGGGAAAAAAATTATGAGACGACCGGGACGATTCGCTCGGTCGAGGCAGAAGACGGGACATATCTCCGATTTGAAGAGTTCGAGACGACGAACGGTCCAGACTTATTCGTCTATTTGACAAAACCAGGGCAAGAGACGACCGAAGGCGTCAGTTTAGGGGCGCTAAAAGGGAATATCGGGAATCAAAACTATTTGGTCCCTGCGGATGTGAATCTAGAGGAGTACAACACAGTTGTCATCTGGTGCCGTGCGTTCAGCGCGACGTTCGGGACGGGAGAACTGACTATAGCAAATGAATGAATTGACTGCAGGGCGGCTGAATGAATCGGCCACCCTCTTTTCATTTGAAATCGGCTAAAAAATAAAGACCAATCATCCAACATCAATTGTGTATATGCTATCATATATGTAAATAAGTGTAATTTCAATGAGGAGGGTCGATCATGGAGCAGACATTGCCACAACTATACAAACACTACTTTTGGAAACGTTTCTTTCTATTTTTCATTCCATTGATGGTGGTCGGCATACTATCCGAACCGATGATTATTCAGAATCCATTCGAAGAGCTCGAAGACTATGGAGCATTTGTGTTTTTCTTGGCAATTTATATCCTTGTACTCGGTGGATGGGCGGCATTTATGTCGTCGATGATGTGGCGGATCAAACAATACAAATGAAAAAAGTAATCGATATGGTAAAGTGCGGAACTTAGTATAAGGCTGAACGAATCACTGCTTGTTCAACCGTTGAGAAGACGGGGTAGCCTGACGAGATTTCAATCAATAGGTCGGATCATACGGGGATCCCCCACCTTAAAGCAAAGCTTAGGCGGGGGGCGTTCAAATAATAGTTTACCTACTCCCTCAACTGCTCTTTTTCAAGATATACATATGGTAGCGCGCATTGAATTCCGGATAGTCTGTATAGCTATCAGCAAGTATTTCCCAATCGATTTCCAACTCATCGAGCACGCGCTTCAAGTATGTTTCCCTTTTTTGGCACTGTTGCATAAAAATGGCCAACACCTCACCGTTCTTCAGCTCCGCAGCAATACGTTGGAGCAGTTTTGTTTCGTCCTCAATCTCCCTTTTATAAAAATGTAGCATTGAATCTAACAGGACAATATCGTATTCCTCATCTATCGGATAAGTGTAAACATCTCCTATTTTTCCGGTCACTCTCAACTGCTCGTCACGGGCGACTTGATTCATTTGTTCGAGCCCGACAGTGGAGATATCGACGCCTGTCACCGTGTACCTTAACCTTCCTAAAAATAAAGAGTCTCTTCCTTGTCCGCATCCTAAATCTAAGACATGCCCTTTCGGTTCATACGCCTTAAAGAACGCCATGAGTTCAGGGTATGGATTCCCGAAATAATGTTGTTCTTGATAATGTGTATCGTAGATTCGTTCCGTCATGTTACCTCACCTCGTTCCCAATCTTCCATCGCCAGTTCATGGTTAATTTCAGCTGCGACTTCATACCCATCACTCGAAGCCTTTAGCAATCCAGGGAACACATTCTTTGTGTCTCCGATCACATATAGTCCCCTCACGGTCGTTTTCGCTCCTTCTTCAGTTTTGACTCCCCCCATGTCTGTATAATCGATGCCAAAGTGGTCTAGAGAAAACGCCTGATATTCGCCTGTATCCATGATAAACCCAACAGTTCGATGGTACGTCTCCCCTGACGTCATAACGACCTTTTGTAGCTGACCCTCGGTTGAAATAAGTTTATCAATCACCTCTTCTACAAGCTCCACACCGTGCCCTAGTAAATCTTTCCGATCTTCTTCCGAAAGCGTTGCAGCACCGTTTGTAAACACGATTAGATCCTGACTCCAGTTATAAATCAATTTAACGTAGTGAATAAGCCAAGGCTCGTTCCCAAAAATCGTCAAAGGTTCATCTTTTCGCTCCCAACCATCACAATAAGGACACGGAAAAACCGTTGAGCCGTATACGTTCTGTAGTCCTTTGATTGCCGGCAGTTTTTCTTTTATCCCCGCTGCTACAATGACACGCGGGCTGGCAAAGCTATCCCCATTATCGGTCTGAACGGTAAAAATGCCATCTCTTTTTTCCAGTACCGTAACCTTGGTTTCAACATAGGTTACTGTCGGATATGCCTTGATTTCGACTAAACCGATCGACTTGAATAGTTCGGGCTTCACACCGTCCCGTGTCAAATACCCGTGCGATGCATGCGTCACACGGTTCCGTGCGGTATTAGCATCCAATACGAGAACCTTCCGCTTTGATCGTCCAAACACAAGGGCTGAACTTAAGCCAGCAGCTCCGCCCCCTATTACAATCGCTTCATATTGTTCCAACGTGTCCTCTCTCCTTTCTAACAATCGCACTTGCCGTTTTCGCTACATATGTACCTTCAGCAATCCCTATCGGTAGTTCTCTCACCTGATCTCCTAGATTTAAGACGACGAGCGAAGGAAAAAGGACGATTGTCCCGAAAACGTCGGTCGAATCGTCCTTATTTTTGTTCAATCTCGGATGGAACGGAAGATTTTCAATTCCTCTGACTAACTTGTTCCTTCAAACCCGATTTAACTCTTGGCAATCCCAAGCATAAATCCAGCGACGACAATCAAACCGATTCCCATAAATACATAGACGCGTTCTTTTGTCGTCTTCTCTTCTTTCAATAAATAAATACCACCGAGTGTCGCCACGACGACGTTCAATTGGGACAAGGCGAACGAGGTCGCGATCCCGACTTCTCCGCTTGAAACGAAAAGTCCGAAGTTCCCGATCCCCCAGGCAAGACCCGCCAAGATGTTTTTGAACGTACGCGGATCCAGTTTCTTGACGTCTTTCTCACGAAGACTGAAGAAAAGTGCTGTGATGAACATCCCGACGGATTGTGGAAGGATTGCCGTGATTCCCTCTACTTCAAAGTAGTTCGTCAAAACGGCATACGTGACGTAACCGATACTTGAAACGAAGAGGACGAGTAGTCCCTTTTTCAAGGCGCCGGCACTATCTTTGTCTTTTTTCTGTTGATACGAAGTCATCGTCGCCCCGATGATGATCAAGACGAGCGCTGAAAACCCTAACCATAGCTCCGTCGTCGTCTGCCAGTCTCCGAGAACGATGACTCCAAAGAGAGACGTCCCGACGAGCTGCATGCCCGTACTGATTGGCATCGCCTTCGAGACACTTAAGATTTGGAATGATTGAAACTGTAAGTATTGACCGAGCGCCCAAAACGCCCCTGAGATAAACCCGGTCACGATGGCGAGTGTCGTGAACTCCGGTCGGAAGACGAGGGCAATCACTGCCGCCATGATCATCGCCCCGATGGTCGTTCCGATCAATTGCTGAATTGGTTTGCCTCCCACTTTCGACACGATGAGCGGAATACTTCCCCACATGAGTGCGGGTAAGAGTGCCAAGAGAATCATTTCCATAGAGCACACCTGCTTTCTTAATATAACGTCTAACATGAAATTCCCAGGCTTTTAATTTTATAAACCTAAAATGAAAAAGAGAATTGCCATAGCGAATACTAGGATGATATAATGATTTCGAACGGGGCATTAGCTCAGCTGGGAGAGCGCTACGCTGGCAGCGTAGAGGTCAGGGGTTCGAGCCCCCTATGCTCCATTAATTTGTCACATCTCGGATGAGGTGTGACTTTTTTATTGACCTGGTGCGATTCAACCACTTAGTGAACGGGTAATGGTAGATAGACTTTTCATACAAGGGGGACTTCCGATGGAACGCACATCTGTAGAAGAAACATTGACGAGCGTGATCGAATGCTTACGGGCTTGCAACCACTGTTTCTCAAAAAGTTTACAAGAAGAGGATTTACACATGTTCACCGAATGCATCCGACTAACTAGGGAATGTTCTGACATTTGTACGCTAGCTTTAAACGCCTTAGAATCAGACTCCGCATTTTCTAAACCAATTCTCTCTCTATGTGCCCAAATATGCGACACATGTGCCGTCGAATGTGGCCGCCACCTGCATGACCATTGTCAGGCTTGTGCGAAAGCGTGTGAGCGTTGTTCGGAAGCTTGCCGTACACTCGTCGCTGCCTAAACACGACATTCGTCTAACTTTCTGTTAGACTTTTTTTATTGCTTAGAAAGAAGGTGGACCATGCAATATTCAATTTTCGCTCTCGATGTCGAAACCGCGAACCGCGACAGTCGCAGCATCTGTTCTGTCGGATGGAGCATTCTTGAGAATGGAGAAGTCGTCGAAACCGATCAACGACTCGTCAACCCGGAAGAAGAATTCGATATGCGCAACGTCCGCGTTCATGGTATTCGTCCGAGTGACGTCTGGGATGCGCCGGCATTACCGGAAGTACTTTCCTCTCTTTACCCGATTTTACGGGAAGTGGACCTCGTCATCGCACATAACGCCTCATTTGATATGGGTGCCTTGAGAAAGGCGATTGTGAAATATGATTTATTCGATTTCCCTACAATCGAGTACGGCTGCACCGTCAAACTGTCACGCAAACTATATCCCGGGTTACCAAACCATAAGTTGAACACGATGGCCGAGTATTTGAATGTACCATTTCTTCACCATGATGCCGCGGAAGATGCTCGCGTATGCGCCCTACTCATGCGTGATATGATGCAAAAGACAAGTATTACGAATCCGAAAGAGTTACATCGCTATACGTCCGTCAAAACGGGAACGCTCGCATATTAAACCGGTCATGAAATCATGACCGGCAGGCTGTTGACTAACATGAATCATATCGCTCGCCTTTCCGGCGCCCACGCTTTCCGCAGGCAATCCCGGAGCCGCATCGCGACTTGGG
>NZ_JACSKX010000049.1:0-201 GCF_018617835.1 Exiguobacterium sp. s101 | reverse complement strand
AGGGTGAACGAGGAGCGTGCCGAGCGCGGAAAAAAGCACTGAAGCCCAAAGGGGCTGGGAAAGAGCGTCGGCTCGTCAAGGTGAGCCGGACCGACCCGGAAGCGGGCTATATGTATCGTGACCAGAAACCGGAAGGCTTTTTCTGGCTGGCGCATCGGACGGTCGATGCCAAGCACAATTTCATCGTCGACGTCCACGTCA
>NZ_JACSKX010000048.1:0-216 GCF_018617835.1 Exiguobacterium sp. s101 | reverse complement strand
CGTCGAGTCCGTGACCAGGATCCGACCGGAGATGAAGCCGTGCGCCTCAGCCTGCCGCACGATGTCCTCGAAGATTTTCTGGAACACGTCGTTGTCATGAAAACGACGCCGATAGGCCTGGCTGATCGTCGAATGGTCGGGCACCTTCTCGTCGATGCCGAGACCGAGGAACCAACGATAGGCGAGGTTCGTCTGAACCTCCTTCACGGTCTGACG
>NZ_JACSKX010000047.1:0-227 GCF_018617835.1 Exiguobacterium sp. s101 | reverse complement strand
TGACGTGGACGTCGACGATGAAATTGTGCTTGGCATCGACCGTCCGATGCGCCAGCCAGAAAAAGCCTTCCGGTTTCTGGTCACGATACTGGATGGTCTACACTGAGTTGGACATAAATGTGGAGGTCGATTAGACTAATACAAATTATCCATATGAGGAGAGTACCAGACATGACCAAAAGAGCAGCCCGCACTTTCACAGACGAGTTCAAGGAACAAGTCGTCCA
>NZ_JACSKX010000046.1:0-234 GCF_018617835.1 Exiguobacterium sp. s101 | reverse complement strand
GGAAGCGTGGTGACACGTGGAGCTGAATGATACTAATCGGTCGAGGCTTTGATCTAGTCTATGGTTTGTGTTGATGAATCCTCAGTTTTGAGAGAACAATCTCAAAAAAATGTTGACATTATGTTAAAATAATGTTAATATCATATTTGTCTGGTGGCGATAGCGAGACGGCCACACCCGTTCCCATGCCGAACACGGAAGTTAAGCGTCTCAGCGCCGAAAGTAGTTGGGGGA
>NZ_JACSKX010000045.1:0-237 GCF_018617835.1 Exiguobacterium sp. s101 | reverse complement strand
ATCCCCCAACTACTTTCGGCGCTGAGACGCTTAACTTCCGTGTTCGGCATGGGAACGGGTGTGGCCGTCTCGCTATCGCCACCAGACAAGTATTATATTAACATTATTTATCGATAAAGTCAACATATTTTAGAGAGATTGTTCTCTCAAAACTGAGGATTCATCAACACAAACCATTAGACTAGATCAAAGCCTCGACCGATTAGTATCATTCAGCTCCACGTGTCACCACGCTTC
>NZ_JACSKX010000044.1:0-238 GCF_018617835.1 Exiguobacterium sp. s101 | reverse complement strand
CCATCACTATGTCTCCGACCCCGCCATCTGCCGGAACTGCCCGCTCCTTGAGAAATGTACATCCAGCAAATCACACCGTCGCGACATCATCCGACACATCGACGAACCCTACCGCGAAGCGGTGAACGCGAACCGCCTCTCGGCTTCCAGACAATATCTCTATCGGCTTCGTCCACAGACGGTCGAGCGCTCGTTCGCCGACGGGAAAGAGCTCCACGGGCTCCGTTTCACCTTCTAC
>NZ_JACSKX010000043.1:0-301 GCF_018617835.1 Exiguobacterium sp. s101 | reverse complement strand
GTCATGTCTGGTACTCTCCTCATATGGATAATTTGTATCAGTCTAATCGACCTCCACATTTATGTCCAACTCAGTGTAGACCATCCAGGCTCCACCCGACGCCGGCACAGGCCGAGTTCCTGGTCCGGACGATCGGCTGCGCCCGATTCATCTACAACAAGCTGCTCGAGGACCGCATCGCCATCCGCGAGGAGGCGAAGGAGGGGAGCGGGACGAGACGGAAACCGGCGACACCCGCCTCCTACAAGCCCCTGTTCCCGTTCCTCGCCGAGGCGGACAGCCTCGCGCTCGCGAACGCGAA
>NZ_JACSKX010000042.1:0-313 GCF_018617835.1 Exiguobacterium sp. s101 | reverse complement strand
CTGGTTCGTCCTTTTTTGTGGTTCCCGGTTTCTTGAGGCGTTCTGCCCCCATAAAATTGAAGAAATGCTATGTAGACAGTCTTTTCTGGTCAACAGATTGGCCAGCTTCTTCATGTTTTGTGCGGTGGCTGCCACCAGATTGGCGCGTTGGACCTTCTTGATCCTCCTGTAGAAGGTGAAACGGAGCCCGTGGAGCTCTTTCCCGGCCCCTTTGGGCTTCAGTACTTTTTTCCGCGCTCGGCACGCTCCTCGTTCACCCTCGGAAGGAGTTCCTCCTCGATCTCGCCGACGACCCGTTCGACCTCGACCTTGT
>NZ_JACSKX010000041.1:0-344 GCF_018617835.1 Exiguobacterium sp. s101 | reverse complement strand
CGGTCGTGGCGGAATCGGTAGACGCGCTAGGTTGAGGGCCTAGTGGTGGTTAACACCGTGGAGGTTCAAGTCCTCTCGACCGCACCATATTGCACCCTTAGCTCAGCTGGATAGAGCGTTAGACTACGAATCTAAAGGCCGGGAGTTCGAATCTCTCAGGGTGCACCATTTACGGGAAGTAGCTCAGCTTGGTAGAGCACTTGGTTTGGGACCAAGGGGTCGCAGGTTCGAATCCTGTCTTCCCGACCATTTATTTTTGGTCTTTGAAAACTGAACGATGAGGCAAAAAAAGTTTTACAATTTTTGAATGAAGCGCAAGCTTCGTCAATTTAAGAGCTATATCA
>NZ_JACSKX010000005.1:0-161753 GCF_018617835.1 Exiguobacterium sp. s101 | reverse complement strand
AAGGCGATGCGGCTCCCTGACCGCCCCCAGGAAAGCGGCGTGCCCAAGAGGGCGACAAAGCAAAGGCAAGGAAAACAGATGAGCGTCATCCCTGGTCGGGACGACGCTCATCTGTTCAAGATCATTTTGAGTTTTTCAGTGCCCTCGTCGTGTACCCGCCCATTTTTTGAGCGTATCTGTGAGTAGTGTCATGCCGAGTAAAAATATCCCGATTCCACCAATCAGTGTCGCAATCTCCATCGTGTCACGCTCCTTTGCGTGCTTATTCGTCTTTTAATGTCGACAAAATCCACGATTTCTCGTTGGCATAATCCTTCAAGTTCAACAACACATCTTCCGGATAATAAATCTTTTCATCCGACTGTCTCGAGTTCAAAATCGACTGGACGAGCATCGACACTTCCGAAATCTCTTTCCGCTCACCGTCATTCATCTGAAGATAAATCCCTTCATACTTTCCTTGGCCTTTATACAAGTCATATGGCAATTGACTTAACTGATCTTCAAGCAAATAATATTTCGACGGTAACCCGATTGTTTCCATCGTCTGACGGAGACGTTCCATATGACGGTCACGGTTCGCTTCCGGGAAGTTTTTATATTTCAATAAACGACGATTCACGAACCGACTGGACAGATCGGCCAAAATCGAGTCTTCCTCATCCATCCACTCTTGGAAATAGAAGTAGACGACCGTTTCATCCAACTTCAAATATTGTTCGAGCGTCATCACTTTTTGTTCAAAAATTGGCAAGAAGTGCTTCGGGGTCAGGTTGAAGGCATAGCCACTCTCATACAGTTCCTGTGCTCGCTCAAGAATCGCTTTCAAGAGAAGGTCGCTCGAACGTGTCGCCGGATGAAGGTACACTTGCCAATACATCTGATAGCGACGCATGATGTAATCTTCAATCGTGTGCATCCCCGACTGCTTGACGACGACTTGATCTTCATCTGGACGCAAGACGCGCAACATGCGCTCTAAATCAAATTTCCCGTAGCTGACACCTGCAAAGTGCGCATCTCTTAGCAAGTAGTCCATCCGGTCGACATCGAGTTGCGAACTGAGTATGTTGACAATTAGACGATTCGGGTGCGTCTTGTTGATGATCGAGGCCACTTCTTCCGCAAACCCGACACCCATCTCGGATAACACTTTGTTAACTTCGGTATCCCCTAAAATGATTCGTTCGGTCCATACTTCATGGCGAACGGAAAAGACGTGTTCGAATGCGTGCGAGAACGGCCCATGCCCGACGTCATGTAAGAGTGCCGCTGCTAACAACAACTCACGGTCTCGGTCGTTCCATTCTGGGTACTGTTGGAACTGATCGATTAACTGGCGTGCGATTTCGTATACACCGAGCGAGTGATGAAATCGTGTGTGCTCTGCGCCGTGGAACGTCAAAAAGGACGTCCCGAGTTGCTTGATGCGACGCAAGCGCTGAAACTCTTTCGTGTTGATCAGCTCCCAAATAAGATGATCGTAGACGTAAATATAACGGTGTACCGGGTCTTTAAACACTTTTGATCCAGATAGTTGTCCTCGTGACGAGTACATGACATGCCCTCCTACGTTTCGTTATGTTCTAGATTCGACTTCAAACGAATCGTTCCCTCCGTGCTATAATGAGAAGGAAAATTATTTGTGAAAAGGAATTAGGTATATGATCCATCCATTATTAAAACAACCGAGTTATCGTGTGATCGACCAATCGAGCCTTGGCACGATGTTTCAAGCGGAACAATCTTTCGCAACTGACGATACGTTATGTGCTTCAACCCAACAATCAGGCGCTGTCTTGCGCGTATGGGTGCACACGAATACGATTGTACTCGGAATCCAAGATGCAAGGTTGCCTCATTTAAAAGATGGGGTTCGGCATTTGCACGAGCGTGGCTTTCGACCGGTCGTCCGTAACTCGGGCGGGCTCGCCGTCGTGTTAGACGATGATGTCCTGAACTTATCTTTAATCTTACCCGAGAATGACGGGATTCAAATCGACAGCGGCTATGAGGCCATGACCTCCCTTATCCAACAGATGTTCCAAGATGTCACGAGCGACATCGTCCCAGGTGAGGTCGTCGGCTCGTACTGTCCGGGAAGTTTCGACTTGTCGATTGACGGGAAAAAATTCGCCGGTATTTCGCAACGACGCGTCCGTGGCGGTGTCGCCGTTCAAATTTACTTGAGCGTCAGACAGAGCGGGAGCGAACGTGCCGAAATCATTCGAGACTTTTATGATTTGGCGATCCAAGAGGAAGCCACCAAGTTCACGTACCCTACTATTGTACCGGAAACGATGGCTTCGCTAGAAGACTTGCTCGGCATTCCCCTCACGGTTCAAGATGTTCTTACACGGGCCTACCGCGTCCTTTCCACTGTCAGCACGCTCCAAAACGCGTCACTGACAGCTGAAGAACAAACGACACTCGTGAGCCAGCTCGAACGGATGTGGAAACGGAATGAACCGCTACGCGAGATTGAACAACAATTAACAGAGGAGTGATTCATCCAATGTTTAAACTGATCACAGACACCGGAGCCGATTTGACAGACGATCAAATCATCGAATACGGACTTGAGATTTTACCGCTCGGTGTCATCATCGACAACGAAGAGTTTTTAGACGGGGAAACGATTCAACCGAAAGACGTGTACGATGCGATGCGTCAAGGCAAGACGCCGAAGACGTTCCAAATCGAGGCGTCACGTATTGAACATTGCTTCCGTCAGCATCTCGAGGCGGGACTGCCGTTCTTATATCTCGCCTTCTCAGGTGAACTTTCTGGTACCTATCAAACCGCCGTCATGGTCGGTGAGATGCTGAAGGAGGAGTATCCAGACAGCACATTCAAAATCCTCGATACTCGAACCGCTTCAGTCGGACAGGCGTTATTCGTCAAGACAGTCGCAGAGTACAGTCAAGAGCACACGTACGAAGAAACAGTTGCGTATGCTGCTTCGCTCGTCGGAAAGATTCGCCACTTGTTCACGGTCGAATCGCTCGAATATTTGATGCGAGGCGGACGTGTGTCGAAAGCGAGTGCCTTCATCGGTGACTTGTTGACGATTTTACCGTTATTGACGGTCGAGGACGGCAAGCTCGTCCCGATTGAAAAGGTACGTGGTCATAAGAAAGTCATGCGTCGCATGGTCGAATGGACCGTTGAATCGAAGCCGCTCGTCGAGAACGGGGACCTTTTCATCGGTCACGGGGACGACCTAGAAAAAGCGGAACAGTTCGAGAAGATGGTCCGCGAACATCTCGAACCGAAGCACATCACGAAGACACTGGTCGGGTCTGCGATCGGTGCCCATACTGGTCCAGGTCTACTCGTCATCGCCTATTTCGAAGCATGAAAAAATGAGCTCTCCCGATTTTCGGGCGAGCTCATTTTCGTTTAGCGATTCCAGCTCTTAAATCCGTCCCCAAACTGTGCATAGTTCTCGTCTTGGAATACACCGTCCACAAATTTTGGTACATCTATCGGCAACTTCCCTTGCGGCTTCACTTCACCGAAGATGGCACGGATGCCTGCCGGTAAGTTCGGTCCTGCCGACTTCAAGTTACCCGCTTCCGAGTCCGGTCCGTTCGGGTCGCCTTTGAACCCATAGATCAATAGCTGCGCCGGTGCTTCTAGCTGAACGGCAATATCATATGGATTACGCAAACTGAGTAAGACCGACTTCTTCCCTGTCTCGTTGGCGAAACGGAACACTTCGGCCGGTACATAATGATCGGCTGACGTCGGCTTCAGTTTGGCACTGTTGTTCACGTTTGAACCGACGATGATATAGTCAGCCGCCTCAACTTGTTGCCGTAGTGCCGGATTTCGATCTAGATGTGGCGTCGATGCTGAATAGTTGGCCGTGATGACGTTCACGTCTTTCATATTCCCCGCATTCTTTTCTAGTGACTTAATCGTTTTCACCATGCTATCCGTCTGGTCTTTCGCTGGCGACAAGACGAGCACCGTGTCTCCTTTTTTCGGTTTAAACGGGAGTGTCTTGTGATCATTCTTCACAAGAGTCACAGCCGCTTCCGCGATTTCACGCTCTTTCACTTTATGTTCTGCGCTTCCTACGACAGTATTTGCTTCCGCAAGCTTCGCCTCGAGCGTAGTCGAGTTCATCGTTTCTCCACAGATGCCCCGTTCTGCCTTCAGTTTTAAAATCCGTTCGACCGATTCATCGATGGTCGCCTCCGACAAACGTCCATCGTTCACTGCCGCGATGACTTCCTCAAAGATTGCCTCGAGTTTGATCACGTCCGCCTCCGAACGTAAAATCGTCGGCATGAGCGCAATATCGACACCTGCTTCAAACGTCTTGATGACCGCTTCCGCTTCCGTGAAGTTGTCTGCGATAGCCTGCATGTTGAGCGCATCGGTCACAACGATTCCTTCATATTCGAGTTCCTCACGGAGCACTCCTGTAATGACATCGTCCGAGAGCGTCGCCGGAAGCGGGAACGTGCCACGATCTGACTCGACGACCTCGTCTTCAATCTGCGGCATCCCGATATGTGCTGTCATAATCATATCGATGCCTTCCGTGATGGCACGTTTGAACGGTAGCAGTTCCAGTCCGCGCAACTCGTCGAGCGTTTTGTCGACAATCGGTAATCCGTAATGGGAGTCGACGGCTGTATCTCCATGACCTGGGAAATGCTTCGCCGTTGCCGCTACACCTTGGTCTTGAATGCCTTTCGTCATCGCTGATCCAAGTTCGCCGACCAGGTCAGGATCGCTCGAGAAGGAACGGACCCCGATGACTGGATTCCCTGGGTTATTGTTGACGTCTAACACTGGTCCGAAGTTCACGTTTACCCCGAGTGCGTGTAATTCAGAACCGATGATTTCCCCTGCATCATAGGCATATTGACTGTTTCGAGTCGCTCCAAGCGCCATATTCCCCGGTAAATTCGTTCCCGTCCCAAGGCGTGTCACAATCCCACCTTCTTGGTCGATTGTGACGAATAACGGGATATCATTGCTGGCATCTTGTTTCACGACTTCTTGCAGGTCATGAACGAGTTTCGTCGTCTGTTCCGTCTCTTTCACGTTTTCCGCGAATAAAATGACGCCCCCAAGGTCAAATCGATCGATGACTCGCGCAACTTCCGGTGCAAGTGCCGTATGGTTCGCCCCGTTCCATAGTCGGAAGTCCGGCATGATCATCTGTCCGATTTTTTGAACGAGTGTCATCGATTCCAATTTCGTGCTGACACGCTGATCAATCGACATGGTCGGTGTCCCTTCCGCCACGACCGCGTCCGCTGCCGGAACAGATGAGACTAGCAACGCCGTCGTCAATCCGAGTGTTGCCGTCCAATTTAATGCCTTGTTCATGTTCCCACTCCCCTTAGTCAAATTTGGCTGACCCCCAAACGAAAAGGCATGGAGGAAGAAGCGTTGCCTCATCAACGCTCGTTCACCCCATGCCTGATCGTATCAGTTACATTTGGTTCTTATTCAGGTGGTCAACAACAGTATAGCAACTCCACTTTTCAGAAACAATCGCCCTAGTGAAAGCGTAACCATTTTGAAACAATGTTTCTGTTTTGATACACAGAAAACTGTATTGGTAAAACCAATAATTTCTCTGGTTCGTTTTTGATTCTTTTTTTGGTAAACTCAATTCATTACAGGTTAACTTAAAAAAAGGGGGGAGTTTTTTGTGGCAAGAGGGGAAGTGAAACGCAAGCCGGAATGGTTACAGATTAAATTGAACACGAATGAAACATATACCGGCTTAAAAAACATGATGCGTGAGAAAAATCTACATACGGTATGTGAGGAGGCGAAATGTCCGAACATCCATGAATGTTGGGCGGTACGTCGGACCGCGACTTTCATGATTTTAGGAAGTATTTGTACACGCGCCTGCCGCTTTTGCGCCGTCACGACAGGTAAACCGAACGAGCTTGATTGGGAAGAACCGAAGCGTGTCGCCGAATCCGTACGACTCATGAACTTGAAGCATGTCGTCATCACGGCCGTCGCGCGTGACGACTTGAACGATTACGGGGCTACCGTCTTCGCGGAAACGGTTCGTGCCGTCCGCGCCATGAACCCAGAAACATCAGTTGAGGTGCTCCCGTCAGACATGATGGGTGACTTCTCTGCCTTGCAGACGTTGATTGATGCGGGTCCTGACATCATGAACCATAACTTAGAGACCGTTCGTCGCCTAACACCGAGAGTCCGTGCGAAAGCAACGTATGACCGGACCCTCGAGTTCTTGAAGCGTTCGAAAGAACTGAATCCGGAGATCCCGACGAAATCATCAATCATGGTCGGACTCGGAGAAACGAAAGAAGAGTTGATTGAAGCGATGGACGACCTTCGCGCGCACAACGTTGATATTTTGACGCTCGGTCAATATTTACAGCCGACGAAGAAACATCTCGAGGTCGAACGTTACTATCATCCAGACGAGTTCGCCGAGTTGAAAGAGATTGCGCTAGCAAATGGATTCTCACATTGTGAGGCAGGTCCGCTCGTCCGTTCTTCTTACCATGCGGACGAACAAGTACACAAGGCACGTCGCCACACGATGTTGCCAATCGATTAACAGAAAGAAGAGAGATTATGACTGGTACGACGTGGCACTTACTTAGAACCGAATCCACTTCACCGGCTGAGAACATGGCGATTGACGAAGCCATCGCCAATTGGGTCGCGAAGGGAGAACTCAAACCGACGCTCCGTTTTTATTCATGGGCACCTCATGCGATCAGCGTCGGACGTTTCCAGCGGGCGACACGTGACTTGGACCGCGAGGCGCTTACGAAGAACAATATCCCGGTCGTTCGGCGACTAACCGGGGGACGGGCCGTGTTACACGCGGATGAACTAACATATAGTGTCATCTTGCCCGAGTCGACACCGACTCTTCCGACAAATATCATCGAGAGCTATCGATTACTCACGGAAGGTGTCCGTCGCGGTTATCATGAGCTCGGTGTACCGGCCGAGTTTTCGGTGCCGTTGACGGAAGAGGATCGTGAGGCGCTCC
This sequence comes from Exiguobacterium sp. s101, assembly GCF_018617835.1. Taxonomy (NCBI): domain Bacteria; kingdom Bacillati; phylum Bacillota; class Bacilli; order Caryophanales; genus Exiguobacterium; species Exiguobacterium sp. s101. Next base: position 154,732 of record NZ_JACSKX010000005.1, on the reverse strand, counting down.
GCAAACCAAAATCAGCCGTTTGCTTCGATGCTGCCTCGTATTACGAGCTTGCCGTCGACGGGAAGAAGATTGCGGGTAGCGCACAGGTACGTCATCAAGGGGCCGTGCTTCAACATGGATCGATCCCGCTTTCTGTCGACGATGAGGTGTTGTTCGACTGCTTCACGATGGAGGAGCACGCAAAGCTTGAAGCCAAAAACCGCTTCAGCGAAAAAGCCGTCGCCTTGAATGACACGTTACAGCGCTTCGTCTCCTTTGACGAAGTAGCAGCCGCATTTGAGACCGGCTTCAAAGACACGTTCTCGTTGACGTTCGAACCGCTCGTCTTTACGACAGAACAGCGAGCTGAGATCGATTTGCTCGTGAAGAAGTATGAGAGTGACGAATGGGTCTGGAAACGCTAAAAAGATTGTCCCTTTTTTACGGGGACAATCTTTTTTCATGCCACGTTCGTTCGGCGCAAGAGATGGCGCACATCCCGGAACGTGACGAATGTTTTATTGTTTTCATCATATAACTTGTAACGTAACGACTTCAGGCTTGAAAATAGCCCGATTGTCGTTGCTCGCTGTAATGGTGGTGTCGATGTATGTGCCTTCTCTAAATGATAGTTCGGCACTCGTGGACTCAAATGGTGAACGTGATGGAAGCCGATGTTCCCCGTCACCCATTGAAGCACTTTCGGCAATTCGTAATACGAGCTTCCTTCAATTGCCGCCTTTACGTAATCCCATTCCTGTTCATCTTCAAAGTAGGAATCTTCGAACGTGTGCTGAACATAGAATAACCAAATTCCGAGCACGCCGGCGATGAACATTGTCGTCCCTTGTACGACAAGGAACGCTTGCCAACCAATCAGATAAATGAGCGCGCTATATAAGACGACGAGAGAAATATTGATGATATACGTATTTTGGCGTTCTTTTTTACGGGCGTCTTTTCGATTGAAACGACTCGTCACGAGAATGAGCCAAAGTGGTCCAAGACCGAACATGACGAGCGGATGACGATATAGGCGATACTTCAATCGCATCCATTTCGAGGCTTCGATGTACTCCTCAATCGTCATGACCCAAATGTCCCCAACGCCTCGCTTGTCCAAGTTTCCGCTCGACGCATGATGAATCGCATGCTCGCGTTTCCACTTCTCGTAAGGAAACAACGTCAAAACACCGGTAATCGTTCCGACGATGGCGTTTGCCTTCTTATTCTTAAAGAACGAACCGTGTGTACAGTCATGGAAGATGATGAACATCCGCACGACAAATCCTGCTGCAATCAACGTGAACGGTAATGTCAGGAAAATGGAGACACTCAGTAGTTGATACGCCAAAAACCATGAAACGAGAAACGGTAAAATCGTATTGATCATCTGCCGCACACTGATCCTAATATCGGACTTTTCAAACGGCGAGACGTGCTTTCTTAATTGGGCAATCTTTTCTTTACTCATCACAACCTCCTTGAATTCAACAGCGTCACAACGCAAAAATATAAATGAAACCAACAACCAACGTTGTTCAATGTGAATTCATGGATTGGAAGCATTCCCTATCAAGAATTAACACTAGGTCATTATATCATGTATAAAACTTATGTGGTGAAAATTCAGAAAAAAAGACTTGTCCCTATCTTTAGAGACAAGTCTAACTAATTTATTGTTGCGTATAAATCGAGACGGACCCACCATTGACGAAGAACTCGCCCCAACCGTCCGCATTGATCGTCACGAGACGCCCGTTATTGCCGGTCATGTCTTTCTATACTTCTCCCGCGTTCTGCTTTCCGACATACATCCATTTCGACCCGCCCGGTCCGTCCGACAAAATCGTCGCAAGTCCCGACTTCGCACGGTCCGTCACCCCTTCGCGCGTCCACCCGATGACGTCTTGATGATTGATGTAATCATGTTGCGTGCCATAGGCGAAGTCTTTACGCGCTTTCAAAATCGGTTGAAGCGACGCTGACATATTCGGGATTTCACGATTCGTCGTCCCTTTCGTTCCGTAATAATCACCATAGAAGAGCGTCGGATATCCTTGATCACGCGTCATGATTGTCGCATAGGCGAGCGGTTTGAACCAATTGGCAACCGTCGACTCGAGTGATTGCCCAGGTTGTGAGTCATGGTTGTCGACAATCGTGACGGCGAGTGTAGGATGCTGCTCGACGACCGTTCCTTTTAGAATGTTGCGCATATCATAGTAACCGCCGCCGTTCCCTGCCGCTTGGAAGTTGTAGTGGAGCGGCACATCGAACACCGAGTGGGTATAGCCCGTCTTCGCCAAGTAATCATTGATGGCTCCCTGGTCATTCTTCCAATACTCCGCAACCGTGAACATCTCTTTTCCGGTTGCCTGACGGACACTTGTCACCCATTCCTTTAAATAAGAATGGTTGATATGTTTGACCGCATCGAGACGGAATCCATCGAGACCGAGCGAATCGGCATACCATTTCCCCCAGTTTTTCATTTCCTGTCGTACTTCTGGATGTTCAAAATCGACATCGGCGTACATCAAGTAGTCATAGTTCCCGTTCTCACCGGATACTTCACTGTCCCATGCTTTACCGGTACTCTTAAATTTATAAATCCGGCTCAAGCTTCGTGACTGATCCCAGTCGGTCCCGTCAAAGTGATACTAACGCCACTTGAACGGCGAGTATGTATTGTTCCGTCCCGCGAAATTGAATCCGGTCCAGGCGGAAATCGAATATGCTCCCGACGTCTCCTGATTCCGATTGGAAGGATTGACCTCAACAGCTTGAACGGACTCGGTATAATCCGCTCCGCCCTTATGGTTCATGACGACATCTCCGTACACGCCGATTCCTTTTCCGCGTAAGTTCGAGATCGCCGACTGTAGCTGCGCTTTCGTTCCATACTTCGTCCGAGTCGTCCCTTTTTGATTGAATTCCCCAAGGTCATACAAATCGTACGCCCCGTATCCGACATCATTTTGTGACGTCCCTTTATACGCTGGCGGGATCCAAACGGTCGAGACCCCAATGTCTTTCAAGTGCTGCGAATCGTTCGAGAGACGGTTCCAATGCAGTCCGTCGTTCGGGACATACCATTCAAAGTATTGCATCATCGTACCGTTCTGCGGAGTTGCCGCTTGTGCGACCGGTTGCCCCAAAAGAAGGGCAATCGATGTCACCCCAGCCAGCACGGCAACCCCTTGTCGTTTCTTCAACATCATTCATTCCTCCTCAAATGATTAATGAAAGCGCTTGCATTAATCATTGTGAAGGATTTTGATTTTGTTGCATAGACCGATGTCCAAAAACAGTTCTCTCTCCCTAACTATTTTTCATTCGAATAGTTCAGTTGAACGAAACAAAGACGGATGGCTTGTGCCATCCGCCTATTCATCCTTGACGATTCACTTTTATTCGTTTGAATCGGTAGCCGATATACGGAAGTCCCGTGAACACGAGACCGGTCGTCACGAGTAGTTGAACGCCAATCAATATCATTTCGACTACGGTCGGCCAATCAAATTGAAACAAGGAAAAGAGCGCAATCCATAATATACCTAGGATGAGCGCAGCCCGTCCCATCTGACGTTCCATGTCATGATATTTCTCCTCTGTTGTTTCGATATCCGAGTAAATCGGCTTAGCATCTCGATCCCCTTTGAAAATATGAATCTCATCCCCGGTCGATGTGACATGTTGCCACCCGCTCGACGCAAACAGGTCAAAGTAGTCTTCATCTGGACGAGTTCGATAATCCAAACTATATTGAACGTCTTCCGGTTCCCCTTCGACAAGCGTATATCCTAAAGGGGCAAATTTCTTCAAATGCCAACCCTTCGCCGCCATTCGCTCCAATTTTCGCATCTCACGCTCTTCGGCAAACGCTAGTCCCCAACTCGACACATACTTCTGTCTCATCGTGATCCCTCCATATCTAAAATGGCACAGGCATCTTCGACCATCGCCTGTCGTCTTTTCACATCATCCGTCAGAATCGAACGCCCTTTACGCGTAATCTGGTAGTTCTTTTTCTTTCCGTCCCCGTCCATCGGTTCAATCAGTTCGGCATTCAACAGTTTTTTGATAATCGTATACATCGAAGCCGGACCAATTTGCATTCGCCCTCGCGTAGTCTCTTCGACAAATTGCATGACCAAATAGCCATGACGCGGCGTCGTGAGCGCCAATAAGATGTAAAACATACTATCCGTCAGTTCCCCTAACTCCAAGGAGTCCGTTCGCGGCATCTCCCCACCTCCTATATCATTAAATGATACATCTCTTACATTCAATATATATCGTTAAATGATATATGTCAATAAATGATATAAAAAAGTCGCACCCATTTAGGTATGCGACTTCTGTGTGGATTGATTTAGCTTGTGACGTAATCCAAATCATGCAAGATATACGCCAGGAAGAAGATCATGCTTGGATTCTCATATCGCATCTGCACTTTACGGAGCTGCTCGCGATACGTGACCTCATACTCGGCCCCGTTCATCTTCCGCTCCATGTTCATCTTGATGAGTGCATCGAGTTTGTCCATCATATCGACAAGCATTCCTTCATACGTATCATCTTTCGAGTCGGCCATATATCTCCGGAATGCCGGTTGCATATACTCAGGCAACAGTCCAAGCAGACGTTCACTTTCCGCCCGTTCGTACGCCTCAAACGCAGCCCCTGTCTCTTTCGTCGAATGTTTGACTGGACCGAGCACGTCGCCTGTCACCCCTTCCACTAAGTCGTGACAGAGAAGACGGGCCACGAGTTCGGCGACATCGACATCGACGTCGTACTTCTCACGCTCTAAGAGCCCACTGAACATACCGAGTGCAGCCGCGCGGAAACCGTGAATCGCATCGTTGTCGTCAATCGTGTTGAAGCGACCTTTCCAACGACGCACACTATCCATCCGCATGACGTTCTCGATGAACCGTAACACATCCGTCTCTGCCTCGACCTGGTCGAACAGCCAGCGGACCGAATCAATCGGATGATGACGAAGTGCAGCTTTCATCTCTTCTAACTTGTCATCGAAATGTGGAGAACCATGCGCGACTTCCCGTCGCACGAACAGCATCGCATCGAAGGAATCAATTCCGTCGACGATTCTTCCTTCGAATGAGTCATCTTCCGCTTCGACAACGAAGCGATGAAAGTGAGGACGTAGCGACTGTGACAGCAACTCGACAAGACCGAGGCTCGCTGTCCGCTCCATCCGCTCGATGTGACCAATCAACGTCGGTTCTTTTTTCGTCCGGTGCATAATCGGGCCCGTCTGGACTTCATTCATGTCGTGGAAAATGGCTTTCCCAAGTAGATCGAGCAAATCGACTTCACGTCCGTTCTCTTTCTCCACATACGCCGCGATCAAGCTGAAGACCGCGACACGAAAGCTATGACTCGCTGCGTTATCATGATAATGGGGGGCATATTCGTCCCACCGTTGCACGTTTTGCATGCGTGTCATCTTTCGGATAAACGTTCCGTTATGCATGATTTCACTCCTTACGATAATCGTTCAAATACTTCGTCGTGACAGACGACGTAGAGCATGTCTGTATCTTGGAGCGGTAAGTCGAGCATCGTCGCCACATCCAATCGGTCATTGACCGCGATGAGCGTCACTCCGGATTCAAGTAGCGCCTTGTTCGCCTCGTGTATGTTTTGCCACTCGGCTTTCGGTTTCAACGCTTGAATGTTCCCACCCGATTGCTTACTTAATAATTGACGGAAAATGGTCGTTGTCCCTGGTTGCAATGTCGCTTTCGCCATCAAGAGCGAGACCGAGTCGTTCGCTAAAATAAAGTCGTCGACACGGACGTGTTTAAATTTCGAGATATTCCGTTCCTCGCACACTTCGACGACCGTGTGTAAATCGACCTGATGATCATGTGATAATGCCTCAACCGCTGATGCAATCAATAACGACTTCCCATCAGCGAGTAATGTCTCCGTGATTCGTGCATCTGCAAAAATGGCGATTCGTCGAGCTTTCAAGACGTTTGCCTGCATCAACACCGCTTCATCCGAGGCGTCTCCTGATACGAAATGTACTTGATCGTGCACATACGGCTCCTCAATCAATTGATCGATTAAGACAATCTCCGCTTTCGGTTCATAGTTGAGCACTTCATCGATTGCTTTTTTCGTCTTCGGGGACCATCCGATATATACATAATGTCCTTCTCCACGATACACTAGTCTTCCCTCCCGTTTTAATCGTTGAAACGTCGCTCCGACTTCAACTAGTTTTCCAATCAATGCCCCGATAATCCCAATCCCGAATAGGAACAAGAAAATCCCGAGCCATCGCCCCGCCACGGAAGACGGATAAAAATCTCCATATCCAACGGTCGTCAATGTCGTCATCGTCCACCAGAACGAGTCGAACAATGACTCGAACGTCTCCGGTTCAAATAAATAACCGAGCACAGTCCCGACGACGATGATACCAACCGAGGCCAGAATCACGTTCAAAAATGATAATTTCGCTAATCCTTTCCATACACGAAATAAGATATGCACTGTTTCCCCCTCCTTCTCTCTTATATACTAAACGTATCCAAGGAAAGATTCACGAAACCATTTTGACATTCACCCCGTATAAAAAGAAAAAGGAAGGACTGAATTATGAATTCAATCGTATTAGAGTATCGTCTCTATAAAAATGAATTATCGTTCGAACCACTATACCATTACACGTCTCTCGGATTAGACGAAGTGCTCGCCCGTCGCGAATGTGAGTTTTTCGTCAAAGACGGCATGACATACAAACAACGCTCGTCCGCCCTAGAAGGCGATCAATACTTTTTGATTTACGTCGATCGCTACACTGAAGGACCGATGGACAAACAAGAAACGAGCGAGATTAAAGTCGAAATCCGTACACTCGACGACCGCTTTGACAACCCGTTGCTCGAAGCCTATTACGTCGATCGTCACCTCGATGCACTCGCCATGCTCGGGAGTCAATACTTGTACGTCGCCAATAAAGAGTACGAACGCGATTCAGCAGAAACAGATGAAGATCGTGGTGTGTATGTCATATATGTCACACCGACCGGTTATACATTGGAGGAATCAACATGAAGACAAGTAAGAAAATTTTAAGCGGACTTTCTGCTACGGTATTAACGACCTCTCTCGCCGCATGTGGAGATGATAACTATAACGAAGCCGCGCTCCCGGAAGAGCCGACCGGCTACGAATGTGACGATTGGGACTGGGATGATGTGACAGAATCATATTATTGTGACGACGATCGTTCCCCCCATTACGGGAGTTACTTTTTACTCGGTAGCTTGTTCCGTTCAAAAAGTGCACTGAAAAACTCTTCGACCTATAAATCATATAAATCAAATGGTGGTGCGACCGGCGCCGTGTCGAACGGCTCAAATTCAGGATCGTCAAAATCTGGACTCGGGAGCGGCTCTAAAGGTGGATTCGGCGGATGACGCGTGACGAACTTTACAGTCAAGTCCCTTATTTTTGGCCCGATTTAAACGATGAAGAATATGCCCTATACGACTGTTTCGAAATGACCGCCTCGCAGGTAGAGTCCGTCCGGGAGGCGACCGGGGCGGTTGATTCGATTTTTCGGAAGACGAATCAACTGTTGCGCTCGCTACCTGACGAGACGCTCCGACTGCTCGGCTATCCCGAATCGAGCCTGCCGTTCTTACGGGAGAAGACAATTCCGCAGGAGACAGTCATCGGTCGCTACGACTGGATCATGAAGAACGGCCAACTCAAATTGATGGAGTTCAACTCAGATACACCGACGTTCATTAAAGAACTGTTTGACGTGAACGGTGTGGTCGCTTCCGAATTCAATCTCCTCGATCCGAACAAGGAAGCCACCGCTCAGTTAAAAACCGAGTTACGAAAGGCCATCGTTGCCGCATGGAAACGACTCGGACGAGAAGGCACACCAAAAATCGTCTTCACGGCTCATGATGACAACATCGAAGACAAATGGACGGCTCACTTCCTGCAAGAAACGCTCGATTTACCGTCTGAATTTGTGTCACTTCATGCTTTGCTCGTCGACGAAAACGGTATCTATACACCATCGGGTGAACGAATCGATATCTTGTACCGTCAAACATATCCGATTGAACATCTCGTAGACGATCAAGCACCGGACGGAGACTTGATTGGCATTCGGTTGCTCGAACTCAATCAACAAAAACACGTATCGCTTCTCAACCCGCTCTCAGCTTTCCTCATGCAATCGAAAGGCGTACAGGCCCTGATTTGGGAGTTATATGAGACCGAGACACTGTTCGATGAAGCTGAGCGCGACATCATCGACACATATTTTTTACCAACTTACTTAGAAGACGCACCGTTTCTCGGCGAATCGAACTACGTCAAAAAACCGGCATTCGGACGTGAAGGGGACTCCGTCATCTTGTACACGAAAGAAGGCAAACCGTTTCACCGAGAATTACTACAAACGTATGCGGAAGAGACGGCCGTGTACCAACAGTTCATCGAACTTCCGACTCGGATGACGACGACCGTCAAGGGCCTTGTCGAGACACATTACATGATCGGATGTTTCTGTTTGAATGGACACCCATCCGCACTCGGTGTTCGCGCCGGTAGCATGATCACGAACAACCATTCGTACTACTTAGCCGTTGGCACACCTACACAAAAGGAGACAAACTCATGACATTCATCACACTCGATTCAATTTTAAGCTTCCTCGCCCACCTCGGGACAGGATTCGGTCTCATTCTCGCCGGACTCATCATCTTCGCATTGACGACCAAATATTCGGAACGTAAGTTAATCAAAGAAGGCAACATGGCCGTCGCTTTAAAGCTTTGGGGGAAAGCGCTCGGACTCGCCATCGTCATCTACACGGTTTGGGCGAACAGCGTCAACTTGCTCGATGCGTTCATCTGGGGACTCGTCGGCATCGCTGCCCAAGTATTGGCGTTTTGGACGTTTGAATACGTCCTTACACCAGGCGTGAACTTAGAAAAAGAAGTCGAGAACGGCAACATGGCCATCGGTTTCAGTTTGTTCGCCGCATCACTCGTCGTCGGCATCATCGTCGCCGCGAGCTTGACGTACTAATTCAAACACCCCATGCACGCATTCGCGAGGCATGGGGTGTTTATGTTTATAAAAGACAGGAGGAAAAATCATGTCCAAGGGAATCACCTTACTCACGATCGTCTCCGGTCTCATCGTCGTGGCAATCGCAGTCGGTGTCGGACTTTACACGTACACTAACATTCAGGCCGGCAACTCATACGAAAATGCCGAAAAAGAAATGAATCGTTATATGACGATAAACGACTGGTATAGTTTTGAAGTTCATAACAGAGAACAGTCCATTCTCTCTTTTTACACAAACGAAGATCGCTCCGTCATCGGTCTAGCCGAGATTGATATCACGACAGGAAACTTAGGGTCTGTCACTAAAGAAATAGAACCGAATCAGTCTTTTGATTTCGTCACCCTTCAAGTTGAAAACAAGGAGTACATCGGTGTCCATCTAAAAGAACGCCCGGAAGATGTCGTCTATTTACGGTTAAACGGTGACGATGTCTCAAAAGATTTTCTCGTCAACGATCCCGAAAACGAAAGCTACACCATGACATATGTCATTGAAACAACAAAACCGTTAGATGGTTCGTGGTCACTTGAAACGTTGGATGACAACAAACAAGTCATACATTTAAGTGAACTCACGGAATAATCCTTCTCGCCATATTATGAATCAAGACGACTGGAAAAGTCGTCTTTTTTAGTTGGTCGCAAGAACTCCAGACGGCCCGAAAAATTCATATCGCGCCTGAGGAATGACACGGACGACCGTCTCCATCATCGCATTCGGCCCACACGTGTAGACATCACGCCCTTCGACATCAAGTGCCTCGAGCTGCGTCGTACTCATACAACCCGATACGTCATCCACATGTGTCATGAGATGAAGCCCTTCTTTCACAAGTTCATCGAGTTCGTCTCCGAGTGGACGAAGGTCCATACTCCGAACTGCGTGCAATAACGTGACAGAACGTCCTTGACGAAGTGCCGTCTTCGCCATATTGAAGAGGGGCGTAATTCCGATACCTCCTGCGATGAGTGTGAGCGGACGGTCTGATGCTTCAAGGATGAATTCTCCTGCCGGTGCGCTCATCGGGACTTCTGTTCCGACCATCTGTTCATGAAGCCAGTTTGAGACGAGTCCCTCCGCTTTCGGCGCAATCCAATATCCGTTTTCTGTCGTGTCGATGACGCTATATTGGCGGTGGTGCAAGATGTCTTCACCAGCGATTCGCGCTTGAACCGAGATGTATTGTCCTGGGATGGCTGTGCCAATAACTCCATCTTTTGCGACGAGACGGAATCGCTTCACTTCCGTTGTGTCTTCTATGATTTCTTCGATGACGAACGGTTTGAATCCGACCCATGGCGCGTCATCATACATCTGTTTCTCAAGTGAGATAAAGACATCGGCAATCACACCATACGCTTTTGCCCATGCATCGATGATATCAGGTGTTGCAGCTTCACCGAGCACGTCTTGAATCGCCGCAAGCAAGTTTTCACCGACAATCGGATAGTGTTCCGGGCGGATGTTCAAACTTTTATGTTTATGAAGTGCTGGTTGGATGGCAGGAAGAATCGCTTCGAGTCGATCGATATGAAGCGCTGCCGCATAGACCGCGTTCGCGAGCGCTTCCGGCTGGCGTCCTCGTTTTTGGTTCGTATGGTTGAAGAAGTGACGCACTTCTGGATTTTGTTCAAACATTCGTTGATAAAAATGCTTCGTAATCGTCACACCATGTTCTTTCAAAACTGGTGCCGTCGCCTTTACAATCTCAATCGTTTGTTGATCTAACATGTGAATTTCCCCCTTTTGTTTCGTACACGTTCATTATGTGAGTCAAGTCACTTTAAAGCAATATATTAAATACTTGTTTAAAGTAGATTTCACGCTTTTGACTTATTTTCGCCATCACCCTTTCACATTTGTTCGAATCGCACTTTTAGGAATTGTCTTGTACAATGAAACGAGAGGTGATGATGGATGAGACTCACGCAAACGTGTGACTACGCACTGCGAACATTGATGTATAGCGCCACATTTTCACATCGACTCGTCACGATTCAAGAAGTGGCGGACCAATATAACATCTCCAAAAACCATGTCATGAAGGTCGTTTACGAGCTCGGCAAGCATGGCTATTTGGAGTCGGTGCGTGGTCGCGGCGGTGGATTCCGTCTCGCTCGCCCGATGGAAGAAATCAACGTGGGCGAGGTGGTTCGGTCGATGGAACCGCTCGAACTCGTGGAGTGCTTCGGGGAAGGCCGATGCGTGATCGCACCGGCCTGTGACTTAAGAAGTGTGTTGAACGAGGCAATGCTGGCGTTCTTTCATGTGCTCGACCGTTACACGATTGCGGATCTCGTCGCGAATCGAACGAACGAACTCGCCCTGCTATTGGGCGTACAAAAACCGATGGACTGAAAAAGTCCGTCGGTTTTTTATTTGTCTCTGCTTTCAGGACTCATCGCCACCAAAATTTCATCATTTTTTTCACATATAGTTCTTCGGACGTTTGATGAATGAAATCTTCAAAACATTCATTCAGGTTATTTTCTAACTCTTCATCGAGTTCGTTTCCATCTTCGTCATACAATTCAAAATGTGTATATTTCCAATCGTTATACGCATCAAACAATAAGTCGTGGTAGCATTGCCAATGCTTACCGAAATTTGATGTGAATGTTGGCACCCATCGATTGATATAAATGTTGTGTAGCAACTCTTCGAATTTGGATGAGTACCAATGGTCATTTCCGAGCTTGTTAACTAAGTCTTGAAATGTTTCCAGCGTCATCGGTTCAACCTCACCAGAATAGTCATAACTCACTTTATTGAACTGATAAGGATGCGGAAACGCCTCTTCTGTTTTTGTCCATTGATGAGGAGGATATTGCTCGATAATTTTACCTAGCAATCTGGCAATCACAAGATTGACTGCTTGCGTATCCAATTCATTCACCTCATTACAGTTATGAATTTCCATTCGATTACAACTTCTCTAGTCTCGATTCGATTTCCGCTCGTCTCGACTCTAGAAACGGTGGTAAGGCCAATCTCTCTCCGAGCGTCTCAACCGATTCATCCGTCGCGAATCCCGGTTCATCTGTTGCCAGTTCCACTAAGATCCCACTCGGTTCGCGGAAATAAATCGACTGGAAATAATAGCGGTCAATAAGACCAGAGTGACTGATGCCATGCGCATCAAGCTTCTCAATCCATTTCGTCATATCGCCTGTTTCTTCCACTCGAATCGCCACGTGATGCACACTCCCCCGCCCAGGTCGTTCCGATGCCAAATCCGGTCGATCGACGAGATGAATCTCTGTCGCCACGCCACCCGCTCCCGTCTCAAAGACGCGCACGTCGTGACCATCCCGATCAAATGTCGTCACGTATCGATAGTCAAGCACTTCTGTCAGCACCCGTGCCGTCTTTTCAATCCGCCGTACCGTCCACTCACTAAATCCGAGACCAAAGATGCCGACATCTGTTGGTACAGGGCCCTTTTCCCAAGGTGTTCCGTTCCCTCCTTCCACAAGACAGAGACGTTGACCCTCATGATCTTCAAACGCGAGCGTCGGTCTCCCTTGAACCGATTCGACGTCCCCGTATGTCACATCGAACGTGTCGAAACGCTCCTGCCAATATGTAAGAGCCCCTTCTGGTACCCGTAGCGCGGTTCGAGAAATACTGTTTGACCCCCGATACGTCTGCCCAAGAAACGGGAGCTCAAAGAACGTCAAATCTGTTCCAGGCGTCCCCGTTTCGTCCGCATAGAATAAGTGATACATCGATGGATCATCCTGGTTAACCGTCTTTTTGACGAGTCGCATCCCTAGTACTTCCGTATAAAATCGTAAGTTTTTCTTGGCATCCCCGGTCATCGCTGACACGTGATGTTGTCCACTAATCACCTTCACCAACCATCTCCCCTTTCGACTATATCGCTATTGTAGCACCTTTGGATAAGTAAAGTCTTCTTTACATTATGTTAAGTTTGTTTTACACTTTTGGTATAAATCAGAAAAGAGGTGGCGCCATGCCATTGGTCAACCGCGTGAAAGAACTGCGTGCCCGGCACCAGTTAACTCAAGGCGATCTTGCTGAAAAGGTCGGCGTGACGAGACAGACGATTATCTCGCTCGAGAAAGGCAGTTACACGCCGTCTCTCATGCTGGCGATGCACATCGCAAGAGTGTTCAAGGAACCGGTCGAATCTATATTCACAATCGAGGAGGAAACAAAATGAAACATGTCGTCGTTCAATCTATTTCAAGCATCATCCTGTATGTCCTGATGGCTTTTCTGTTCAGTTCATTTTTGTCTGATATTTCAACCATCATTGAATCAGATTCATTCATCGTCGAATTCAATCTGCTTCCACTCTTGTTGCTCATTGGCTTTTTTATCGTTTGGACAATCTATTCGTTTAACACACGACCAAACAAACAGCTGAACTTTGCTCAATGGTCTGTCCGCATGACCGAGTTCAGTGAAGTCGATGAACGTGAACAAATCATCACTGCGAAAGCGACGAAAGCTGCCTATGTCTCGTTTAGTATTTCGGTCCCCATTCTTATGGGATCGTTCATGTTCTATCCACTATTTGAAGACGCACTCCCTACTTATCCAATCTACGCACTCGCTTCAACGCTCATCATCGCGACATTCGTCTATATGGTAACTTGGATCCGCGCTTATACACGTTAAGGAATTCGACAAGAGTTCCTTTTTTTATGTCTATTTTTCATCGAATCCTATCTCCTAATTGCTAATCATTTCACCCTGTGTTTATATATAACTAAATGGTTATATAAATAATTAAAGGAGTCTTGCTTTGTGAAAACCGTCGATTTGACGACCGGAAACGTACAGCGTGTCATCCTCACGCTTGCCCTTCCGCTCGTCGGCAGTTCATTGTTACAGTTTACGTATAGTCTCGTCGATATGTTTTGGGTAGGCGCACTAGGAAGTGATGCCGTCGCAAGTGTCGGTGCGGCCAGTTTTTATATCATGCTCGGACAGGCGATTCAATCGTTGATTGTCGTTGGCGCCGGCATTAAAGTGTCACAAGCTGTCGGGAAACGTGACCTGAAATTCATCCAGCGCTATGTTCGGGCCGGAAGGCGTCTAAATCTAGCACTCGGTCTCTCGTATGCCTCATTACTGATTTTTTTTGGTCATTCGTTGATCGGCTTTTTGAATATGAACGCACCAACTGTCGAGCGTCTCGCGTATGGATATTTGCTCGTCAGTGCGCCGATGCTTATTTTTTCTTTCTTCAACTTGCTGTTCGCCCGTCTATTCAGTGCCTATGGCAATACGACAACAGCGATGCGAATCAATGCGACAGGCGTCATACTCAACATGGTTCTCTCACCGATCTTCATTTATCCACTTCAACTCGGCGTCCTTGGAGCAGCTCTTGCGACACTTGTCGCCAACGTCGTCATGTTCGGGTTCTTCTGGCGTCGCGCCCGTTCATTGTTCAATTGGGATGAAGTCATTCAGCCGACTCGAACCGACTATAAAGAAATCTTTCGTCTCGGATTTCCGATGGCGACCCAACGGATTTTGTTCACCGTCATCAGCATTTTCCTTGCTCGCATGATTGGTTCGTATGGGACTGAAGCGATTGCAGCACAACGGATCGGGCTTCAAATCGAATCGATCGCTTATATGATGATCGGTGGACTGAATGGAGCAATGGCTAGCTATACCGGTCAAAATATCGGGGCTCAAAAAGTGGATCGTGTTTATGAAGGTTACCGCGTAACGACCCGACTCGGGATGGTCTATACGGGGTTCATCATGTTGTTATTTATAATCGTCCCGGATTTCCTCATCGGTTTATTCGTCGATGATGTTCGAACCATCGACATTGGGGCGAGCTACTTGCGAATTATCGGTATTTCTCTCGTCTTCTCTTCGATTGAAATGATCGGAAACGGCTACTTCTCAGGACTCGGATTACCGAAAATCCCTGCGACGATCTCGATCATTTTCACAGTGGCCCGTATCCCACTCGCATTGTTACTTGAGCCTTATCTCGGAATCGATGCCATCTGGTGGAGTATTGCCATCTCAAGTATCATCAAAGGGCTTGTCTCCGCCCTCTTTGTCCGACTAACGAAAAAGGAAGTGACTTCACTTGCAGAAGCAGTTTAATCAACTACCCCATCGTCTCATCACGAGCGGAAAGTTTGCCATCGAGCGGGAAATGTTGCGGGTCAAGTCAGACGGCACACTCGCTATTACGAAGCACCCAAAGTCACTCGGTCATAAGGCAACGCATCCATATATCACGACCGACTTCTCTGAAAGTCAAATCGAGCTCGTCACCCCGACGTTTCCGACGATTGAGGGGGCACATCACTTTTTAGAAACGCTTTATGATATCACTGCGCTAAACATAGGCGACGAACGCCTTTGGCCACAATCGATGCCATGCGCCTTACCGGAAGGCGGTATGATCCCACTAGCTGACTTTGGTGTGTCCGGACTCGAGGCTAGTCGTTACCGGGAGCATTTGCTCCAAAAATATGGTGCGAAAAAACAACTCATTTCCGGGATTCATTTCAATTTTTCGTTTTCCGATGAGATGTTGTCCACACTATACGAAGGGTCTCCTGAGCAATATCGACACTTTAAAGATCACCTTTACTTGAAGCTGGTTCGCCAATATTTACGGATGCGTTGGCTCATCGTCTATTTGCTCGGCGCTACCCCGGCTGTTCATGCGAGTTATGAAGAACGATGTGTCAGCCAGATGCAAGCGCTCCATGAAGATACCTTTTCAAATAAACAAGCGTTGTCCTATCGAAATAGCGACTGTGGCTATACGAATGTCGAACCACTTTATCCAAACTATAGGACACTCTCAGCATATACAAATGATGTACGTCGATTCATTGCCAAAGGGGAGATTACACATCCAAACGAACTCTACTCCCCGATTCGATTGAAAACATCGAGAGGTGGCAACGACTTGGACAAGCTCGAGGCGAACGGTATCGACTACATCGAAATTCGCAATATTGATTTGAATCCGTTTGAAAAGACCGGGATCGCTCGTTCAGATTTACGGTTTCTTCATCTATTTTTGCTCTACTTGACATTTACTGAGGAGACAACTTATTTCGATTGGCAGGCTGAAGCGTATAATAACCAACAACGTGTCGCCAAAGAAGGCATGTCTCCCACGAACACATTGACTCGAGATGGTGACGACGTACAACTACACACGTACGCGACAGAACTTCTCGACGCGATCGATGCGTTCGACACGAAATATGACCTCGGCTTCAAAGATGTCTTCCCCTCTCTACGAGAAAAAATTGATCACGTGGACATGACGTACGCTTCTCGATTGAAGACGATTATGACCGAGACGGGTTATAACGCGTGGTCTCTGGCCCAAGCCGAACACTTTTATGAGGACGCGTATGCAAGTCGTTTTCGTGTACATGGTTATTCCGACCTTGAGTTGTCTACTCAAGTATTAATGAAATCTGCCATCAAACGGGGGTATCGTGTCGACGTCATCGATTGGTCCGATCAATTTATCCGCATTCACAACGGCAAATATGAGGAGTACGTCAAACAGGCAACAAAGACATCAAAAGACAATTATGTATCAGTCCTGATGATGGAAAACAAAACGGTAACGAAGTATGTACTCGCTGAACACGGAATTCGTGTCCCTGAAGGTGTAGAACTTCATAACGAATCTGATTTATCGCATGCATGGCACCTGTTTTCACATAAACCAATCGTCTTAAAACCGAAGTCCACGAACTTCGGCGTAGGCATTCATATTTTTAAAGACGGAACGACTTATGAGGAAGCACTATCTGCATTTCAGTATGCGAGAACATTTGATGATGTCGTTTTACTGGAGACGTTTTTACCTGGAAAAGAATATCGCTTCCTCGTCATTGGAAACGAAGTTGCCGGTATCCTCCATCGCGTCCCGGCAAACGTCACAGGGGACGGCGTCTCTACCATTCGCCAACTCGTTTCTACAAAAAACGAAGACCCCTTACGTGGAAAAGGATATAAGACACCACTCGAGAAAATTGAAATTGACGATATCGTCATCTCGTTTTTATATGCTCAAGGCAAGACATCGGACAGTATTCCAGCTCTCGGTGAGCGTGTCTTCTTGCGTGAAAACTCTAACATTAGTACAGGTGGCGACAGTATCGACTATACAGACCAAATTCCTGACGTTTATAAACACATTGCTGTCGATGCCGCTAAGTCGGTTGGCGCTACGATTTGCGGTGTCGATATGATGCTCCCATCTCTTAATGATGAGCACATTGAATACGGCATCATCGAGTTGAATTTTAATCCTGCCATCCATATCCATGCGTTCCCCTATGAGGGAAAAGAACGACCAATTGGCGAGATGTTGCTTGATTTGTTGTTTCAGGATTGAGTACGTTTGTTTTGGAATATATGGATTGGGCATATCCAAATAGGAGCTCCGTGACGAAACTCGCTTCTTTTCCGAACTATTAGATGTATAGCAGATTCACCCTGAGAGGAGAATGAATCATGAGTACGGTTAAATCACATGTAGAGGGTACGACACTGATTACGGAACGTCTGTTCAAGGCACCACGACAACTCGTGTTTGAAGCATTCTCGACACCAGCTCATCTAGAGAAATGGTGGGGACCAACCGGATGGGACACGAAAGTATACAGTTTCGACTTCAAACCAGGCGGGATTTGGCATTACTGTATGACATGTGTCGATCAAAATCAAGGTGACTTCTACGGTATGGAGTCCTGGGGGAAATCCACCTTCATCGACATCGACCCCTACTCGCGAATCGTTTATACAGATGCGTTCTCTGATGCGGACGGTCATGTCAATCCAGATTTCCCTGTCATGACCATCACGAATGAATTTCTCGATACACCGGAAGGCACGCTATTCATTAGCCGCTCCGAATTCCCGAATGAAGAGGCTCTCCAACAAGTGGTTGATATGGGGGCCGTCGAAGGGTTCACATCCCAACTCGATCGTCTTGAAGCGATCGTGACACAGTAACGAGCAAGGCACCGACCTCGTAATAGAGACGGTGCCTGTTTTCGTTTAAAATAAAAAGTAGCTCACTACGAGGATCAGTGAAAAGATAAAGACCATCCCAATCGCCAAAGCAATGAGACTCATCTTCGCAGATTTGAATTGTTGTGTGTTAATCGTATGCACTTTTTTCAAATATGAACGGGTACCTACAAGAATCGTGCTGATGCCGAACAAAATGGATAACATCCCGATTGCTGAAATCAATTGATGTTCTGCCCCACTTAAATTCTCGCTTCGATAATAATGAAAGTTCGTCACTAAAAACCCAATCCCGATCACGGTAATCGCAGTACGAATCCATGCCAAAAATGTCCGCTCGTTCGCCAGATGTTGCTGGATATATTGAGAATCTATCGTTTTTTCTACTTCTAACTTCATTCTTTCAATCATCCTTCCATTTCAATCAAATGATTCTTCAGAGCATATTGCACAAGTTCATGACGATGCTTGATTTGCAATTTATTCATGACACGTGCTTTATGATTTTCAACTGTTTTGGGACTAATCCCTAATTTCTCTCCAATCTCATTATGGCTATAGCCGAGAGTCGACAATCGGACGATTTCTAGTTCACGACGCGTCAATAACGGATGATTATTCTTTTGAAAGACAATCTTTTCAATATAATCCTCGTTCAACGAAGTAGCATAATATCGTTTCCCGTCAAATACGTGTTTGATTCCTTCTTCTAGTTGAGAAGGATCACTATTTTTGGACATATAACCAGGGACGCCCAGCTCGAGAGCACGTTTGATGTAAATCTCTTCATCGTGCATCGTCAGTAAGATCACTTTTACGGTGGGCACTTCCTCAGCGAGCGCTTTAACTGTCACAAAACCATCTAGTCCATTCGGCATCGTAATATCAAGTAAAATGACATCAGGACGTGTCCGAAGCGCTTCTTGGATAGCTGCTGACCCTTCTGTCGCTTCCCCGACTACACGAATGCGCTCATTCGTACGAAACATCAGTTTTAACCCACGACGTACAAGTTCATGATCATCGACAATTAATACATTAATCGGTTGCATAATAACCTCTCTCTCTCGGAACCGACACGGAAATTTGCGTCCCTTCCCCTACCGCTGTAACGATTTGAAACAAACCCTCAATCGTTTTCGCTCTCTCTTCCATATGACGTAACCCTAATCCTTTCGAGACGTTCAGCACATCAAAACCTGCCCCGTCATCCCGGAATAACAATTCAACTCGCCCGTCACGCTCGATTACCTGACAATCCACAATTGTCGGATTCGCGTATTTCATTGTATTTACGAGTGCCTCTTGGACAATCCGATACAAATTAATCTCCACAAGAGAATCGAATCGTGTCGTCAGACGAATGTCTGTATGAAACGCTACGTTTGGATAACGGGTCGCAAAACTATCAAGCAATACTTGTAATGCGGATTCGAGTCCAAATTGATCAAGCTCAATCGGTCTTAATTGCTTCGAGTAATTTCTTACATGATCCATCAGGAGACTTACTTCAGATAGGACGGACGTCAAATATTCTTTTTTATCCGGGTCTGCGACGTCTGATTGAAGAGCGCTCAACGCAAGGGTGATACTAAAGAGCGATTGTCCGACACCGTCATGTAGTTCCTGAGCCAACCGTTCATGTTCTTCCTCTTGTGCATGAATCAATTCCCGAACCATCTTTTCTCTTAAAGCATGCGCTTCTCGGCGCTTTCGTTCTGTGAAATCTCGTAAAACGAGCAAATAATATGTGGCTCCTGTTTTGGCATCATTTAGAATTCGAGCTGTATTCATCTCAACATCTACTAGTTTTCCGGAGTAAGTCGGCATTTCTGAAGAGAAGTATGGAGAACGTTCATGTTCAATTAAGTAACACCGTTCTTCACCTAAGCTCATTCTCCGTTTCTGACAAAAAGAACAATAAGGAACCGGTTCACCGACTTGCCATCCCGTCAATTGTTCGGCCGATTGGTTCATCGATATGATATTTCGGTCATGATCCATCACAATCACACCGTCTTTGAGTACGTCTAATATTTGGTGTTCAAAGTCACGCAGTGTCAACGTCATCCCCCCTCCGCACTCTTTCAGTTCTTATATCCATAATACCCCTATGGGTAAATAAACCCAAATGATGTACTTCACTTTCCCATGAAAAAAAGACGTGCACCGAGGCACGTCCGATTTCTTTTGAAAACCCTACTCATCACAATCCACTCATATTTAACGCTTGATTGTCCGTTCATTTAAGACATCAACAGTCGCTTGCACATATTTGAGTCCGTGTTGAACTGACGGTTCTTTAATCCATCGCATGATTGAGAATAGCGTGATGTGGCGGTCATCCTGTTCCACACGACTTTGTACTTCCGCCCACATATCTCGTGTCCATTCAACCTTTTCTTTCGCTGGCACAGCATACTCCTCAATCCGTTGGCCAATCATTTCTTTCGTTTGTTCATCGTGGTATACATCTTGAACAAACGTGAACATAGACTCAAGTTGATTGGTCACCTGTAACAACATCGGTAATTTTTCAATCAGCTCTATAGCCGATTCAAGCGTTTCGATTTGTATGTTGGAATTGTCGATGGCCGCGTCAACTTTTTCTTTCACCGTTTCATCTTTCATCGTCGCCATACCAAAATCAACAGCATCTTCCAAACGACGGAGAGACTGTTCGATTTTAGGTAGACGATCAATGAGTGCAATCAGTGCTTGCTCAACGTCGGATCTTGTCAGTACTGTTTCAACTGTTTGCTCTTCAAGTGCAGAACGTTCCATCACGATCCCTCCCTTCCTACATCGTCCCTTTCAACATGCCATTCCAGTACATAATCGGTAAAAAGTCTTTTTTCAAAATATACATGCTCCGTCTTTCTTTTGCTTGATTGAACGGCATAGATTCTTGTGGAACTTTATCATAATCAAACTCTGCGAGAATTAATGAACCATAGCCCGTGACAATCGGACAAGAAGAATAACCATCATAAGAAGCAGTCGGTAAATGACCGTACATCACATCCAGTACGTTTCGTACGACGACGGGCGCTTGCTTTCGAATCGCTGCACCTGTCTTCGATGTGGGTAGATTCGTACAATCACCTAACCCGAACACATTTTTAAATTGTTTATGTTGAAGTGTATGTTTGTCGACATCGACCCAACCACCGGATTCCGCCAATGAACTGTTCCGAATAAACGCCGGAGCTTGCATCGGTGGTGTGACATGAATCATGTCATAACTTATCTCAAACGATTCACCAGAATCTAAGTTTTCAAAAACCGCAATTTTTTCATCTGCTTTTATTTCCGTTAAATTAACCCGGAAATGCGTTTCAATCTGTTTTCGTTCGAGTACTTTCTCCAACGCATCCCGATACTTCGTAACATCGAAAATGGCGGGATTAGCCGAACCGAAGACCACTCGACTCGAATCACGAACTCCCGTCTTCGTTAAATACTCTTCAGCCAGATACATGATTTTTTGAGGGGCGCCCCCACATTTCACTGGAGAAGCCGGGTGCGTGAACAATGCAGTTCCACCTGTGAGCTTTTCGAGGGTATCCCATGTATAATCAACGTGTTCGTATGAGTAGTTACTGCAGACTCCTTTCGACCCAAGCGATTCTTTTAACCCTTTGACGCGCCCCCAGTCAATTTCAATACCTGGTGACACGACAAGAAAATCGTATTGAATCTTTCCGTGACTTGACGTTTCGACTTGATTGTTTTCAGGATCAAATGTCGTCACATGGTCTTGTAACCACGTCGCCCCATCAGGAATGAGTGAATCCATCGTGCGGGCTGACTCCTCTTTTTTGACAATACCTGCTCCGACGAGTGTCCATAATGGTTGATAATAGTGAGTGGTTTCGGGATCAATCAGTAAAACCTCATCTCTTAAATGATGTTTCTCTCGAAGCAATCTGGCCGCGACACTGATTCCCCCAGTTCCTGCTCCTACAATCACAACACGATAATGTGTACGCATCGTATGCCTCTCCTTCCTTCTTGCTATGTTTTCTTTTT
Organism: Exiguobacterium sp. s101; assembly: GCF_018617835.1. Taxonomy (NCBI): domain Bacteria; kingdom Bacillati; phylum Bacillota; class Bacilli; order Caryophanales; genus Exiguobacterium; species Exiguobacterium sp. s101. The sequence continues at coordinate 132,555 of NZ_JACSKX010000005.1, read as the reverse complement.
TGACAAAACAGTGAACTTCTATACAACTTAAGCATATTTGAAAGCGTATACATTTTATATAGGGGAAGTCCCTCAATTTCCTTATGAATCAACACTTGACGCAACATGACACATAATATCTTCAAACAAAATATCAATATTAAACGTTATCAGGGGTGATGAAAATCACACAGACAGCCATGTCTATTATTGATGGATTGCCCTCAATTATATCCAACCCTCTTGACCCCACTATACCCTAGTGGGTATAAATTGATTATGTAATTTAAATGAGGAGTTTTTTATCATGTCAAAACAAACCTATCACCCATTATATTTTTTATCTGCTCTTGGCAACGGCGGGCTCGCTGTGTCATTTTTTATGTACTTTATGTTCCTCATACCACACCCTGATTCTCCACTACCTCACTTCAATCATTTACGTGAAACGTTTGAGGGCGGAGGAATCCCAGCTATTCTTGTCGTTCTCGTTTCATTGGTCATTATTGGCTTCTCGGCAAATCACTTCCGTCTGCTTGCATGGAATATCCGTTCATTTCGTAAATTCAAGAAAAGTGATCGGTATTCCAAAGTGAAAGGAACTCCTGGAGAAGTAGCTGTCATGGCAGAACCACTCACCTATGCGATGAGTGTCAATGTACTGTTTATTCTAGGTGCTTTGTTTGTTCCAGGACTTTGATCTAATGTTCAATCCTTACTACCTTTTGACCTCATTGCCTTCTTAATCATTGGTGGATATGCATTTACTCGTTATGTTCAGTACATCGCATCGGTTATGGTGAGTGGTCAAGTTGACGTTGAAAATATGAACCAATTCGGACAATTCTTAGGTGCTTTTTCGTTCGTCATGGTCGCAGTGGGATTAGCTAGTCCTGCCGCTATGTCAAAAATCCAATGGGTTTCTGTCAGTGCGACAATCGCCTCTATATTTTTTATGACACTTGTATGGGGGATTATTTTATTTTTCGCCAGAATGAGTCTACGAGCCATCTTCAGTAAAGGCTTTGCAAAAGCGAGCGCACCGACTATTTGGTTACCTATCCCGATTCTCACCCTTACTGGTATTACATTCGTTCGATTGAACTCAATGGTGTCACATCGCTTGCTAGAGATTGAGGTCAATGCAGCCTTTATGCTGATTGTACTCGGGATATTATTTATGGGGAGCACCGCGGTTGGACTAATCGGATATAGTGTATTACGTCGACTTGATTACTTCAGAAATCAGCCAGAGGGCGGAGCAAGTTTTGGTCTCATTTGTCCAGGTGTCGCATATGTGGTACTCGGAATGTTCTTTGTTCATTGGGGACTCGTTCAAAACGGCTTCTTGACTGTACACACGTGGATGCATTATATCGCTTTATCACCTCTTGTGTTCATACAATTTAAAACGATTCAATGGGTCGTGAAGTTGTCTTCTACGCATCTATCATCTGCCGCCGACAAATCCACACTCAAAGTCGCATGACAAGAACGCTGAAGAGAAACATCTCTTCAGCGTTCTTTATATTTATTTAGAGTTGAATTGCCTAAATACATCATCGAGTTGATTAGAGGTTATATGACTGTAGACATCCCCGATGCTGATTTCCGTTGAACAGTATCCATCTTTTTCTACGAGATGCCCTGTAATGCCAACCCCGGTTTCTTGTTGGATGCGTGCCATCCGCTCGCGCACTTCCTCTTCATCCCCTTGGAAATGTAAGTGGAACATATTCGTGACCGGAATAAGTGGGGTCGTCCAGACACCGTTGAGTTCGTTGAATCGTGCTGCCAATTGTACGGCAGCATCGCGATATCCCTGCATTTTGTCTTTTCGCAACTCATAATAATAATCCGAGGAAAGGATGTATGGATAAAGGCTGATCAAGTCACCGCCGTAACGTCGCTTCCATACTTTCGACGTCTCACAAAACGCCTTCGGTCCAGCAAGAATGGCACCGGCAATGCCACCAATTCCTTTATAGAACGAAACGTACACGCTATCGAAGAGCGCACATATCTCAGACGCTTCTTTCTCATAATACGGGAGCGATTCGAACAGTCGTGCACCATCCAGATGTAGATAAATCCGTTTGTCACGACAGTGTTCATGAATTGCCACAAGTTCCTCGAACGTTGGCAATTCTCCTCCGATTTCCCGTTGCGGAAGTTCGAGCAACAGACAGGCGATGTCCGGCAACGCTTGAATCTCTTCGAGTGTCATCAGCCTGTTTTCGTCCCCGACTAAAATCGGTTCGATGTGATGCAACTCTTTCAAGCCGTCCTGCTCATGGATTTCAAGGTGACAGAGTGGATGGTATGCGACCGCCTTCTTCCCTGCTTCATCACACCAAATGCGTAGCGCAATCTGTTGCGCCATCGTGCCACTCGGAAAGAATACCGCCGATTCTTTCCCAAGAACGTGCGCCATCTTCTCTTCGAACTGTTGAATCGTTTTGCCCTGTCCATACTGGTCACTCGGCTCATCTTCACGCACCTGTTCAAATGCGCGTTTCAATACCCCGACTTCTCGCTTCCCGTGACCGCTCAATTGAACGTTCGTCTGACGATACGTGTCGATCAATCGCTCCATTTGTTCCCCTCCTCAACAAATAAACTCCCTGTCAGTATAACAGGGAGCCACATACTCAGTCGCGAATCCGGACGATGAGTTTACCGCGCACTTTTCGCGTTTGTAGTTTTTCGAGACCTTCTTTCAATTGGTCGAAAGATAACACTTCTGTGACGAGGTCGTTCAGTTCACCCGCTTCAAGCAAGTGCATCAACTCTTCGGCCATATACGCCAAGTTGCGAATCGCATGTTCGTCCTCGCTCGCATGCGCCGCCCCGAGCGCCACCTCGTGAATCGAAGGGGATAATGTGAACCCTTTCATGTTCGTCATGTCTGGTGGACCGGCGATATAGGCGAGGTGTCCACTAAACGCGAGACGATCTAAGTCGGCGGTCGCGATGTCGCGACCGACCGTGTTCAAAATCAAGTCGACACCACGTCCATCCGTCTCTTCCATGATTCGTGCCGTCACGTCCTCGACGTTGTAGTCGATTGCCACATCCGCACCAAGCGACTCTACCCATTCAACGTTCTCGGGAGATGCCGTCGTGAAGACCTTTAGCCCGAGGCGTTTTGCGAGCTGAATGGCAAAGCCACCAACACCACCTGCACCAGCATGCACGAGAATCGTTTCTTTATTCCGTGTATTCAGTTTCTGCATGACCGCTTCATACGCTGTCATTCCAGCACATAAAATCGAGGCAGCCGCTTCGTCGCTCACACCTTTCGGAACGACCGCACATGCCCGGGCATCAACGACCGTATACTCAGCGAACCCTCCATATTTCGAAAGATCCGTATGAACGGCCACACGCGAACCGGTAATGATGTTGGCGATACTCGAACCGACCTCGACGACTTCTCCAACGAGATCGACACCGAGAATGTGTGGATAAGACCAATTCGGATTGCCATTCGATCCGACTTTATAATCGATCGGGTTCAAGGCGACCGCCTCGACACGAATCAATAATTCTCCGGCTTCAGGTGTCGGTCGGTCGATTTCTCCAATATGCAGATGATCCAGACCAGGTTGGTCGAGTAGCCATGCTTTCATGTTTAATAAGCTCCTTCCGAATACGTAAGTTCGTATGAGTGTGAATAAATTTCAACGAGGTTACCGAATGGATCTTCGCAGTACACCATGCGATACGGTTTTTCGCCTGGGTAGTACTCACGAATCGGCATCCGTTGTTTGCCGCCATGAGCGACAATCTTCTCGACGAGTCCTTCGATATCAGGGTCTTGTACACAATAGTGGAAGATCCCTGTCTTCCAAAATTCGAAGTTGTCTTCTGGTGTCTCGTTATTCGGGAACTCAAATAACTCGATTCCAATCCCATCTCCCGTTGACATGTGGGCAATACGGAATTTGCCCCAGCCTGGTCCGAAGACGTCAGTACACATCACTCCGATTGGTGAATCGTCCTCGATGACGTCTGAAGGTGTCATGATGGTATACCATCCCATCACGTCCTCATAAAATGTAACGGCCTCGGCTACGCTCGGTACAGAAAGACCGATGTGTGAAAATGTTCTTGGATACGTCATGTTTCATCTACTCCTTTTTGTTTGCTCAATTTGTCGGATAACGATAAGATACTGTCATTGAAGCAAGAAAAAAAGTACGCACATTGAAGTAACTACCCGAAAGTGAGGCTCATTGAACATGACCACATCGTTCCCCGTCAACCGCGCACTCGAGATTATCGGCGGCAAATGGCGCCCTCAAGTGTATTGCACGCTTCAAGATGGACCGCTCCGTTTCTCTGATATTCAACGGGCGATTCCTGAGGTCAGCCGAAAAGTGTTGACCGACCAATTGCGTGAGCTTGAACAGCTCGGCATGGTTCGTCGTGTCGATTATTCGACGGAGAAGCAGCTTCACGTCGAATATTCATTAACCGAAGGCGCCCTCGGACTGCAACCCGCCATGAATGCCCTTTGTTCATGGGGAGAGTGCCACGATAATCAATAATCCCGGGCCATTTGGCCCGGGATTATTGATTATGAAGCGAACAGACTGATCAAATTCCCATCCGCATCGTACAGAATTGCGTAACGCTGTCCCCAAAACGCGTCCCATGGGGCTTTGTGTGACACATAGCCTTGTTCAAGGACAGAGTCATACAATGCATTAAGCGACTCACGGCTTTCACATAAGAAGGCAAGTTCGATCCGATGTCCTTCTGCTTGTTTCCATTCCCCATATACCGATTCGGCCACTTCCACCGTATCGAACGCGAGACGCACGCCGCCTTCATCAATATCCACATGCGCTTCCCCATTCATCGCTTCCGGAATCTCAAACCCGAGTGCCCGATAAAAATCGAGCGACCGCTTCATATCCGTCACGACGATTCCGACCATGTCCAACTTGATTGTCATCCCATTCCCTCCTCTTCGTTTCATGATACGATTTGAGTGTAGCACGTCCATTTCAACCAGAGACGAGAAAATATCATGAATCATACGTTTCATCCACTCACACAAGACCAAGCCGAACAAATTGCCTTCGAGTGGCGCTATGAAGGTGAATATGCGTTTTACAATATGGACGCCGACGAGGAAAATCTCGCCTCATTTTTAGATGCGAAGTAACGGGGAGACACGACGTTCGCCATCCTTGAATCTGGCGAGCTTATCGGCTTTGTCACGTTACAATTCGAATCAACGGACACCGTTTCCATTGGTCTCGGCATGCGCCCTGATTTGACGGGGAGCGGCAACGGACATCGATTCCTCACTTCGATTCTAACTTGGATCGAGGCGACATATGGGACTCGTACAGTACGTCTCGCCGTCGCCACGTTCAACAAGCGAGCCATCCGGTTATATGAATCACTCGATTTCATCCCAGAAGAAACGTTCGTGCAGGAGACGAACGGAGGCGTGTATTCCTTTCTCTCGATGAAACGCCTACAAAAATCCCCTCCGAACATCTGAGGTTCGGAGGGGATTTATATACGATCTATCTAAACTCAGTGTTTGACCGCTATCGGTTTCGATGAGAACCAGCCCCATAACGCAATCCCGACCATGACTGACCAGAAGAAAATCGTCCAAGCTGCCGAGTGGACGAATCCATCCGGGAGCCCCATGAATTCGAATGGTGTCCCGGCAATCAATTCTTTGAAACCTGGATGTTCAAGTACGAGGACCGTCAACTTGACCCCGACCCAACCGACGATAATAAAAGCGGCTGTTTCAAGTGTAGGACGTTGATGAAGCAACTTGACAAAAATCCGAGCCGCGAATCGCATCAAGACGACCCCGATGAGTCCACCCGTCAAGACGACGAAGAACTGACCTGAGTCAATCCCACCGATTTCCCCGAGACCGAGCGGTGGCAAGCTGACCGCGAGCGCAACCGCTGCCAAGATTGAGTCGACCGCAAAGGCGATATCCGCAAACTCAACTTTCGCGACAGTGAGCCAAAACTCTTTCTTCGAAACAGGTCGTTCTGTGACGGCCGTCTCTTCTTTCGCTTCTGCTGCCAAATCTTGCTGTGGCTCCATTTTTCTCGCCTTATACGTCATATACAGATGACGCGCACTCATTCCAATCAAGTAAAGCGCACCGAGCGCTTGAACTTGCCATACGTTAATTAAGAACGAGATTAAGAACAATGCGATAAAGCGAAAAACGAACGCCCCAAGGAGTCCGTAGAACAATGCCTTCTTCTGCTCTGTACGTGGCAAATGCTTGACCATGACAGCCAAGACGAGCGCGTTGTCTGCAGATAACAAGCCTTCTAAACCGACGAGAACGACGACAATCCAGGCATACTGCAGGACTAACTGCCAATCCATAACAACATCTCCTTTTTTCTTTCAATTCCTTCATATTTAATAGTGATCTATTTTTTAAGTTCACAGGACCATTTTATTCCCGTTCACAAAGTAAATCAATCCTCTTTCTTCAATATCTGAAGGTTTTTTTAGGATTGCATATTCAAAACACGTTTTGAGAGCAAAATCATACCCGTTCAGCCATCATTTCGTGATAAAATCCTAACAAGAACGAGTGGTCGCTTGAACCGCTCTAAAAAAGGAGAATCCGATTATGTCTACAAGCCATGTCGCTTTACCTACTAAAGCAGAACGACATAAATTGTTCGGGTCGGTCCCACCGATTAAAGGAACAAAACCGACCGAGAAAGAACAGATGGTCGATTTACAAAATACACCGAAAAACTTCTTATTCGCTCTTGATAGTGTTGGAATTTCAAACGTGAAGCACCCTGTGAACGTCGAGACGTCAGAAGGGGTCCAGTCAACAGTTGCTACCTTCGAATTGACGACATCGCTCGTTCAAGATCGTAAAGGAATCAACATGTCCCGTTTGACGGAACAGCTCGATGCGTACCATCAACAAGGATGGACTGTGTCAAACCGTTCGTTAATCGAGTTCGCACAAGAGCTCGCGGAGCGTATGGAGCAAACGGAAGGACAATTGACAATTCGTTACCCGTGGTTCTTCACGCGTAAAGCACCTGTGACAGGCCTCAGTGGTTTGATGAACGCAGATGTGATGCACCGCGTGACATATAACCTCGAAACGGGCGTCGCAAATGTGACAGTCGGTCTCGTCATCAATGTCACGACGCTTTGCCCATGTTCCAAAGAAATCAGTGAGTACAGCGCCCATAACCAACGTGGGTACATCACGATCGAAGCAGGTCTTGATGAGACGTCGATGGATGGGTTCGACTGGCGTGCAGCCCTTCTCGATGCGGCGGAGTCGAACGCCTCAGCGCCACTCCATCCGGTCCTTAAACGTCCGGATGAAAAACGTGCGACTGAAATCGCATACGAAAACCCACGTTTCGTAGAAGATATGGTCCGCTTGATTGCGGCTGACTTGTACGAGATGAAACAAGTCGTGAACTTCTTTGTGGAATGCCGTAACGAAGAGTCGATTCACCAACATGATGCCATCGCGTCAATCACATTTGACAAGCGCAACGACGCATAAGAAAATGCGGAACCTCTTTTAAAGAAGGTTCCGCATTTTCTATAGACTCACTACGAGTTCAATTGTCAGCAAGATGATGATGAGCATCACCCACACCGCCCAAACGAGTCGCCACTTCTCCCAATCAAACCGCTTCACCATTGCATAGACAGTGAGATACAGTGCTATGAGAAGAGGAACGACGACCCATGGATTCTCTAACATCACGCTTCGATGTCGCCATCCCAAGCGAGCATACCGCCCTCAATGTTTACGACTTTATATCCGTTTGACTCTAAGTGGTCACACGCCGTCACACTGCGGCCGCCAGAGCGACAAATCACGTGGTAGACGTTGTCCTGTGCTAACTTTTCTGTCACTTGCGGGAATTCAGACAATGGGTAGAGCGGTACGTTCGGGATATGCCCTGCGTCATATTCGTCTTGTTCGCGCACATCGATGATATGGAGCGACTCCCCGTTTTCTAGCTTTTCTCGTAATTCAGTTGCATGAATATTTTGCATACGTATTTCCCCTTTCGATATTGGATTCCTCTTTTAGTTTACCTCAGCTACCACTCAAAAAAACATGAAAAAAGCACCCTTCTACCTAGAAGGATGCTTCGGACTTACGCTTCGTTGCGCTCGTCGATTGCTTGTGCTGCTGTGATGAGTGTCAATTTGTAGACATCCTCTTCGTTACAGCCACGTGATAAGTCATTTACTGGTTTATTGAGACCTTGAAGGATTGGACCGATTGCTTCGAATCCACCGAAACGTTGAACCATCTTATAGCCAATGTTTCCTGCTTCAAGACTTGGGAAGACGAATACGTTCGCTTTACCCGCCACATCAGAACCTGGTGCTTTCTTCGCCGCTACGCTAGGGACGAATGCTGCATCGAATTGAAGTTCTCCATCGATTGGAAGGTTCGGTGATTTTTCTTTCGCAAGGCGTGTCGCTTCCACAACTTTCTCTGTTTCAGGTGACTTCGCAGAACCTTTTGTCGAGAAGCTAAGAAGGGCGACTTGTGGGTCGATCCCGAACGTCTTCGCTGTCGCTGCTGATAAAAATGCATTTTCTGCTAAGTCCGTTGCGTCTGGTGCGATGTTGATCGCACAGTCCGAGAAGACGTATTGCTCGTCGTCACGCACCATGATGAACACACCTGACGTCTTTTTGATGCCTGTTTGCATTTTGATGATTTGAAGTGCCGGACGTACCGTATCAGCCGTCGCGTGCATCGCGCCTGAGACAAGACCTTCTGCTTTTCCTGTATGAACGAGCATCGTTCCGAAGTAGTTCACGTCCGATGTGAGGAGTTCGCGCGCTTGTTCAGCCGTCGCTTTCCCTTTGCGACGCTCGACGAATGATTCGACGAGAACATCGATGTCTTCGTACGTCGCCGGGTCGTATTGTGTTAAACCTGAGATGTCGAAACCGTGTTTTGTCGCAACCGCTTCGACGTCTGCTTTCGCACCGACGACGATCGGTTCTACCATGCCGTCTGCTTTCAATCGAACAGCGGCTCCAAGAACACGCTCATCGATACCTTCCGGGAAGACGATGGTCGGACGAACCGGGCTGACTTTTTGCTTCAACGTTTCAAATAATTTCATAACGAATGAACCCCTTTTCTCAATTTACAGCATGACTGCTAATGGTTTTGCCATTGACTTGTGTCGTTACGCGATTTCAATTATACACAGTACCCTTTTCAAAATAAACTATTCTGCCCATTTCGTCATAAATCGCTTAGAATCAATCATTATATGAATAGAACAGTTTCTCCAAAGTGACTGATACAGCCATTTTTGTAGCCGTTTTCATGTTTCTGTCCTCTGTTCTTTACCCGTCATGAATCGTGATAACCCTCACAGTGCCTCAAAGTTGCCAGTCAGTGAAGCGTGTATGGTAAAATAGACGGCGAAGCCAAGTCCCGAAAGGAGATTTTTTATGTCAGAACGTCCAGTACCTACAACAGATACACAACATGCCGCCGCCACATTAGACGGATGGTATACACTTCATGATTTCCGCAAGATCGATTGGGCTCGTTTGAAGCTCGTCGATGCCGAAAAGCGTCAACACATGATTGACGAGTTCACAACATTCCTCGCTTCTCTTGAAGAAGTTGAAGCAAAAGGTGAAGGAAGCCACGCCTTCTACTCGATTCTCGGTCAAAAGGCAGACCTCGTCTTGATGGTGCTTCGCCCGACATTCAACGAACTTGAAGACGTCGAGCGCGCATTCCGCAAAACAGCGCTATACGACTATATGATTCCGTCGTATTCGTACGTGTCGGTCATCGAGCTCGGGATGTACCGTGGATCTGGAGATGGGGACCCATATCAAAACCCCCATATCCGCTCACGTCTCTATCCGACACTTCCAAAAGCCGCACACATCTGTTTCTATCCGATGAGCAAGGCTCGTCGCGACGGCGACAACTGGTACATGTTGTCGATGGATGAACGTAAGGACCTCATGTATCGCCACAGCATGATCGGCCGTAGTTACGCTGGTAAGATTCAGCAGTTCATCGGTGGGTCGACTGGATTCGACGCATGGGAATGGGGCGTCACACTCTTCGCTGAAGATTCACTTCAGTTCAAGAAAATCGTTTACGAGATGCGTTTTGATGAAGTGAGTGCGAAATACGGTGAGTTCGGCGACTTCTACGTTGGGAACATCTTACCGAAAGAAAATTTGAGCACATTCTTTAGCGTGTAAAAGGTTTACGCGTATAACACCTCGGGAATTAAGGATGATGTAAGCAAGTTATCCTAATCAACGAGGTGAACAACGATGCGCGTGTTTAAAGAAACCGATCGTGACACTGCGGAACGTTTAGATTCGTTCATCGAACGAATGGCACCGACAGCAGAATTAGTCCAACATCGATTTGAAGAGCAACTCAAACATACACAGCAAAAGGGTCAGGCGAGCGCCTGACCCTTATTTTGTCGTGGTGACGTGAAGTGCGTCGCCTAAGAAAGTAGCCAATTCAAGCATGCCGTAGCGCCCTGCTTTCGCTTCGGCTTCGGAATTATAGTTCGTATTCGTATTGACGTCGTAGGCGTAGACGTTGCCGTCTTCATCTCGGATGATTTCGATCCCGGCGATGTCAATCGCATTCACTTTAAGGAACTGCTCAAGTTGCGGAATGATCGGGTCATCGAATCCTTCGACGATTTCGAACTTCGCCGGCGGCGTCTCCCCGACCGGACAGAACTGGTCTTCAATCGAGCAAGCGTCTGCCGGGCAGAGCTCGAAGCCTTCCGACGTATCGACACGGACCGCATATAGGAACTTCCCGCCGATGAATTCACAGCGGGTAATATACGGTTCTGGTGCTTCGATATACTGTTGAATGAGCGTGATGCCGTCAACCGAGTCCTCGAACGAGGGACCATATACATATTCTTTGAGTCCTTCGATCGTATGGAACAATTGGACCCCAAGTCCTTTCCCGGCACGATTATGTTTCGTGATGAACGGTGTCATGCCCAGCTTCTCAGCCGCCTCGATGATTTGCTTCTTACCAACTGCCGCAATCGTCTTCGGTACACGGATTCCTTCGCGTCGAAGCGCCGTATATTGATTGACCTTGCTCACTTCAAGACGGATGGCACGTGTGCCGTTGAACACGGTCCGGTCGTTCGCCTCTAACCAAGCGAGGACGCCTTCCGTCAATTCAGGGGCGTACCGATGCCCACGTGTGTGCGAAGAGGCGCTCATACGATTATAAAAGACACCTTCCGGGGGCGTTGCTTCGAGATCAATCGTCCCTTGGTCCAAGTGCCATAGTTCATAAGGTAACTGTAGTTCTTCTAAGCGGTGAACCAAGTGATTCGTCCATTCTTCGTTCTCATGAATGACGTGAATTTTAGACATCATCATCCCTCCTTATATGATGTGTTTACTTTACCACATTCATAACCGACAATTCCAATGTGCATGGTTTGTCTAATCGTCAATTCTGAAATATCAGACGATTTCATGGTACAATGAACTTAATAGTATTGTTTATTGAAAGGATGTGTTGTGTTTGCCCGTACCTGTTATAAGTACTGATGTACTCATTCTACTTTTCGGTCTACTCCTTGTAGCCGGTGTCATGGCGACGCGAATCTCGACTCGATTCGGCTTACCGGCCTTGATCTTGTTTATGGGGATCGGCATGATCATGGGAAGTGACATTACCGGTCTCATCTTCTTCGATGATTCAAATTTGGCACAGTTAATCGGAGTCGCTGCATTAATTGTCATTTTGTTTGAAGGGGGTCTCCAGACGAAATGGACGTCGATGCGGAACGTTCTCGTTCCAGCCGCCTCACTTGCCACGTTTGGTGTCTTGATTACGACGACTGTCGTCGCCGTGGCCGTTCGTTTCGTATTTGGTTTCGATTGGATTGAATCTTTCCTATTCGGCGCGATTATTGGTTCGACCGATGCAGCGGCCGTCTTCGCCGCATTCAAAGGAAAGAATATCTCACCGAAAGTCGGTGCGACACTCGAAGCCGAGTCCGGCACGAACGACCCGATGGCGATGTTTTTAACGATTCTCGCCCTCGACTTTATGTTGAAGCCCGAGACGACCATATGGGATGGCATTTGGATGTTCGTCCTTCAAATCGTTGTCGGAGCATTCATCGGCTTTTTACTCGGACAATTGTCTCGTCTCATGTTGAATCATTTGAAACTAGAATCGAGCGGACTACATGCAGTTCTGATGATTTCGATGGCATTCCTCACATACGGTGTCACGGCTTACTTGTTGGGGAGCGGACTACTCGCGGTCTATATCGCTGCGATGATTGTTGGCAACGCGGATACGGCGCACGAAGTGACCATCGTCCAGTTCTCAGAGGCACTCGCATGGATCATGCAGATCATCATGTTCGTCATCCTCGGATTGCTCGTCTTCCCTCGTCAACTCATCGAGCCCGACTTAATTTGGAAAGGTATACTTATTTCCTTTGTCCTTATGTTCGTTGCTCGCCCCATCGCCGTTTATTTATCGACACTCGGGATGGCGTTCACAAAAAAAGAGAAGTTCTTCATTTCTTGGGCCGGTCTAAAAGGAGCCGTACCAATCGTGCTCGCAACTTTCCCGTTAATCGCAGGAATTGATGACAGTCAACTTCTATTCAATGCCGTCTTCTTCGTTGTTGTGACCAGTGCCTTGATTCAAGGAACGACGTTGACTCCACTTGCCGAGAAGTTAGGGCTACTCGGTCCGGATAAAATCCGTTCCCCTTATACAATCGCCCTCGTTTCGAGCAAACAGTCCCAACATAAACTCGTTCCTTATGTCGTCACGGAGAGCTCCTCGATGATTGGGAAGACGCTAGCGGACATCACCCTCCCGCCGAACACCGTAGTAAACGCCATCGTCCGAAACGAATATTTGATTCCGCCGAACGGACAGACAGCTATCGAAGAAGGCGATCTCTTATACGTTCTCGCCTCGATGTACCGTCATGACCAACTCGACCAAAAGTTTGGGGAAGACGGTCTCGATCGAGTGGAATTATGAGTAAACGAATAACCGGTGCTTCATGCGAAGCGCCGGTTTTCTTATGCGTGTATTTGTTTTGCCGAACGAATCAACGTCTCGACGTCGCCTGTTCTCCCTTCATGAAGTGCCTCGACGATAAAGCTTCCGACGACGACACCGTCACATGCATTCCCAAGCGTCTGCACTTGTTCCGGACGATGTACCCCGAATCCTGCTAAGACGGGAACACGTGACTGCTCTGTCAATCGAGTCAAATGGGTGAGTAGTTCATCCGGGAACACATTAGTCTTCCCTGTTGTGCCTTTGAGTGTGACCGCATAGACGAATCCTTCAGCCTTCTCTAAGATGGATGCCGTCCGTGCCTCGCTGCTCGTCAACGTAACGAGTGGGATGACTGCGACTTCCTGGCGATCGACGTTCGAAAACAATTGAACACTTTCTTCAAATGGAAGGTCTGGAATGATGACTCCGCTCACCCCACACTCATTCGCCCGGTCAAAGAACGGTTGGACCCCGAACCGAAACACCGGGTTCAAGTATGTCATCAAGACAATCGGCACAGTAAATCGATCATTTCCTTCTATTAAATGGTTCAACACCATTTCAAGCGTCACACCCGCTTCAAGAGCGCGCATTCCTGCCGCCTCAATGATCGGTCCATCGGCCACCGGATCAGAGAATGGGATTCCGAGTTCGATCGCCGTCGCCCCCATCTGTTCTAGCTCAACAATAGTCGGGATGAGTCGTTCTATCCCTTCGTCACCAGCCATAATATAAGGAACGAATGCCGCCCCTTCTCGCTCTCGAATCGCTGTCTCTAGTTTCATCGTGTTGCCACCTTCTCTCGGATTGTGTGGACGTCTTTGTCTCCGCGTCCAGATAAACAAATCACCAGTGTATCGTCTTCTCCCATCGTCTTCGCGAGCGTTTCTGCGTAAGCGAGAGCATGCGAAGACTCTAAGGCAGGTATGATTCCTTCTTGTCGACTGAGTGCGAGACATGCATCGAGTGCCTCATCGTCCGTGACGGCTGCGTAACGGACCCGTTCAATATCTTTCAAGAAGCTATGCTCTGGTCCTACCCCTGGATAATCGAGTCCGGCTGAGATGGAATGTGCCTCCTCGATTTGACCCGCTGCGTCTTGCAACACATACATGAGTGACCCATGCAATACACCGACTTCTCCTTTTGTGAGTGTCGCCGCGTGTTTGTCCGTATCGATGCCGCTCCCTGCCGCCTCGACACCGTAGAGTGCGACCGACTCATCATTCAAAAACGGATAGAACATGCCCATCGCATTGCTCCCTCCACCGACACAGGCGACGACGGCATCTGGTAGCCGTCCCGTCTGTTCGAGGATTTGACGGCGTGTCTCTGTCCCAATCACGCTTTGAAAATCACGAACCATCTGCGGGAACGGATGCGGGCCGAGAACGGAACCCATCACATAGTGCGTATCGTCTACGTGTTTGACCCAGTAACGAAGCGCTTCATTGACAGCATCTTTTAACGTGCGACTTCCAGATTTGACGGGAACGACCTTCGCTCCGAGCAATTCCATCCGAAACACGTTCAACGCTTGGCGCTCGACGTCGACCTCCCCCATAAAGATGGTACATTCCAGGTCGAGTAATGCACATACCGTCGCGGTCGCGACACCGTGCTGACCGGCCCCCGTCTCGGCGACGACTTTTTGTTTCCCCATCCGTTTCGCAAGGAGCGCTTGCCCAACCGTGTTGTTGATTTTATGGGCACCGGTATGGTTCAGATCCTCTCGTTTCAAATAGACGTTCGTTCCAAGACGACGACTTAGATTCGACGCATAATAGAGTGGCGTCTCACGTCCTACGTATTCACGTAATAAGGAAGAGAAGCGTTCTTGAAACTCAGGGTCTTGCTTCGCCTCTTCGTAAGCAGCCTCCAATTCTTCGACCGCCTGCATGAGTGTCTCCGGAATGTACTTTCCACCGTATTGTCCAAACTTTCCGTTCACTGGTTGTGCATACATCATAGTTCCTCCTTGGCGCGTTGAATGAACGCACGAATTTTTTTGATATCTTTTACACCGTCCGTCTCGACACCGCTCGAGATATCGACGCCGTCTGGTTGGATCGTTTGAATCGCTTGTCTCACATTGTCAGGAGATAGACCGCCTGCTAGCCAAAATGGATGTTTCGGCCGGTCAATCGCGCCCCAGTCTAATACCTGTCCACTTCCCGGAGTCGGATGATCGATCAATCGCACATCCGCCGCCTCCTCGGTCGATGCCTCGATAATTGGTAATCCGAAAGTGCGGAGTTGTTCCATTGACTGCGTCCGATGGTGAATTTGTAAATCCGTCAGTCCCACGTCCATCGCTTGCTCGATGTCTTCCATTGAAGGATTTAAAAACACACCAACGATTCGAACCGATTCGGGAATATAAGCTGCTAGCTCCTTCGCTCTGCTCACGTCGATTTGGCGGGAACTCGGTGCGAATACGAACCCGATGGCATCTGCTCCCGCTTCGACCGCCGCCTGGACCGCTTCCTCTGTCTTTAATCCACAGATTTTAACGAACATGTTTTCAACTCCTCGAGTAGTCGGGTCGGGTCTTCTTCACGCATGAGTGCTTCTCCGACGAGGATGGCACTTGCGCCGGCTTCTTTCAGACGCGCTGCCGCTTCGACGGTGCTGACCCCGCTCTCACTGACGAATATGACGTCGGGATAGCGATTCATCAAGTCGATTGATGTCTCAAGAGCGACCTCGAACGTTTTTAAGTCTCTGTTATTGATGCCGATTAACACGTCATCGAGTTCGAGTGCGATGTGTAACTCCGCTTCGTCATGTACTTCAACCAATACGTTGAGACCGATGGAGCGAGCGTATCGCGTCAGTTCATGGAGACGTGTCGGATGTAGGGCCGCCACGATAAGAAGTGCAACACTCGCCCCGTAATGCTTCGCATAGTCGAGTTGCCGTTCATCGATGATAAAGTCCTTACAGAGCACCGGGATGGTGACCACATCGGCGACTTGTCGCAAATCGTCAAAGGACCCATTAAAATACGTCGTGTCTGTCAATACCGAAATCATCGTCGCACCGGCTTGTTCATATTGACGGGCCCGTTCGGCGACGTCGACCGTCTCTCGAATGATTCCTTTCGAGGGAGACGACCGTTTAATTTCAGAAATGATATGGAATCCCTCGCTCATTACATCTACTAGAGTAATCGGCTCTGTCACAGTGACATCGATCGGCTGCATGCCACTCACTTCTTCAATTTTCGTTCCGATGATTTTCGTTAAATAGCTCATGCCTCTACCTCCGTACGTTGTAAGTGTTGTAATACGCGCAAGGCGTGCCCTTCATCGATACTGCGTTTCGCTTCTATCACACCTTCTCGAAGCGTTGCGGTCGTGCCGTACGTGCAAAGGGCAAGTGCCGCATTCAATAAGACGACGTCTCGCGCCGGTCCTGACTTTCCGTTCAACACAGCTAGCAGCGTCGCGGCGTTCTCTTCCGGTGTGCCTCCGCGTAATGCTTCGAGCGGTGCCCGCATCAAGCCGACATCTCGTGGGTCGATCGCGTAACGCGCTGTCTGTTCCCCATCAAAGAAATACACGTCGTTCACACCGGCGAGACTCGCTTCATCGAGTCCGCCTGCACCGTGGACGACCATGCCGCGCTCCACGCCGAGATGTCGCATCGCGGTCGCCATCTTCTTCAGTAGTGATGGATGGTAGACACCGACAAGTTGTCGCTTCGGACGAAGTGGATTCGTCAACGGCCCGATTTGGTTGAAGATGGTCGCAGTTGCGAGGCGTTTACGGACCGGCATGACATGTTTCATAATCGGATGGACATGCTGGGCGAATAGGAAACTGAGATTCGTCCGTTCCAAGTCTTCATGTACTTCCGCCGCCGTTTTCACAATCGAAACGTTCAATGCCTCGAGGACGTCCGCACTTCCCGACCGGCTCGACACACTTCGGTTGCCATGTTTCGCGACTGGTACTCCAAGGCCGGCCAAGACGAACGCAACGGTCGAGCTGATATTGAACGTATGCGCCCCGTCGCCGCCGGTGCCACAAACATCAAGAACGGATAAATCGCTTTGGGGGAACTGAGCTGCTTCTCGAATGTATGCCGCGAGTCCCGCCATCTCTTCAGCTGTTTCCCCGCGTTCTTTCATCGCCAGTAGCACTCGTTCGATTTGTGCTTCATCCGCTTGGAACATTTCACTTGCTGCCACTTTCATATCTGCTGTTGATAACGCGTTTGTCTCCAATTGTTGAATCATCGTCGGTTCCCCCTCTAAAAACTAAAAATGTGTATAAAAAAACTCCATACGACAATCGTCGTATGGAGGGCGGTTCTAGACCGCGGTGCCACCTCTCGTTGATTCCAAAGAATCCACTCTCCGATGCAATCACATCGTATCCTGATAACGGGGGAAACCGTCACGACCTACTTTCTTCAGTCGTGCTCTCATGAGCCCATTCACGCGGACGCCTCGGTCAGGATCTCACCATCCCTGACTCTCTGGACGAAACGTCTTCTCGCGCTACTCTTCTCAATCCTCGATTTGTGTTATTGAAACGAAAAAGGGGTTACCCGTCTCCTCATAGCCTACGCTACAAGAAGGACGAGTAACCCCGTGGTGCCACCTTCGTTGGTTCCGAAAAACCCACTTCACGGACAATCATCCGCTTCCCCGTGATAACGGTGGGTAACCCGCTAAAGCCTACTCAAAGTTCGGTTTAGAGCTCAGAAGTCCATTCGCGACGTCCTATATACTGATTCGCACCAACCATCAGCTCTCTGTCATACAGGATTCATCGTTACTTCTCTTCGTCGACGCCTTTATTCGTTTCAGTTAAGTTAACTCGTACTATACAGGGCAGATGAATCCATGTCAAATAAAAAAAATTATAAAACTTCGCCTCTATATGTGCACCCCGAAAACAAGGAACCTTCACCGGTTTTTCGAATTGACATTGTTTTTTTCTGTCTGCTATAGTCGTCCACAACAACATTTCACTCAGCTAAAGGAGAATCGATTTTGGAAACAAACAAACTAAAACGCGAGCTGTCCACCCGGCAACTTACGATGATTTCCCTCGGGAGCGCCATCGGAACCGGGCTCTTCCTCGGAAGCGGGCTTGCGATTCAAACAGCTGGCCCGAGCGTACTCGTCAGCTATGCCATCGGGGCGTTCATCGTCCTCTTACTGATGGGTGCACTCGCCGAAATGACGGTCGCCCATCCAACATCCGGATCATTCGGAACAATTGCCGAGCGCTATGTTCATCCACTCGCAGGCTTTCTCGTCCGTTACTCTTACTGGGTCGCAAATGTACTAGCTGTAGGGGTTGAGGTCAGTGCGATCGCCATCTATATGCGCTATTGGTTCCCTGATGTGAACGGGTTCGTCTGGGTCGCCCTCTTCGGTGGACTACTCATTTACGTCAATGCCCGTCACGTTCACACGTTCGGGACGACTGAATACTGGTTATCCTTCATCAAAGTAACTGCCATTATCCTATTCATCGTCCTCGGTGCCGCTACATTGTTCGGCGAACCAGGATCACCGATTGAATCGATCACGACAGGAAACGAAGGATTCTTCGCTTTCGGATTTTACGGAATGTGGGTGACGATTTTCATCTCCCTCTTCAGCTTCCTCGGAACCGAACTCGTTGCCGTCACAGCAGGAGAAGCGAAAGACCCGGACCAGGCCGTACCACGCGCTTTACGTGCTACCGTGTTCCGTCTGACGTTCTTCTATGTCATCACGCTCGCCATCATGCTTATGCTCATCCCATGGCAGCAAGCGGGGATTGACCAAAGCCCGTTCGTGCTCGTCATGGAACAGTTCGACGTCCCGTTCGCAGCCGGCATTCTCAACTTCGTGATTTTGATTGCTGCTTTGTCG
Source organism: Exiguobacterium sp. s101 (assembly GCF_018617835.1). Taxonomy (NCBI): domain Bacteria; kingdom Bacillati; phylum Bacillota; class Bacilli; order Caryophanales; genus Exiguobacterium; species Exiguobacterium sp. s101. Next base: position 113,602 of record NZ_JACSKX010000005.1, on the reverse strand, counting down.
GCGATGAACGCGCAACTCTATGCATCGACACGCATGATGTACTCGCTCGCCGAAGCCGGTGATGCACCGAAAGCGTTCAAAAAAATCAGCAAAAACGGCATCCCGATGTTCGCACTACTTGTTTCCACGGGCGGAATCGTTTTGGCTGCTTTATTACAAATGTTTATGGAATCGTCATATCCGTTCTTAATGGGCATCTCGATGTTCGGCGCCATTTTCACATGGTTCATGGTCTTCATCTCTCATTTGTTCTTCCGTAAGAAATGGACGGGACGAAATCTCCCTGTCCGCATGATTGGTTATCCGTTCCTTCCAATCCTCGGAGCCATCTTACTCCTCAGCCTCATGATCACGACATGGTTCACTGACTTCAATATTTTGTTGAAGTTCGGCATTCCATGGTTGATTGGGTTGACGGTTATCTATTACGTGCGTGAACAAATGCGTAAAAAACAAGATCGTCCAAGCGACATCGAGCAAGCCAACTAACGAGCATCCCTTCGCAATTAGCGAAGGGGTGTTTTTGTACGCACAAAAGCCCCTTTCGCAATCGAAAGGAGCTTTTTGTATAGGGCATCAGAAAAATTGACGCGGATTGACCGTGCTACCTGCGCTCGTTGCCGAGTATGAGTAGCCGCCTTTATGAATCTCAAAGTGCAAGTGCGGACCTGACGAGTTCCCTGTGTTTCCAAGCGTTCCGATGTTTGATCCTTGTGTCACACGCTGTCCTGAGCTGACAGATACCGAGTTCATGTGCGCATACACTGTCGTCCAAACTTGACCGTTGATAACGTGTGCAATCATGACGTGGTTCCCGTATGCGCCACCCCAACCTGCACGAATGACCGTACCTGTTGCCGATGCACGGATTGGTGTCCCTGTAGGACCTGCAATATCTAAACCATTATGGAACGTGTAGCCATACGCACCGCTCGCTGGACCCCATCCTTGTGAGTAGCGTCCTGAAGCAGGTTGAATGAACATCGAGCTAGATGGAGCTGGTGTCGACGTCGTCGGTGCAGGTTTTGGAGTTGGTTTCGGTGCTGGAGCCGGTTTCGGCGCCGGTGCAGGTTTTGATGCCGATGTCGACGAAGTCGTATTGTTTGAAGACGACGAAGACGGGGTATTCGATTTATCTTCCTGCTTTTGTTGTGCAGCTTGTTGACGAGCCGCTTCTGCTTCTCGTTCTGCCTCTGCCTTACGAGCTGCCTCAGCTTGACGTGCAGCTTCTGCTTGGCGCGCTTCTTCTGCTTTACGTACCGCCTCTTGACGAGCTGCTTCTTCAGCACGACGACGAGCTTCCTCTTCTTCACGACGTTGTGCCTCGATTTCAGCCGCAATCGCCTGTTCTTGTGCCACTAACGTCGCTTCAATCTCTTGAAGGTCGAAGATTTGCGATTCGAACTTGATGTTTTTCTCTTCAAGTTCTTTAATACGTTTTTCACGTTGTTTCATTTTCTTCTCAAGTTCAGCTTGGCGAACCTCAAGTGCTTTTTGTTGTTCTAGAAGTGAAGCACGTTCTGCTTTCAAGTCAGCTTGTGCTTTTTTCAACGACCGTTGTGTCGCTTCATAGTCATCGAACAACTCTTGGTCACTACGTTGAATCGTTCCTGCCGTAATCATACGTGTGACGAGGTCAGAGAAGTTTTTCGAACCGAAGATGAACTCAGCCCAATTGATTGAACCGCCACCATTCTTTTGCATCGTGGCCATACGTTCTTTCATCATTTCTTCTTGCGCCTTCATTTTTTCTTGATAGTCTTTAATGTCGGCTTCAAGATCCTCGATTTTCATCTCGGTACGTTTGATTTCTTGGCGCTTCATCGCAACATCATTGATGATGTCTTGCAATTGCGCGTCCATTTTATTGACTTCTGTCTGTACTTTTGAAATCTCTTCTTTGTTCACTTCAATCTTTGAAGACGTTTCCGACTGATTTTCCTTTACGCTATCGCGCTTTTCTTGCACTTTTTGTTGTTGTTCTTGCTTTTCTTTAATCGAGGTCGATGCATCCGCGACTGTATGTGTGCTAATCAGCATCACACCAAGCGTTAGCGTCGAGACTGTGCGTTTCCAGTTCATGAATGGGGTACATCCTTTCTTAAATGACAAATCTGGGTACCAGTTAAACTACATATTTTTAAGCCGTTTCAGTATGTAACAAAAACGATCAATCAGTTGAGTTTCAACACGACTAATTATATCTAACTGCTAGATATTTTCCTGTTAAAGTTATATTTCAATTTTATTACGCAAGAACAAAAGCGCCGGTAACGAATATATGCAACTTATTATTTATCAATATCTTTTTTATTCGTCCAGTTTGACATCTTTCTGTAATGTTTTATGTAAATAGAAAATGGTTTCCCCTATTTTCAAATAATAATTAAACTGATAATGTATAGGTTTTCCAATTGATGGAATTACCCTTCAAAAAAATCCATGCGTTTGCTTCATGAAAACATGAGCAAAGACATGGATTTTGAATACATATGTTACTTTTAAAGCTTCATCGCACCAATGATGACAAAAATCCAGGCTGCAATGAATAGGACTCCGCCAATCGGTGTCACGGCTCCTAGTTTCGTGATGCCAGTCAGTGCCATGACATATAAGCTTCCGGAGAAAAAGACAATTCCTGCAAACATGAGCCAGCCGGCAATGTTAAACTGGCTGATACTTACGCGCATGAGTAGTGCCGCAACCCCGATGATGCCGAGCGCATGAACCATGTGGTAGAGCACGCCCGTCTGCCAGTTCGCCAACATATTCGGCGCCAATCTCTCTTTGAGCGCATGGGCACCGAACGCGCCGAGCGCCACACCGAGTGCCATCAATCCGGCACCGATTATTAACAACATCTTCATTTTTATTCCCCCTTATCTAACTTTTCGTGCTGGTAAATTCCACTTCCGATAGTAGGATATCACTCGAAGTGTTGCTACGACAATTAAAAGTGTATAGACGACAAGACCACCTTCAAGTTTAAAGTAATACGTAATGACCGCAATGAGAATTGCCCAAATCGCGTACACTTCAGACTGTAAAACGAGCGGCTTACGCCCGGCCAGTAAATCGCGGACGACTCCACCCCCAACCCCAGTGAGGACAGCCGCCGCAATCGCAGCGGAGAGAGGTAAATCGAGTTTTATTGCGACTTGTGCTCCCTGAAAGGCGAATGCGACGAGACCGATGGCATCGACAATGACACCCCAGCGCTCCCAATGTGGCAATACGACACTCGGTAGCAGGAAGATGAGGAGCGCAACAAGAAAACATAAAATAAATAAATCATTCTGTTGCCAAATCAAACTGACGGGGTTTCCTAATAGGACGTTTCGAATCGCACCGCCTCCAAAGGCCGTGATGAAAGCGAGCAGCCACACCCCAAAAATATCGTACTTTTCATCCATCGCAATGATGGCTCCGCTCGCCGCGAACGCAATCGTTCCGACGACGTTGAGCAATTCCCACTCCATGAACATCCCTTGCCCTTTCTTCAACGCATTGTATGGTAAAGTATAGTTACAAAAAAATCAGGTCAGTCGAGCGACTGTCGTAAAGGATGTCGGTATTAATATGAAACGTATCGCTTTGTTCCGCATATGGATTATCGTCACCATGTTCGCCCGATTCATCATTCGCTTATACGCTTTTTCACGTAAACAACAACAAGGTGTAGCCACGACAGAAGAATACGAAGCACTCATGCTCAAGCTTGCTCGCGAGTATAAACGCAACGCCCTGCGGCTCGAGGGCTTGTTAATCAAGCTCGGACAATTCTTATCCATTCGGGCAGACTTGTTGCCACCAGCCGTTTTAAACGAGCTGTCTGAGCTCGTCGATCGGGTCCCGACATCCGGTTGGGACAAGTCACGCGCGATTTTAGAGGCGGAATGGGGCGTTCCGTACACACAAGTCGTCAAAGACGTCGGAATCGACGCCGTCGCCTCGGCTTCTATCGGAGAAGTATACGGTGCCACCCTACTTGAAAACGGTAAACGGGTCGCCATCAAAATCCAACGTCCCAATATCGAAAAAATCATCCGTACCGACTTCCGTGCTATGCGGATTGTCACGTCGATGTTGAAGCGGACATCCCTCGCAAAATCGACCGACTTAGATAGCTTATATCGCCAAATGATTTTTGTCATCGGGGATGAACTAAATTTTCAAACCGAATTAAAAAACGCCTTATATTTCAAAGCCAAGTATGCTGATAATCCAGACGTCTATATCCCAGATTATCACGAGCATCTCTGTACGAATCGTGTCTTGACGATGGATTGGGTCGACGCAAGACGCATCACCGATCTCGCCTTCTTAAAAGAGAACGAGATTGATCGCTCCGCCCTAGCCGAACGACTGTTCACGCTCGCGGCCGAACAATTGTTGTTCGGTGGACAGTTCCATGCCGACCCCCACCCCGGAAATGTCCAAATTCGGGCAGACGGGACAATCATCCTGCTCGACTTCGGTATGGTCGGACAGACGACGGCGCAAGACATGGCGACGATTCGAAACATCTTACAGGCGTTCATCTCCCTCGACTATGACAGCATCGTCGATGGGTTAGAAGATTTACGTTTTCTCTTGCCTACGGCGAACAAACAAAACATTCGTCAAGCGCTAGAGAAAGCCGTCACCTTTTACTTAGAGACCGATATCGACACCGTTGATACAAGGTTGATCGAGAAAGTGTTACAAGACATTCAACTGCTCGTCAAAAACGAACCGATTCAACTCCCGGCAGAATTCGCCTTCTTCGGCCGAGCCGCCTCGACCTTACTTGGTATTCTGCAAATCTTAGATCCGAAAATCGACCTGTTCACACTCGGTAAACCGATTGTCATCGAATGGCTCGAGGAAGACGGGACGACGCTACAAAATCGTTATGTGAAGACCGGGATCAACTATGCGAAGAAATTGTTGAACGTTCCCCCGCTTCTCGACAACTACTTAAAAGAACCGACGCGAAAACGCCTGTCGGAGCAAGCGATGTTCCAACGAAACTTGGAATCAAAAGAACTCTTGCACCGCCAGACGTTCAATGCCATCGTTATGTTACTCGGTTTATTAGTCGGACTGCTGGGCTATATCCGACCAGATGAGTGGCTGTTTTGGTCAGGTGGCGTCGTCTCTGTTTTGGCTTATTTCAATTGGAGGCGCCTCGGACGAAAGGTTCGTCACGTGGCACGTCAAGATTTTCGTGTATAAGCGAACCGTCACTTTTAAAAGTGGCGGTTTTTTGTTGAATCCACTGCGCGATATAAGAACCGACGTCACGCATCATACGAGGCGTCGTCCAGCCCATCGTCGACACTTGAATGACGTTCGCCCGTTTTAAGTAGTCACTCTCATATTGTACGAGGTAGCCCTGATACGACAGTTGTCGTCCGAGCTCCATCGAGGACTGACCACACGGAACCGGAATCGTGATGATACCAGATGATTGGGCGGGACTCACCTCGATACATAGGCCGTTCTCGTGGAGCGAGTTGATCAGAGCCACCATCTTCTCTTCATGCGATGCGACCTCTTCGTCCGTCAGTTCGTCTAACGAGACCGCCATCGCCGCAAGAAGCGGCTCTGATTGTGTGAAGGCAATCGGTTTGTAGAGTGACAAGTCCAGGTAGCGTGGTACATCTCGTAGCGCTTCCGCTCGCTCTTTCATCGCAACGAATGCAAGACCAGGGGCGTTCCGTAACGCCTTTCCTGAGGAGAAGGTCACGTAGTCCGCAAAGGAATAGTCATAATCGAATGTCCCAACCGTACTGATCGCATCGATGGCGATGACACCGTTCCACGAATGAAGCGGTCCCAAGTCAATTAGAATTCCTAGGGATGTCTCACAATGAACGGTCCACACCCAGTCCGGAGCAATTCGATCAAGTTGAGAAACATCCCACTTTCCATCTTGGTCCACTCGAATGACATCAAACGAGCGGTCTACACGCCGGGCATGCTCGATCAGTCGTTCTCCAAATTCGCCAGCGTTTAAAATCACGCCGTGTCCTTCCAAACGAGGCGCGACCGCATCATTTGCGACCGTCCCACTTCCGAGAAGTGTATAGATGTTAGGAAGTTTGACTCGTTCCGACAGTTTTTGTTGCACCGCTTCAAGTAGTCGTCCTGTCTCTTTCGAACGGTGCGGACGTGGTTGCTTCGAGAGTCGTGCTCTCACACGTTCTGAACATTCGACGGGACCCGCGAGCAAACTTTTCGGTCGAAGCGTCGTCGCTGATTTGGATTCGTAAAAAGCATCCCTCGTTAACATCATCGGGACATATCTCGCTTCTTCTGAACCAATCGGATCAGCAAACGGCAAAAAACCGAATCGATGATAGAGCAATTGTTCACGTGTCGTACCACTGATGACGATGCCATCGATGTGGCGATCCGTTGCATCTTCGATGACCGCTCGCATCAGACCTGCGAACGTGCGATTGCGACGATAAGGTTTGGTCACAGCGAGGAGGCGAATCTCGAGCCACTCCCCTTCAGGAATGCTCACTCCTTTTTGTTCCAATGAAAACGGCCGCTTCCCTCTTAATGCACACATGGCCACGACTTCCCCGTTCACTTCTCCAATCCAATATGTATTTTCTTCGCGAAATCGGTCGATGAGTCGCCGCTCTGAGTTCGGTGGATGTTGCGGAATCTCTTCAACGAACGTTTCGTAATTCAATCGATGAATCGCGTCAAAATCTGATACGTCGGCCTTTCGATATATAATCATTTCGTTTCCCCCTTTACATGATGATAGATAATCATAGCTGCGATGAGCACTGCCCATATGATGTCTCCAACACTTCCAAGCGCAGCGAATGGAAGTAAGACGAGCATCACCAGTCCCGTCTCACGGGAATTACCTGTTCCTTTAATCAACATCAACAGAAAAAGGAGCCCCCCGATAAACCACCACGGGTCATACGCCCATATGATTCCAGAAAAAACGGCATATCCCTTCCCGCCCGCACGGATTCGCCAAAACGGATAAATATGACCGAGCGTGAGCGCGAACGCCGTCTGCCAAAAATACGGTCCGCTCACCTGTAAGATAAGAATCGTCTTGAGCACGTCGAATCCATACACAATGAGAAACGCCTTCACCCCTCCGATGCGATGCGCGTTGCGTGCACCGGTATTTTTCGAACCGAATGTTGCTAAATCATGTCCACTTAATAACCCATATAGCCTGCCTCCGAGCAGACTTCCGACTAGATAGCCGACAATGATAATCCACATAATATCCCCTCATTTTTTGGAAGTTTGTGTGCGTTTCAGAAAAACGGGTATCCTCTAATTAACTGTGCACTTTTTGGAAAGGGGAAATCAAGATGCGAGAAGAGAAAAACTACATTAACGGGGAATGGACTGAAACCGATCAAACAATCGAAGTACGCAATCCGGCGACAGGAAATGTCATGGCCGTCGTGACAAAAAGCGATACGAAAGAAGCGACACAAGCCGTCGATGCCGCGCATGAGTCACTCCGGGAATGGCAACAAAAGACCGCAGAAGAACGAGGCGAATTACTTAATGAGTGGCATCGTTTAATTGCAGAACATACGGAAGAGCTTGCCCGAACAATGGTCGAGGAACAAGGGAAACCGCTTAAAGAAGCAATTGGTGAAATCAACTACGCGAACGGATTCATCGACTGGTACGCAGCGGAAGGTCGCCGTGTGTATGGTGAGACGATTCCTGCCTCATCGAACCAAAAGCGCATCTTTGCCATCAAGCAACCGATCGGGGTCATCGCAGCAATCACCCCTTGGAACTTCCCGGCTGCCATGATCACGCGAAAAGTTGCTCCGGCACTCGCTGCAGGCTGCACGGTCGTTATAAAACCTGCATCAGCGACTCCACTGACTGCCATTGAACTCGTGAAATTAGCCGAGAAAGCAGGATTCCCAAAAGGGGTCATCAACTTGGTGACAGGACAAGCTTCCGACCTCGTCAAAGCGTGGCAACAAGATAAACGAGTCCGAAAATTGACGTTCACAGGCTCAACAGAGGTCGGAAAAATGCTTATGCGTGATGCGGCGGACACGATGAAAAAAATTTCACTCGAGCTAGGTGGGCACGCCCCGCTCATCGTCACGGCCAAGGCAGACTTAGATAAAGCCGTCCCGCAGGCAGTCGCGACCAAGTTCCGCAACGGCGGACAGACGTGCGTCTGTGCCAACCGGATTTATGTCGAACGCGCTGTCATCGATGAATTCTCGGAGCGTTTCATCAAAGAGGTCGAATCTTTAAAAGTTGGGAATGGGTTAGAAGAAGGTGTCGATATCGGACCACTCATCGATGACGATGCCCTTAGTAAGGTCGAAAAACATATCGAGGACGCCCAGATTCGTGGGGGTGAAGTATACGGCGGCGAAGTGTTAGACGGTTTATTCATTCGTCCTGCGGTCATCCGCTATGCGAATGAAGACATGCTCTGCATGAATGAGGAAACGTTCGGTCCGGTCGCACCGATTGCCACATTCGACTCCCTCGATGAAGTCATCAATCGGGCGAACAATACTCCGTTCGGGTTAGCTGCCTATCTCTTCACGCAAGATATCAATGAAGCGGTCTATTTAGCGGAATCTTTAGAGTACGGAATCGTCGGTGTGAATGACGGGCTCCCGTCAACACCTCAAGCGCCGTTCGGTGGATGGAAAGAGAGTGGACTCGGACGAGAAGGTGGCCATCACGGCATCGAGGAGTTTTTAGAAGTGAAATATATCTCACTCGGATTGTGAATCCAGGTATTCAAAAAGGCTTGTCGGCACGCGCGACAAGCCTTTTATTATCGATTGATCCATTCGACTAAATCGTTCGGCGACTTGATTACGTGATCCGCAAGCGCCCACTCTTCTTCATTGCCGAACCCGAATCCTGTTAAGACGACCGGGAAGTCGTGGGCGCGGGCCGCCTCTACATCTGACTTACGATCCCCGACCATGATATAGTCTCCCTCACCATGACGGACACGGTGAGCTGTAAGAATATCTGCCTTTTTTTCGCCGCCGACAGACTCCAAGCATTCAGGTGTCGTCATATATGGACGAATCTGTTGCGTATCTAATATCAGGTTCATGTAATGAACGCCGCAGTTACTCGCTGTCGTCAGCGTGTGGCCTTGCTCGTGAAGCGTCTCCAACATGTTACGAATTCCGTCAAATAAAACATTTTGTCCTTCTACTGCCTTCTCCAACGTCGTGTGACGCAACCTGCGAATGAGGTGAATCTCTTCAAGTGTCGCTTCAGGGATGACATGTTCCCAAAACGCGTTGCCTGCCAACCCATATCCAGAGCGGATAGCCTCTTCACTCGGTTTTGGAAGGTGCGGAAGTTCCTCGAGCGCCTCATGAATCGCCTGTGTCATCGGTCCGGTTGTATCTACTAACGTGCCATCAATATCAAATAAAATAACTGCCATTGGATGTTCCCCTCTCTTTCACTCTCTCCCTACCGTAGCAGAATCCCCGAAAATGCAAAAGTGAAAACGTGGTGACAAAAAAGCGACTGAACGAATCTGTTCAGTCGCTTCAATCATCCTCGCCAAAAGTTCATTCCGCCTTTTACCGAATAGACGTCCGTGTATCCGGCACTCTTGAGCATCGCTGCGGCACGTTGGCTTCGCATCCCACTCTGACAGATGACGTAAACAGGACGTTCTTTTTCTTTCGGATATTTCGATTGCGCATTCCCGAATCCTGAAAGGGGGACATTTTTCGCTTGCTTGATGTGTCCGCCACGATATTCATGCGGTTCACGCACATCTAACAATTGAAGGTTTCGCTCTTCCGCGATTCTTCGCTTCAAGTCGTCTGTCGAAACCGTTTTGACGTTGTTACGACGACTCCACCAGAAATACACGAGTCCAATGACGACCGCTACAAAAAGAAAATCCAACATATTTATGCCTCCATTTAATTTCAATTCTTATACTTATTATACCCCCTAAGGTATTTAAGTCAATGAATGTGAATCAAGAAAAAACCACACGTAGGCTACGTGTGGTTCAAAAATCGAGCAATGAATCCGATTTGGGTTGCTCGTCTTCCTCCATCGGAATCCCAAGGAAAGCCGCCATCTGTCGATCGAGTGGTGGTTTCGTCTCATTCGCCGGTATCGTCGATTGTGTTGTGTCGACACTCTTCACACCTGACGTCTCTGCTAGAAGCAGTTCACAAAAGCCCATCAGCTTTGCTAAGTGACGCTTCTGTACTTCACCTGTTGACGATTCAACCTGTACCATCACCTGACGCATCTGGGCAATGACTTGTTGTTCTGTAATCATAGTCCGTACACATCCTTTACGCTACCATTTTGCAGGATTTCACCATCGATTCGCAAGTATTCTTAACGATTCCTTGTCTCAACCCATTTTAAAAAGGCGTCATAGTCAAAACGAACTTGATTCGCATAAAAGTTAGCCCATCTCGACAATTGGCGGATAAATAAAGATGGAGAATCACCAATCGCCGCGGTGATCCGTTCACTCGCCGTATAATCTAATACGTTTGAGGTCGCATCGGCCCGTGCATGAATTTTCGCAGTGATTTGGGCTTGTACTTTTAACGTTTCAATGAGTGACGTTTCGTCTTTCATATGCTTCGCCTTTACTTTCCGCTTATACAGCGAACGTTGCCTTACATAATATTCTTTTCCATCAATCGTTAAATACCCAAGATAAGGGTCACGACTGTGAACCATTGCCCGTTGCGCGGCAACGACACGCGCCCCTTCGTGCGACAACCCGTTCTCAAATAGCGGGTGCGCCGGCAGAAAGAGAGATGGGACAGCGGACTGCGCCTGTTTCATCTCTAAAATGACATCTTCATCGTGCTCTTTGTCCGCTCCTTCAATTAAAATATAGTAACGCTCTAGACCGATGGAAGCTGTACCGCTTTGTAGCTTGATGGCGATGTCTTTAATTTCATAATGATCGGCGTGATGACGATGTTCATCTGACAAAGAAGATAAATAATCTCCCCATCCTGCCACAATTCTCTCTCGCACGTCCGATGAAAGTGGAATCAAATCCTCACTCGTAGAAAAGTAACGTTCTTCGTCCCGTACTTCCGTCCGTTCGGACATAAAATCATCTTTCTTTTTCTCCGCTTTTTTGATTACTTTTTTGACGGCTTTACACGTATTCTCTTTCGTAAACTGAATGTGTTCACTTTGACCTTTCGCATGTTTTTCAATCGCTCCCGCATATGACTCGGCAAAAGCTCGAATTGCCGCTTGACCATCAAATCCGGATTCAGCCGCAAATAAATCGATGGAAACCACCATCCGCAACAAATCAAACAGATAGGAACCGATGTACGCCTCGTCAAAGTCGTTTACGTCATAAATGATTGTACCGGCACCGTCTTCAAATACACCGAAATTCTCAAAGTGTAAGTCTCCTTGAATAAACGTCGGGTAATCAGGGCCGGTATCAAATGCGATTGGAACTTTCGCAAAGTCGTAATAGAACAGGTGGGAGCTCCCTCGAAAAAACGAAAACGGGCTCGAACTCATCTTGTCATACTTTTCTTGTCTCGCCGTTTCAGATAGATGCCGAATCGACTGGTCATAAAAATCAAGGACGGTTCCGATCGTCTCACTTCGAATTTGTTGTTTGACGGCTGTGAACATACGACTCTCCCCTTCACTTGTTGAATAAGTGTCTATATTCCCCGTACCCGGCTTCTTCGAGCTCATCTACCGGAATGAATCGGAGAGCGGCTGAGTTGATGCAATACCGTAGACCGCCAAGTTCTTTCGGTCCATCATCAAACACATGTCCGAGATGGCTGTCCCCTTGTTTTGAACGAACTTCTGTTCGAACCATATGATGTGTCGTATCCATATTCAAATCGACTTGTTTCTCTTCGATTGGACGTGAGAAGCTTGGCCATCCACAATTGGATTGGAACTTATCTTGAGACGTAAAGAGTGGTGTTCCATCGATGATGTCGACGTACAGCCCTTCCCGTTCTTCATTCCAATATTCATTTTGAAACGGTGGTTCTGTTCCATTTTCTTGCGTCACTTTATATTGCATCGGTGTCAAGCGCTCACGGAGTGTCTGCTGAAGTTTCCGGTCGCTCCATGCTTCTTTTATGAATTTCGCACGCCCCGAACCGACACGATACATCTCATAGCGGAATGGATTTTTTTTATAATAATCTTGATGATAGTCTTCCGCTTCCCAGAACGTTTTCGCCGGACGGATGTCGACTTCGATGGAACGGTCAAAACGACCTGAGTCTTCCACTTCCTGTTTCGAACGCTCTGCTGCAGCCCGTTGCTCATCTGAGTGATAGAAGATGGCCGGACGGTACGATTCGCCGCGATCATTGAATTGTCCCCCACCATCTGTCGGGTCGATTTGACGCCAATAGATGCGAAGCAACTCCTCGTAAGAGATGATTTCGGGGTCGAACGTAATCTCAATCGCCTCTAAGTGTCCTGTTGTTTCCGAACAGACCTGTTGATACGTCGGATTATCCACATGTCCACCCGTATATCCCGAGATGACACGTTCGACTCCCTCATATTTATGAAACGGTTTGACCATACACCAGAAACAGCCTCCCGCAAATGTAGCTATTGTCATGATAAATCCCTCCTTACTTTGTAGTGTACCCAAAAACGTCGCTAGACAACAAAAAACGAGAATCACAAAATGTGTTCTCGTTTCAGTCTTCTTCGACCTGATTCACATGACGCATCACTAAAAATAAAATGACTCCTACAATCGCAGCCCCTAAAAGCGTCAATACAATATTATCTCTGGCCGATAAAGTATAAAAGATCGCTAATCCAATCAAAATGAGCGCAATCGGAATAAACGCTCGTTTAAAATGATCCCAGTAACGCACGGACAGTCCTCCTTTTCTCTTATCATACCAAACTTTCGATTTTCGATAACGAAAGTTATAAAAGATGAGGAATATCTCTTCGTATGAACAAGGAGTTTAGTGATATTGTCTTGAAGAACCCTGAAGAGACTGACTTTTAGCCCGCATATTATTCTTATCTATTTCCAATAAGATACTATATACTATAACTAAATATTTCCATGCAGCATAAGGGGGAGCTTCGATGCTCACAATTATTAATGCGTTCTTCATCAACCTGTGTATCTTGTTTACGCTCTTCACAATTTCCTTTTTGCCGTTTCGCAATCGGCCTCGCTTAACACCACAATCTCCTTTGAAGGGGAGAGTCTTACTCGGGGTGCAAACTGGACTGATCGCTTTACTCCTATTAGGTAATGCGTTACCACTCGAAGGTGTGCTCATTGATTTACGCGCTATTCCAATCATGCTCGGTGTACTATTTGGCGGTTGGGTAAGCGGTGCTGTCGCTGGCATTATTTTATTATCAGGTCGGTTTTTTATCATTTTATTGACAGACGGTTCCATGTTCGGGCTTTATCTCGCCGTTGCGACAATGGTACTTCTCGTCGCATCTACCAGTATTCTTAGAAAGCGGATGGATAATACGCGTCCGACACTACTTATTTTTATAACAATCAGCATCGCTATCTTTGGGTCGGCAATTTACGCTGCGTTGCCACTTAATTTATTCTATCCTGTTTTGATTGTATATACACTAATGTCTTATGGCGGAGCTTGTGCCGCCTATCGACTGCTGCTCGAATTGCGTCGGCATTTCGAGAACGTTCAGCATCAACAACAACTAGCACGCACGGACGCACTCACCGGAATTGCCAACCGCAGGCTCTTGAACGAAGCCATGGCCAACTTGACGGTCGAGGCAGAAGAGTATGCGTTAATCTTGGTTGATATTGATCACTTCAAACGCGTGAATGATACGTACGGTCACGACGTCGGCGATGATGTCTTGCGCGAACTCGGCATGCTCCTCGTCAACGAAAGCAATGAGCGGCATTTAGTCGGTCGCTTCGGCGGCGAAGAATTTTTAATCGTCATGCCTCACGCCAATCGAGAAGAAGTGTCACGGCTTGCTGAATCTATTCGGGAAAAGGTTTCAACGTTCCCGTTCGAGACGAGCGCTGGTACGCTACACATTACCGTTTCGCTCGGCGCCTGCCATTCAAATGATATTGAAATCGATAGCGTGTTGAAACATGCGGATGAAGCATTATATCACGCAAAAGAGTCTGGTCGAAATCGTTTCATCCTTGCTTCTTAATGTGTCGAACGCTTCACACATGAACATATTTTCTCGCTTTACTTTCTCGAAATGAATCGTTACACTAGGCTAGACTTTGGTTCAGATTGGTACATCATGATTTATTCAGAAAAGGGGAAACATCGTTCATGTCAATTTTGTTATCTTTGTTTGGAATTATGTTTATCGGCTCGTTCGCGATTGACTATAAACGTGGCAAGACACTTCAACAATCAACGCTCGGGGGATTTCGTTCGATTCAACAAAACCTATGGATTTTCTTCCGTACGTCGCTTTCGATGATGATCGTCATAGGTCCACTCTTATTGATTTCAGGATTTGTGTTCTCCGAGTTAGTGGCATTCAACACCGTTTCGTCTTTCATCATCGCTGTGCTCAGTATCGGCTTTGCTGAACGAATCGTCGGGATGACAGTGGCACCACTCATTCGTACATTTTGGCATCAGCGTGGTCGTCTCATGCCACTCTATCTAGATGCCTCTCTCTACGTGTTCTTATTATCCATTCTCGTATTAGAGTTTTTAATGAACATTCCCGGGATTGATCTTCAATCACCGTTCATCGCGCTATTCTATGCGTTCGCGCTCTTCTACACGAGATACTTGTTCAGTCTAATTCGGTTCACGGTTCAAAAAGGCGTCGCCTCGAACTGAACAGATGATTGATTTCCCATACATGTTTCCATGTGTGGGACTTTTTTTCTGCATTTTTTATTGACAATGATAATCGTTATCAACTATACTCTAGTTGTAGCTTCCCACAAGCTTGACGTGCACGTTCCCCAAACACATCACGTCACGTGGATTCCCCTCCACGACACTCTTTTTGAAAGCATTGCGACAACCCCCATTTGTTGCACCCATATTTGCCAAAAACAAGACGAGCAGCCCATCGACGGGGCTGCTCGTCTTTTCATTATGCGAACACTTCTTGCTCGATTTGTTTCAATTCATAGAACATGCCACGTTTCGTCATCAGCTCCTCGTATGAACCGACCTCGACAATCCGTCCAGCTTCCATGACAATGATTTGATCAAATGTCTCTAAACCCGTCAAACGGTGACTGACGAGGATGAGTGTGCCTGCTCCCGCTTGCTGTAACAGTTCAGAAAAGACATGGGCCTCCGTTCCTGCATCGAGTGCCGATGTCGGTTCATCGAGCAACCAGAGTAGCCCGTTTTTGAGAAGTGCCCGTGCGATGGCTAGACGTTGGCGTTCTCCACCTGACAAGTTTGCCCCTTTTTCAAGGACCGGTTCGTCTAGCAAGAATGCCAAACGGACGCGCTCAAGAGCTACGTTCATCTCTTCATCTGTGAAGTCACCGGCTAACGCCAGGTTTTCTCGTACGGTGCCGTAAAAGAAATGATTGTCTTGCAAGACGACGCTCGCATGACGCCAAATGGCTGTCTGTTTGATGTCATTCAGGTTTTTGTCATCCAATCTTATCGCACCTTTTTCCGTTCGAACGAATGCTAACAATAGTTGAAGCAACGTTGATTTCCCGGATCCACTCGGTCCGACGATGACCGTCTTCGAACCGCTCGGGATGTGTAACGTCACCTCATCAACCACATCTCGATACGTATCTGGATAACGATAGCGAACCTCTTCAAAGGAAATCGACGGGGGAGCAGCGAAAGTCACGTCCTGTCGTTTCGCTTCAAACGCCTCAATCACTTCACTCGGTTCTGTCACTTCAAACAAACGATCGGCTGCTTGTTTACTGTCTGCAAAGTGTCCTGGGAACACAGCCATCGGTGTCGTATTCTCAAACGCGGTGAGCGACATCATGATGAGCATTGCCAAGAATAAACCGTTCAAGTCTCCGTTTACCACCTGATACGCACCAATTGTCAATACGCCCCATGAGACGAGTAACGAGGCTGCGACGACGAGTGACGAATTAAAAAATTGATTCGTCGCGTCTTTCCGCTCCGCCTCCATGTAACGTTCACTACGCGTGTAGACAGCTTGTTTCGTGCGATCGAGTTGGTAATGAAGTTTCAAATCCCGGTGCCCGTATAGCATCTCTGTCAATTGAATCGACACATCCCCACGTAACGAACGAATCGTCTCATCATGACGAGCGCGAATTCGAGCAAATCCGAGCGGAATCAAGAAGCCGGTGACGAGTACACCGAGTAAAATCCATAGACTGACCGCAAATGAGAAGAAAGTGATAAAAAAGATTGTACTTAAGAAGACGAGCACGAGTATGATTGGCGGATAAAATACACGGAGAAAGTAGTTTTGAAGACTCTCAACATCTCCGACGACGCGCGAAAGTAAATCCCCGCTCCGATATTTTGCGAAAATAGACGGTACGAGTGGTTCAAGTTGTCGATAAAACCGAACGCGTAGCTCACTCAAAATCGTAAATGTCGCTCGGTGTGAAGCAAGGCGCTCTCGGTAACGACTTCCTGCTCGAATGACCCCGAACAGTTTAATCAAAACGACGGGTACCATGAGCGCATATAGGGGCGGGACGAGTCCTGCCCGCGAGACGAGGTATCCACTTGCCGCAAACAAGGCGACCGCCGCTAATCCGGCTGCGTATCCAAAGAAGATAGAGAGAAGAATATCTTTTTTCTCGCGCATCATCCATTTTGTGATTGTCCAAAGCGAGTTCATCGACTCACCCCTTTCTGAAGCGCAAATAGTTCCGCATACTCTGGGACAGCGAGCAATGCTTCATGAGTCCCTTCTGCGATTCGCTTCCCGTCATCCATAAACCAAATCGTATCCGCCTCTTTGATTGTATGCAGGCGATGTGCCACCGTGATCAACGTTGCATCTTTGGAAAGCTCATCGATGGAACGTCTGACGATTCGCTCTGTTTTCAAATCGAGACCGGTCGTCGGTTCATCAAACAGTAAGATCCCTGGTCGTTTAAAGAAGGCTCGAGCGAGTGCCAGACGTTGTCTTTCACCGCCGGATAACCCAAATCCACCTTCCCCAAGCTCCGTCCAGATCCCGTTCGGCAAGTGTGCAATCACCTCAGATAATCCAGCTGCCTCGACTGCTTCTTGTAATTCCCACTCATCGGCCGCCTCACCTAAAGAAATATTGTCGGCGAGTGTCCCCGCAAATAGATACGGGTTTTGAGAGATATACGCAATGTTTCCATACCAGGCAGACTCACCAAACGTATGAAGTGGTTCGCCGTCCACGAGGACGCGTCCCGACTTCACTTGCAGGAGTCCGGAGATGACGTTGAGCACCGTCGTCTTCCCAGATCCGCTCGCACCGACTAAAGCGAGGTGGGTACCGGATGAAATGCGACCACTCAACGGCTGAAGCGCAAAGCGCCCGCCTGCATATTCGAACGATATGTCCTCGAGTTCAAGGTCTGGTGTCCGTGAATCAAGCGACTTCGTTCCCCATTGAGTACGATCATCCGGGGCGTCTAGCACCTCAAAGATTCGATCCGCCGCGCCCATACTGCCTCGACCCGTATGGAAGGCGCTGCCTAAATCTTTAATGGCCAAGTAATACTCCGGTGCCAACACCAAGATTAAAAAGCCTGAGAAGAACGTGAGATTCTCCCAAACGACCATCTGTAGTGCGACTTCTAGTGCCACAACCCCGGTGCTGAGCATGGAGATAAATTCGAGCATGAGACCGGACAAGAATGCTGTCTTCAACACAATCATTGTCGCATCCCGAAAATCGAGGCTGCTTTTCTCAATTGCAATTGCTTCCTGTTCGGTACGGTTATAAAGTTTCAGCGTCGTCAATCCTTGCAGAACATCCAAGAACTTTCCGGAAAATTGATTCATCTTTTCCATCTGTTCTTCGGATTTTTTCTGAGTCGCAATCCCGATGATGATGAAAAACAGCGGGATGAACGGTGCCGTCACCATCATGATGACACCCGAAATCCAGTGTTGGCTAAAAACGACGACCAAAATGAGGAGCGGGATGATCGATGTCTGGATGACTTGTGGCCAGTATTGACTGAAGTAAGCGTCCACCTCGTCAACGGCATCCATGAACACACTGACCTTCTTACCAGACTGACCGGTCAAGGACGATTCGACCGGACTCGTGGCATAGCGATCCAACAATTGAAGACGTAACGTCTGTTTCGCCTTCTCGGATAGGCTCGCACCGATTCGGCCAGATACATAACCGAAAAGCGCCCGTACTAACAGTGCAACAACGAGCCAAAGCAATGCCGGGATGACAGCTTCGAATGATTCATCTTTTAAGAAGATTCGGTCGACAATGTCGACGATTAAATACGCTTGTGCCAAAATGGAGAGTCCAATCATGACCGCAGATAATACGAGTCCGCTGATATGGCTTCTTTCGGCGAACGCAAGGGCTTGCAGTCGTTTCACTGCATTCATCCTTTCTCTATTTACAGTTCAATTCTTTGTGAGATTCATCACTAATTATACAATATGCCACGGTTTGAAGCGAATGCTCCGCTCGTTTGAGTATGTAAAAGACGCCCTCATCTGAGTGGCGTCAATCGATATCTTGCTCAAAATATTCAGGATGCCCGATGACGAGTTGGTGGGCATCGATACGAAGCACATCTTCTTTACGAAGTTTGGCTAAAATCGTTGAGACCGTCTCGCGGGACGTGCCGGACAAACGAGAAAGTTCAACCGCGGTGAAGGGACATCGGACACGCACGCCCTGTTCGTCGGGCTCCCCCAAATCTTCAATCAAAAAATGGAGCGTATTCAAGACGCGCTCTTTTGCACTCGGTGTGATAATCTCTTGGACACGCCGCTCATGTAAATCAAGAATACGGTTCATCTGCCCAATGATATAAAGCAACATACTCGACTGTGTGGACACGAACCGCTCGAAACGGTCCGTCGGAATATAGATGACTTCAATATCCGTCATTGCCTCGGCAGTATGGCGATAGTCTTCCCCCGTGAACAAACCGTTGTAAGGAAAGAACTGTTTCGGTTTTACATAGTCGGCGTAATGATGTGTCGCATTCTCATTCATTCGTTCGAGCCTAATGTAACCACTCATCAAAAAATACACACGCTCCCGTGGGTCACCTTCCATGAATAACAGTTGCCCTTTCCGATAAGTCCTACAATAGACGTGCGGGATGAGCTGTTCAAGCGTCCGACTTGAACATGTCGCAAAAAGCGTTAACTGTCGTAAATCATCGATAGTCCATCTATGTCGCATGTGTATCTCCTCATTTCCAATCAGATCTATTGCTTTCATTATAGATGATATAACATTGAAAACGCTTTCAAAATCCAACATTTTTCTGACATGACAAAAAGGGGTTTCCCCCCTTTTAGTCCAACATAAGTTCAAGTAGCGCGTCCTGCAAATCTCGATCGAGTTCTAACGCATGAAGATCAAACAACCATGCTTCGAGACGTGTCTTCGTTGTGGCCATCTGATACAGGCGATCTTTCAAGTCGTAGGCAATTTCCGCGCGGTCTAAAAACCGATAGAGACGGTCGAGTCGATGTGCGTTCTGCGTCACATCGACCGGAAGTGTCACGGTCTGTTCTTTCTTTAATTCACCGAATGGAATGTGTAACGTCTGTGTCTCTGCATCATAATCACCATCACCGACAACACCGCGGACAAGAATCGTCAACGTCCGTTTCGGCGGAACGAGAGTCAGGTCGCCCGACATCTCGATGTGTAGCGTACGTGCTTCCCAATCGAGCGTGAACGTCGTTTCGAGCGACGCCCCTGTTTCATAATCCCTACTTTCTCCGTCGTCCTCATACATCGTAAATGTATTTGAAGCACCTGGGAAGACGAGCACCTCTAATGCGCTCGGATTCCCCGTATCGTTTCCGTGCGGCTCGTGTGGCATCAGTGGAACGATAGCACCCGCTTTGGCGAAGACCGGTTGTTGATTGAGTCCACGGAACACACGAATCGTTTTATCTCCTTCATAGCGGTGTCCTGTGAAGAAATCGAACCATTCTCCCTTAGGTAACCAGACATTCGCCGCGGCAACGTGGAGTTTTCGGTCCATCGGCGTGACGATCGGGGAGACGACGAGTTCACTTCCAAAATAAAATTGGTTCGCCACCTGATAAGCCGCTTCGTCGTCAGGATGCTCGATATACATCGGTAACACGAGCGGTAAGGCATCCGCATGATTACGATAGTTCATCGTATACAAGTACGGAATGAGTTGGTGGCGTAGTCGTAAGAATCGCTTCATCGACTGTTCGACTTCTATACCGAAACGCCAAGGTTCTTTGCCGTTAAACGTGCTGAACGTTGAGTGTAGACGCATGATTGGACTGAACACCCCATACGCGACCCATCGTGCGGCGAGCTCATCATCTTTTTTACCACGATGATGTCCACCAATGTCATGACTCCACCAACCGTATCCAATGTTCGTCGCCGTTGCGGTAAAATACGGCTGGAAGGCGAGTGATGCCCACGAGATGATTGTGTCTCCCGAGAATCCGACCGGATAACGGTGACTTCCCGGGCCTGAATAACGAGAGAAAATGAGCGGCCGCTTGCCGTCACGGGCAATATCAACCGCATGGTAGTGATTTAGCATCCATAAAGGATCTAGCCCTTCCATCTTCGACGTCGAACCCTGCTGCCAGTCAATCCACCAAAAGTCAACGCCGTCCGCTTCATGCGGATGATGCATCTGTTCGAAGTACGCTTGAATGAATCGCTTGTCTGAAAAATCAAACGGGATTCGGTCTTCCGATGCCGGATCGATCCCCATCGCTTCAGCCATCGCCGCGTAGTCGTCTTCAAACGCACGTACCCCGTCTGCGGGATGCAGATTCAGCGTCACCATCATCCCTTCGTCTTTTAGCCATCTGAGGAAACGCTTCGGTTCAGGGAAGAGGTTTTTATTCCAGGAATACCCCGTCCAACCACTCCCGTACTCTTCAGGAATGTCTGTCACATGCCAGTCCATGTCGATAACACTGACTGAAAACGGTACGTCTTCTGATTTAAAGCGACGCATCAGCGCCTTATACTCTTGTTCGTCATACCGCCAGTAGCGACTCCACCAGTTCCCGAGCGCTTTACGAGGAAGCATCGGCGTCGGACCCGTCAACGTGTAAAAGTCTCGAAGTGCTTGTTTATAATTATGTCCGTATCCAAAGTAATAGATGTCATGAATTCCTTTTCGTCTCGGCTCGACGAAGCGGTCATCCGTCATCAAGAACGAGGACGAATCATCAATGATCGCATACCCTTGCTTGGAGAGAATCCCTTCTTCTAACTCCGTCGCCCCGTCCACATGATCGAGTGTCCGCGCCGTCCCTTTCAGCGTCCGTTCCGGACCATTGAACATGTAGCGGCTATAATACGTACTAAAATTCCCTTTCACGTCCACATAGAGCGTATTCGGCGCGAACGGACCTTTCGTATAATATAAATGAACATGTTCCGTGATGATTTGAAGTTCCGTCTCATCTTCAACCACTCGGAAATTTGGCACATCAAATTCCCGATTCCACGCAACTTGGGTGGCGCGGTCTTCAAAGACACCGTCTTCCGCGTACTCCATTCGAATCAACTGACTCGTCAACACGGTAAAGCGATAGCAGCTTCCCTGCACGATCGCCTCTCTTTTTGCTTTTGGTTTCATCCATGACTGATACACATGATTTTCTTCAAATAGGCGCATACATACGAGCATTTCCGCTCTCCGTCACTTCCTTCCTGAAATAAGTGCAAACGTTTACATTAAATATGATAGCAATCTCATTTTTGGCATACAACTTTCCTTCCCCTTGAATCGGGACAGAAAACAAAAAGTCGCAAACGTTTCACGTTTGCGACACATTCTTATTGTTGAAGAGAAGGGGCCAAGCGGACACGCGTACCGGCATCCCCATATATGGCCGCTAATGCTTGATCGAGCGAGGTGATAATGGCGACCCGGTTTGTACCAGACTCTGCGAACTGCAGGGCCGCTCTTACTTTTGGCAACATGCTACCCGGAGCGAACTGTCCTTCCGCGATGTATGTTTCTATTTGTTCCTTGGACGCCTCTTGGAGCGCCATCTCACTCGGCTTCCCAAAGTTGACATATACATGTTCGACCGCAGTCAAGATGAGAAGCGCGTCTGCATTGACGAGATCGGCTAGTTTCGCAGCAGCGAAATCTTTATCAATAACCGCCTCGATACCGACATATCCTTCAGGCGTCTCCATGACGGGAATGCCACCGCCACCGGAAGCGACGACGATGTGACCTGATTCGACGAGTGTTCGAATGACCGTGTGTTCAGCGATTTTCATCGGTACCGGACTCGGAACGACCCGGCGATACCCTCGTCCTGCATCCTCTTTAAACACGTATCCTGTCGTTCGTTCAAGGTGAAGTGCCTCTTCCTCTGTATAGAACGGACCGATTGGTTTAGTCGGATGGTGGAACGCACTATCGTTTGGGTCGACAACACTACGCGTGACAAGAGAGGCCACTTCGCGTTCAAGGCCACGTGCACGTAGCGCTTTCGTCAATGCATTTTCAAACCAATATCCAATCATCCCTTGCGTCATCGCTCCACATACGTCAAGAGGCATCGCTGGCGTTGCTGGACTATCTGAGGCGGCTTGTTGCAACATCAGATTCCCGACTTGCGGACCGTTCCCATGCGTGATGATGACGTCGACTCCTTCTGCGATGAGTGAGGCAAGAGATTCCGCTGTTGCCTCCACCGCTCGCATCTGTGCTTCAGCTGTAGCATCTTTCCCTTGTTGAATCGCATTACCACCCAAGGCGATGACCACACGTTTCTTTTTCATATCTATACCCCCGATCAGATGACTGAGATATTACCCGATAGTATGCGAATGACTGCGAAGATGGCAAGTGCGGTCAAAACCCCAGCGACCATCCACTCTATTTTCGTGAGTGATTTAATTCCATTTTCACGCTGCGCTTTCATGTAGAGAAGAGTGCCCGGTGCATATAAAAGTGTTGTGAGAAGCAAATAGTCAATTCCTGCGGCATAGATGAGCCACAGTCCGTAAATGGAGGCGACCAAACCAATCGTCAAATCGCGCATTCTCCGCTCACCTGCACTGTAGCCAATTCTATTTTTCGATACTTTTACTTGGTAAAATGCTGAGAACACGTACGGGATCAAAATAGCACTTGAAGCGAGTGAGAAGGCAAAGTTATACGCTGCATCTGAAATCAAGAACGTGAAGAGGAAAAGTTGGATCAACCCATTCGTCAACCAAAGTGCGTTGACTGGAGCCTGATTTTTGTTCTCTTTCGTGAACCATTTCGGGAAGACACCGTCTTTCGCAGCGACGAATGGGATTTCAGCCGCTAAAAGGGTCCACCCAAGCCACGCTCCTAGTACAGAGATAACTAGCCCTCCGTTGATGAGCATGGCTCCCCACGGCCCGACTGCAGACTCTAGCAGATAAGCCATCGCCGGTTGCGAGGCATTCGCCACGTTTTCGGGCGTCATGAGCCCAAGTGACATGACGGAAACAAGTAAATAGATGACGAGCGTTCCGAGTAACCCAATCACGGTTGCTTTCCCGACATCGGAACGTTTTCGAGAACGACCGGAAAGGACGACAGCCCCCTCGACACCGATGAATACCCATAAAGTCACAAGCATCGTTGAGACGACCTGGTCGCGGACGCTTCCCCATGAGAAGCCGCCTTGTCCCCAAAAATCGAAGGTGAAGTTTTCGAGATTGAAGAAGAACAAGCTAATCGTAATGAATGCAAAAATCGGAACGAGCTTGGCGATCGTCGTAACAATATTAATCATCGACGCCTCATGCACCCCTCGCAAGATGAGCGTATGCACAAGCCACAACATAATTGAAGCTCCGACAATCGAGGCAATGTTTTGCCCACCTTCAAAAATTGGGAAGAAATAACCGAGCGAACTGAACAGCAGTGTGGCATACGCCACGTTGCCGAGCCAAGCAGATAACCAATATCCCCATGCCGAGTTAAATCCGACGAATGATCCGAATCCGGCTCGTGCATAGCTGTAAACACCGCCATCCAAGTCAGGACGACGATTCGTCAAATTTTGAAAACTGAGACCAAGCGCAATAATCCCGATTCCGGTGATAACCCACCCGATCAAAATGGCACCCGCGTTCGCACCTCGAGCCAAATCTGCTGCCAGGTTAAAGGCACCACCGCCAATCATCGATCCGACGACAAGTGCCGTCAACGCTCCAAGACCTAACCGCTTATCTTGCTTGTCAGGATGTACTCCAGCCGAACCACCTGAGTCATGCTCCACTTTCGTAGACATTCTACTCATCCCTTTCGCTTAATATGAAACGGGAGGGGGATTTCCCCTCACCGTCCGTCAACGTTCAAGCCATTCGCGTGTCTCTGTGAGCGTTGCTGCCATCACCGCCTTGATCGTATGCATTCGGTTTTCAGCTTCATCAAATACGAACGAGTGACGACTCCGGAACACCTCATCTGTCACTTCCATCTCCGTCAATCCATACTGTTCATGAATCGCCCGACCAACTTCTGTTTCTAAGTCGTGGAATGCCGGAAGACAATGCAAGAACATGATATCTGGATTGCCACTCGTTTGAAGCATATCCATGTTCACTTGATACGGTCGTAACAGCTCAATCCGTTCAGCGAAGGCCGCTTCCTCGCCCATCGACACCCATACGTCTGTATAGACGACGTCCGCGTGATCCATCGCTTCCTCGATACTCTCCGTTAAAGTAATCACAGCACCTGTTTCAGCTGCGACTGATTTGGCATAATCGACAATTTCGTCAGACGGCCAAAGTGATTTCGGTGCGCAAATACGCATATCCATCCCTACTTTTGCGCCGCCGATCAAGAGGGTGTTGCCCATGTTATTTCGTCCGTCACCGACATACACAAACTTGATTCCGGCCAATTCTCCTTTTTGTTCTTTCACTGTCAAAAAGTCAGCTAAGATTTGTGTCGGATGATAAAGATCGGTCAAACCGTTCCAAACAGGTACACCCGCATCTTTAGCAAGACCCTTGACCGTCTCATGGGCAAACCCGCGAAACTGAATCCCGTCAAACATACGACCGAGAACAATGGCCGTATCACGTACTGATTCTTTCTTCCCGAACTGGATGTCGTTCTTACCTAAATATTCCGGATGCATCCCTAAATCAATTGCGGCGACTGTGAAGGCACATCGTGTCCGAGTCGATGGTTTTTCAAAGAGAAGGGCGATATTTTTACCTTCACATATCCGATGTGGGATACCTTGTTTTTTTTGACGCTTGAATGCAGCAGACAAATCGATCAAATAATTGATTTCTTCACCAGAAAATTCGTTTAGTGATAAAAAGTGACGACCTTTCAAATCAAAATTGAACGTTGTAGACATACTGCTTCCTCCTTATCAAATTTAGATGTCTTGTCGAATAATTGGACAACTCATGCAACGTGGACCTCCACGTCCACGTGATAGTTCACTCGACATGATTTCGATCACTTCAACGCCTTCTTTACGGAGCAGTTCATTTGAGACGTAGTTTCGGTCGTATGTGACCACGACACCTGGAGCAATCGCGAGCGTGTTTGACCCATCGTTCCACTGTTCACGTGCTGCCGCAATCGGGTCGCCTCCCCCACAAGGAATCAAGGTTACTTCCTGTAATCCGAGGACGTCTTTTAATACTTTTAACAAATCAGTGTGTTGTGCGATTTGAAGTTCACCTTCTGCATTTAAGGAAAGTTCAAAAATATTCATTTTGCCTTCCGGACCTTGGATGAACGGATGGATGGTGAACTTATCATGATCGACCATTGTAAAGACGGTATCTAAGTGCATAAACGCACGTGATTTTGGAATTTCGATGGCGATTACTTTTTTGAAGCTGTCTCCATGCTTGAGTAAGTTGAGGGCGACACGTTCAATTCCTTGTGCGGTCGTACGTTCAGAGATTCCGATAGCGACAACTTCTTTCGACAAGACGAGTTCGTCTCCGCCTTCCATCGCAAATCGATAGTCGCGGTCCGACCAAATCGGAACATCATGTTTCGCAAAGCGTGGGTGATAGCGCATAATATACTGCGTGAAGAGTGATTCACGGCGACGTGCCGGCTCTTTCATTCGGTTAATAGAAAGTCCATGTCCCATCGCTGCGGCAGGATCTCGTGTGAAATAGAGGTTTGGCATTGGATCTAAAAAGAAGGGGTACGTATCTTCAATCATTTCGTGCAAGTGGCGGCGTTTTTCCGGCTTGATTTCTGATTTCCGGATACCGGCCATCACCGTTTCAATCAGCATTTCGTTATCAAAATCCAGTAAATACTCTTTTAATGTTTCGTAAGAGCCGTTGATATTTGATTTAGACTCGGATAAGATATCCGCGACAAACTTTTCGCGCACACCAGGGAGCGATAGCGTCTCAGTCATTAGTTTTTCAAGATAGAGAACTTCCACACCACGATTTTGGAGCGCACTCGCAAAATAGTCGTGCTCTTTTTGAATGACTGGCAAATGGGGAATATCATCGAACAAGAGTCGCTCTAAATATTCCGGTGTGAGATTTTCTAATTCTCGACCTGGCCTTTTCAGTAATACCGTTTTTAATTCTCCAATTTCTGAATACACATGAATCGGATGTTTCAGCGTCGTATCTTGTGAAATCGGTTGATTTGTCATTGAGATCATCTCGCTTCCTCCTTGTGATTCGGGTGTTTAACTACCCTTACCTTATCACTTTACCAAATTTGTGAATGTCTAATCCGGCACTTCACCTGTTATTGATTCCACATATGTATGAATAAATCTTCACATTCGTGAATGAACAAACAAAGCATAAAAAATCATTGTTATGGCAATGGGGAATATGATGTATGGATGATGTATATAATCGCTCTAAAAATGTTAAAAAAAAATTATTCAAAGAAAAATAGTCTAAAAAATGTTAGAGATCAGGATGTGACGACATGAGAATAGAAGAAATGGAACAAAAGCAACATCAAGCAGAGTTTCGTGTATTGATTCAGAAGGGGGACCCAATCGACTTTCGGGATTTATTCCTCTCCCTTCACCCTGGTGAACAAGCCGACCTTTTTATCGAACTCGACCAGAATGAACGTACATTTGTGTATCGGGCCATTTCCCCCGAAGTATTCACCGACTTATTCGAAAAGTTGACGTTAGATGAACAGTGCATGTTCATCCAAGAAACACCCCAACCGTATGCTGTTCGTATCTTAAATAAGATGTATTCAGATAACGCAGCCGATTTGATGCATGAGCTACCCGATTCATTCATGGATACGCTCTTTGAACAGATGGATGATATCGAGGAGCAAGAAGTAAGAGATTTGATGCAATATCCGGAAGAGACGGCTGGTTCTATTATGACGACTGAGTTTGTCGTTCTCCAAGCCGATAAGACGGTCGGACAGACACTTGCAGAATTACGTGAACTCGGACCTGACGCCGAGACGATTTATTATTTATACGTCGTCGACCACACGCATCAACTTGTTGGCGTCGTCTCATTACGAGATTTGATCGTTGCGCCGCTCGATGCAAAAATTGAGGATATCATGGGTTTTCGTGTCATCTCGGCAAACGTCATGACAGACCAGGAACACTTGGCCCGTATCGTACAGAAGTATGATTTGTTGGCACTCCCGGTCATCGACGACCACCAGAAACTACTCGGCATCATCACGGTAGATGATGTATTAGACGTCATCGAGCGTGAAACGACGGAAGACTTTGAAGAACTATCCGCGGCGAAAGGGTCTTCTGATATCAACATGAGTCCGTTTGAGGCAGCAAAAAAACGCGCCCCGTGGATTGTCAGTCTCATGTTTCTTGGCATGATTACCGCCTCGACAATCGGCAGCTTTGAAGATACGCTCGAGACGATCGTGTTACTTGCCGTCTTCATGCCACTTGTCATGGGATCCGCCGGGAACGCGGCTACCCAGTCGCTTGTCGTCGCTGTTCGGTCGATTGCGCTCGGTACGATTAATCGTAAGAACGTCATGAAGATGATTCGACGCGAGTTCGGGACCGGCATCCTGTTAGGAATCGCTTGTATGATTGTCATTTTCGGCGTCATCACTCTTCTATATGGCAACATGCTCATCGGCTTTATTGTTGGGATTTCAATTTTCGCCGCGCTCAGTGTCGCCACGATGATTGGTACAATCGTTCCACTTCTGATTAACCGATTGAAATTAGATCCCGCTGTCGCATCTGGACCATTCATTACGACGTTGATGGACAATCTAGGGCTCATCATCTATTTCACAGTCGCGACATCTATGCTTCAGTTTTTATAACGCTCGATTCCTCGAGCGTTTTTTTGATTTCGTCAAAACCAGATGACTAATTTCCAACTCGTTCGGGTATCCCTTACAAATATATATAAAACATAAGTAAATATTGAGGGGATTCTATGACGTTTCAACAAGTACTCTACATACTCGTGACGGGCGCCTTGTTCATGGGGCTCGTCGCCTACGTCTCATATCGAATGACGAAAGGAAAAGTCGAAAGTGCCGATGATTACTTTTTGGCCGGTCGTGGACTGACAGGCGTCTTCATCGCGGGATCGCTCCTCTTGACCAACCTGTCAGCAGAACAATTAATTGGCTTGAATGGTCAATCCTTTGCCGGCAACATGTCTGCGATGGCATGGGAAGTCACAGCTGGAATCGCCGCCATCATCATGGCGCTCTTTTTGTTACCACGATTTCTCGGCATCGGAATTTCGACAATACCTGAATTTTTAAGTCAGCGCTATTTGAACAAGCTAAGTGAAGAACCGGCTGAGATAGAAGAAGCCAGCAGCTAAAAAACAGACCTTCTTGAACTAAACGTCAAGAAGATCTGTTTTTTGTTGTCGCTTCTGTTCATACATCGCATCATCCGCATGTTGCCAAAGTCCTTCGATTGATGCCGGATGAGATGCCCAAGCCAATCCGATTGCAACGGAAATCGATTCTTTTTGACAAGCCGCTTCAATTTGGCAAACCATTCGTTCACATGCGTCTTCAGGCATCATCTCAAGAAATAAGACGAACTCATCTCCTCCTAAACGGTAAACGGATGACTCAATGCTTTGAAGGATTGTACCGACGCGTTTCAATTTATTTGGTAAATGTTTTTTGAATATTGAGTAAACTCATAAGAGGATATGATACTCGTGCTATAGTCGAACTATACAAAACGACTCAACACTTGGAGGTTCCTTTGCAAAATTTCACGCATCTATCGTTGAACGAAACATTTTCTGGTGTCTATTCTGTCACGAGTCCGACAGAATCCATTCATCACTCTTTCGGCTACGCTAACCGCTCAGAACAGATTCAAAATGAAGTAACGACACGATTCGGGATTGCTTCTGGCTGCAAGTTGTTTACGGCAATCGCCATTTGTCAGTTGGTCGAACAAGGTCAACTGTCTTTTTCCACTTCACTTGATTCGTTTCAAACATTCGACTTACCAAACATATCGCCCCAAGTCACCATTCATCAACTGTTGACTCATACGTCGGGTATCCCTGACTATTTTGATGAGTCCATCTCTGATGATTTCGAAGCATTATGGCGCGATGTTCCGATGTATCGTCTTCAACAGTTACGTGATTTTTTACCACTATTTCAACAAAAATTCATGAAAGATGAACCGGGGTCTCGATTCTCCTACAACAATGCGGGGTATATCCTGTTAGGGTTGATTGTGGAAGACGTGACCGGGCAATCTTTCACCGACTATATCGAACAATCGATTTTTCATCCTGCCGGTATGATTGATTCCGGATACTTCTCACTCGATTCCTTACCTTCCAAAACAGCACTCGGTTATATCGAGCACTCGAACGGCACGTGGCGCACAAACCAATATGCGATTCCAATCAAAGGCAGCGCAGATGGTGGCGCATATGTCACCGTTCAAGATATGGGCCGGTTTTGGGAAGCTCTTTTCTCACATCGTCTTCTTGACTCGTCTTCAACGTCCGTCCTCCTCACTCCGCATGTGACCGTCAATGACCGTGGCGAGTGTTATGGATACGGGGTTTGGATTCAACGTCATGCGACGGAAGAGATTTATAAGTATCATGTGATGGGGTATGATCCCGGCGTCAGTTTCCATTCTGGATACTACCCGAAAACCGCTACCATCTCGGTTGTTTGTTCAAATCAATCAGATGGTTCGTTTGACGTGATGAAACAAATTGAAGCACAGATTGGAGAGCGGATTGAATGAACATTCGTGCATATGTCTCGGCAGATTTTGAACACATCCAGCAACTCAATCGTGATGAAGGTTGGACCCAACTCGTCGAGCGGAATGAACTGACCCGTGAGGCATGGAAACAATCAAACGTCACCTATGTCATGGAGTCTGAGAACGGGGAGATTGTCGCTTATTTGCGTGGATTGACCGATACGACAGTCACCTTGTTCGTCTGCGAATTATTGGTCGCTCCCGCGTATCGAAAACGTGGGCTCGGCGAACAATTGCTCCAACATATCCATGCACTACACCCAACAACGCGCATCGAACTGTTGGCGAATCAACTCTCTCACACATATTATGAAAAGTTACGGTTCCGACCGTTTTATGGTTTTCGGAAAACCATTCACGAATAGGAGGAAAGTATATGAAACTTGCTCTCGTCACGGGTGCATCGCGTGGTCTCGGCCGTGCCATCTCCCAAGAACTCCAATCTCGAGGTTATGAAGTTGTCGGTCTCTCGCGTTCACAGGCAGAAGAGGTTACGTATCAACAGCTGTCAGTCGACCTTTCAAACGTCTCTGGAATCAATTCAGCTATCGAAGAAATCACTCCGCTGCTAGAAACGGCTGATTCAATCCTTCTTGTTCAAAATGCAGCATGGATCGAACCGATTCATCGCGTCGGACAATTAGATGGTGATAAAGTGACCGCTCATGTCCATGCCAACCTGCTTGCGCCGATGCTATTGGCGAATGCGGTCCTCGCTTTCGATAAGCCGACTGAGTTAATTCATGTGACGTCTGGCGCAGCTAAACGTCCGATTTCAGGCTGGAGCGCTTACTGTGGCACGAAAGCAGCCCTCGACCATTTTACGAATACGTTAGCACTAGAACTGGAAGGAACACCGCATTGCGCAGCTCTATTCAATCCAGGTGTGATGGATACATCGATGCAGACCGAAATTCGTTCTTCTTCAGAAGACGCATTCGCCGACCTTGAACAATTCCGTTCATACGAGACGGAAGGGCGACTCCGATCTCCGGAGACGGTTGCTCGCGTTTTCGCAGAACAATTGATTGACCGCTCTCTTGAGAACGGCAAAACCTATTCGATTTATGACTTAATTAAATAATTTACCAGGTTAAAAATAGAACCACCCTTCTCTAGTTAAACCGTCTACACTACATGCATAGACACGTGAAAGGGTGGAGCGTATGAAAACAATTGCCGGAGGATTACTGCTATTTGGTCTGTTCAGCTTAGCGATGTCGTTCACAATGATTGGGGATACCGCAATCGTTGGAGCGATGGTAAGCGGGGTTTCTATTTTGTGCAGCGTCGGGTTATTATTCGGAGCGACCGAATTAAGTCGTATTCGTCATGACTTGCTTCACGACAAAAAAACGTCTTTCCCATCTGAATGAGGGAAAGACGTTTTTGATTCAATCTTCTTCGTATTCATCTAATAAATCATCGACATCGTATTCTTCGAAGTCGTCTTCGTCGATAAAGATATCGCGATCGTTCACAACGTGAATTGGGCCATTGGCCACGTCGATGCGGATCGTCCACGCCCAAGGAATGCGTAACCGGTTATAAACCCCTGTCCAGAATTCCATCGATTCTTGCTCATACTGTTCAAATTCTGTCAGGAGTTCTTTGAACGAAACACCCGATAACTGGAAGTTTGAATCCTGGAGCCGTTGAAGCGCATGATGTTTCGCTTCTAACTCGGCTGCCCGAACCATTTCTTCAGCGGTCGCCATCTCTAGGATCGTCCCGTCTGGTGGGAGAATATCGTATACGTTAAACAATTCGCCTTCTTCTACTTCTACATCATCAAACTCATAGTCATCGTGCCGCATACTACATTCCTCCTTACGCAATTTGTATCTTCTTTATTGTACCACTCTCTACCCGATTCCCCCTAAAGAATCGTGCATATATTTTATTTCGCACGGGAAAGATAGGTAGAGTGAAGATATCCAAAAGAAAAGAGGTTACACAGATGAATGAATCATTCCAAGCACTCGTGCTCGACCAACAGGATAACCACCTTCATACCGAAGTAAAAGATGTCAAATCCGACGTGCTCCCAAAAGAAGAAGATGGGAACGTCTTAGTCGAAGTCCACTATTCTGCGTTGAACTATAAAGACGCACTCGGATTAACAAATTCAGGTAAAATCGTGAACCATTACCCATTCATCCCTGGATGTGAATTCGTCGGGAAAGTAGTCGAATCGGACCATCTCGACATTAAAGTCGGAGATGAAGTCATCGCCACTGGTTTTGGAATTGGCGAACGTCACTTCGGTGGTTTCAGTCAATATGCCCAAGTTCCGGGAAACTGGCTCGTCAAATTACCGAAGGGGATGACTATGCGCGATGCCATCGCTATCGGGACACCAGGGCTGACGGCGATGTTATCGATTGATGCACTCGAGCACGCCGGTGTCCGTCCTGGGGAAGAGGTACTCGTCACGGGGGCGACAGGTGGTGTCGGGAGTTTCGCCATTACGTTACTTCGCCATCTTGGCTATCACGTCGTCGCCTCGACTGGTAAAACAGATTCACCTTACTTGCGTTCACTTGGTGTCGAGACCATCATCAATCGTAGCGAATTAGAAGGATCTGTTCGTCCACTCGCCAAACAGCGTTTTGATGCCGCCATCGATTCAGTTGGCGGAAATACACTCGCTAATATCTTGAGTCAAATCAGGTATGAAGGTGCTGTTGCCGCATGCGGTCTCGTAGGAGGAACCGATTTGCCGACGAACGTTTACCCGTTCATCTTACGAGGGGTGAAACTAATTGGAATCGATTCAGTCATGCAACCAATGGCACGCCGTATGAACGCATGGGAACGTCTTGAAGAACTCATCGACATGAAAATGTTGAACGACATGATTCATGAGATTCCGCTACACGATGTCCCACGTCACGCCGAATCGATGATGCGAGGAGAGTTGAGCGGTCGCACCGTCGTCCGCCTTCGTTAATCGAACAAAAAAGAGGCTGAATCGATCGTGTCGATTCAGCCTCTTTTCTCTCTATTCTCAATGGTAGTGGAATCAGATAGTAAATCCGGCCGGTGCATCTTTCACGACGACGAGCACTTTCCCTTTGTCTAATTTCTCTTCTAGTCGTTCTGACTCTTCTTTCGAAAAGCCAAGTTCTTGAAACTCTGCACGAAGTTCGTCCCCTTTTTTACGGAACACGTTTTTGGCGGCTGTCCCCAAGCCGACGTCACTTGCCGAGACGGTGTTCGCATCAGCATTGTCCGCAACGCGTTTGCTTCGGTCATCGTCATGTGTAATGACGTAGATGTTGGATTCATCCACCCCATTTGATTTCATCGATTGAATGGCGGTAACGACTTCTTCATCGTTTGTAAATTCTTTGTACAAAACTGACATGTCTATTCTCCTCCTTCAATTCTACTACATTACTAGTTATTGCCTTCCTTACCGTTCTTCACACATTAAAAAACGATGACGTTTGTCATCGTTTTGTTAAACGGCAGGTTCCTGCCCTTTTCGCTTTTTCAATTCTTCTAATAAAATATCTGATTCGTTGAAAGGAATCGACTGGCGGCCGATTCGTTCGATGTGATCATGCCCTTTACCGACGACAACGACGCGCTTCCCTTCTAACGCTTGCATCACTGCGTGGCGAAGTGCATCTTTCCTCGCTTCAAACGTCACATAGTTCGCATTCGGCTGAATCCCTTTGACTAAATCGCGAATGATGTGTGTTGGATTTTCCATACGAACATCATGCACGGTGACAATCACTTCGTTTGAATACTGACTTGCGATGCGTCCCATATCTTGGCGCTTCGTCGGGTCCCGATCTCCTGCTGCACTTAAGACGACGACGAGATCACGGTTGTCTTGTTGCAATGTAGACAAACATTTCTCTAGACCGTCTGGTGTATGGGCATAGTCAATATAAATCTCAGCATCCTCTGTAGCTAAACGTTCCAAACGCCCTTTTGGCAAGGTAAGTCCTGGAACATTTGAAACAATGGTCCGCAGCGCCATATCAGAAGTCGAAACGAGTCCAATGGCCGCTGATAAGTTCGCTGCATTGAACGCCCCCATGAATCGAACGGGCACTTCGAGTTTGAAATCCTTCATACTGACGAGTACCGTCTCTTCACGCCAAATGACTTGAATGTCGGCATCTATCTCCTCTTTTGTACTATACATAATGGCTTGACGTGTCGGCGCAAACTCAGCCATGACATGACTAGCCGAGTCTTCTGCGTTTAACACGATTGCCTCACCGTTCGTCACTTCTACCTGTTCAAACAATCGCGCTTTCGCCCGGGCATACTCATCCATCGAACGATGATAATCTAAATGATCATGCGTCAAATTCGTAAACGCGGCCGCATGAAAATGAATTCCAGCCACGCGACCTTCCATCAATGCATGCGATGATACTTCGAGTACACAATCCGTGACGTCCGCATCAACCATATCCGCTAAAATGCGATGCAAGACGACAGCTTCTGGGGTCGTATTGGCCGTTTCAATCGTCTGATTGAGGAAACGAGCTCCTATCGTACTAACGATTCCGGCACGTTGTCCTGAGAGACGCAATAAATCATATGTCAACGTCGCTGTTGTTGTTTTTCCATTCGTTCCCGTCACACCATATATGCGCATTCGATGAGAGGGGTGGTCATAAAAAGCACTCGCAACCGCTCCTGCCGTCTGCTTCGTATCAGCAACAACCACATTCGGTACGTCGAGATCGAGTGGATATTCTGAGATGACCGCACTCGCACCATTGACCACGGCGTCTTCTGCAAACTTGTGTCCGTCAACCGTGTAGCCGCGAATGCAAATAAAGACGTTCCCTGAACTGACCTTTCTGGAATCCGTTTCGACTCCGGTCACCCATGGATCAAAAATGTCATCCATCTCATTTATTAAAATGGCGGATAAACGTTTCGTTCTCATGCTGTGTACGTCCTTTCTCATGGGTGTCGCTAGGTTGATTAACCTTATCGTCATGGCACTAGATTTAAACGGCAATTGAGATGACAAAGATATTACTTCCCTTTTCCAATGAAAAACAATCACTTCACGAAAAAAACCTAGACACTTCATTCAAGTGCTAGGCTCTTCCTTTTTATATTCACAAGCTGTTCGTTCGAGCAAGTTTCTATTATGATAAAAGAAATGGAACAAGAGAGGAACAAAGACAATGAGCTATGTATTGTTACTGATTTTAGCGGTCTTTTTATTCGGTGCAATGATTTTTGCCGCACTCGCACTACCGAATCTTCGCAACATCCTATTCAATCGTGGCAGTTTATTCAATCAACAGAGCGAGAGGGTCACTTGCCCAAAATGTAAAACGTCATTTAAACGTGCTCCAGGTGATGCGCAGACTTGTCCGCATTGTTATCACACGTTTTAAGTCATTGCATATTCAACTGCCATTTTCCCTGTTCTTTTGTTTGAATGACCTCAAATTAGTAAAAGAAGAGAAAGGGTACTTTATCAAAGTAAAGTCCTTTTATCGTTTACAGTTGAGACACTCATTCTATATGAAAGGAATTGCATATGCTTCCTACACTTGATGAACGCCTAGTCGATCAAATTCGTCTAAAAAATCGACTAGCCTTAGAACATTTGTATTCACGCTATGAAAACCTACTCTATCGCTACGCGCTTCATCTTAGCAACCATCCGGCAACGGCGGAAGAAACTTTGACTGAGTTATTTTGCCGCATCTGGCAACAACGCCTCGATTTTAATACACATGTGGAAGCGATTCGTTCAACTCTCATCCGTTTCTTAGAACAAATCATTCATCAATTAAAAGATGAAACATTGGATTCTAATACCTCTAAAATGCCATCAACGTAAGCCTTTTTTGTCAATTTTAGATAAGCTCGTTTCGCTTGTGCTGTTGCATTCTTTAACAAATAACCATTCCCGACATG
Organism: Exiguobacterium sp. s101; assembly: GCF_018617835.1. Lineage (NCBI taxonomy): Bacteria > Bacillati > Bacillota > Bacilli > Caryophanales > Exiguobacterium > Exiguobacterium sp. s101. Next base: position 77,309 of record NZ_JACSKX010000005.1, on the reverse strand, counting down.
CGTTAACATATCGAGGTCGTTCCCACTGTCACCAAAGGCATATGCCTGTTCACGGTCAAAAAAAGAAGTCACACATACATAGGATACACTCGAAGCTTTTCCTGCATGAATCGGGTAAAAATCGACATCAAACGCATTGACGGGATCACCTGCCTTCGGATTGCATTGGCTAATATTGACGGCAATACCCGCTTCATTGGCCAACGTTCGAATACCTTCTCTCCATTCCCTTTGTTGATTGCGTATGTAATAACTACGAATCCAAGGACTCGTCCCATTCCCTGGCTGTGCTTCTAGTTCAATCTGCATCTCCCCAGTCTGTGCCGCGACACGTTCCACACGAGATACAAAATCACTTGGGAACGACTCTTGATAGGTTCGCTCTACAGAGAATGTCCCATCCGTATCGATTCGATATAGTTCTGTCCCGAGACTTGAGGCGATGCGATGAGGCCAAAAGTGAAGATTCGCTCGCTTTACTTTTTCGTGTAACGATGCAAGCGAACTGCCTGTCACCCACATGATCGATAGTTGGGATGAATGTCGCTCCAGAAAATTTTCCAGACGACGAACGGATGCCAATTGGTCCGGTGTACACGCATGAGGAAAGTAGGTCTCATCAAAATCAAAGCAGATGAGGATGTGTCCCTCATTCGTAAATCGCTTCATGATATCGTCTCCTTATCATTTTCTCTTTCCCCTATAGTACAATGAAACAAAGGAGGCATCTTATGATTCAACGACTCTTCCAAGTTTATTGCCAAATGAGTAGTTTGATTACAGGGTTTTTCATTGTATTCGCTTTTCTTTTTGGCATTCGCACATATTTCTTTTGGGCAACGATGTGCGCTCCCTTAACCGCGATCGGATTGATGCTAATGACATCCATTGTGTTAAGTGTCATTGCCTATATCCTTTCAGAAAAATTACGCTTGTTCATTTATAAAAAACTTCCGACCCAGTCATCTACATGTTCAATAAATAGTCACATAAAATAGGCATCTATTTTTTCGTTTTATACGTTAGATCAATACAAGGGACATCCCTTCTGCGCAAAGGAGTATGTTATGACTGACTTAGAATTATATGAGCGTGTCAGGCAAAAGGACAAAGAAGCGCTCGAAATATTGTACGATCGATATGAACGAATTTTATACGCTTTTGTCTTACAGCTGACAAAGGACCGTGATTTGGCCGAAGAAGCCATGCAGGAAGTGTTTATCAAACTTTGGCGTGGCGGCGGAGTCTACGATGAATCAAAAGGAAAGTTTCGTTCTTGGCTCTTCACGATGAGCCGGCACGTGGCCATTGATTTGATTCGTAAGCGTAAACCCGATTTACAGCTCGACGAATCATATGCTGAGGCCATCCCTTCTGAGTCACCATCCGTTGAGAAAGAAGCAGAGTGGCAAGAAGAACGTGCCCAAATCGAGACGGCCATGGCGACATTACCGGCCGAACAGCAGCAAGTCGTTCGGCTCATGTACTTCCAAGGGCTAAGTCAGCAAAAAATCGCTGATGCGTGCGGCATCCCGCTTGGTACAGTGAAAGGAAGGGTTCGACTGGCGCTGAAGCAACTGAGGAAACAGTTATCCCATGAATTCATCGGAAAGGAGGTAGGACAATGAACGCATGCGACCAATTGATTGACTATTTCAACCAACATCTATCGGAAGATGAACGAGCAAAATTTGAACAACACCTTGCATCTTGTAAAGACTGTCAAGAAGAGCTCGAACAACTCGAAGCACTTGTCGGTGGCGTCGCGTTCTTGTCTACTCCGATTGAACCACCGCGAGGTATGAAAGCGCGCGTCCTCGATCGTGTATTCGAAGAAGACAATGAGCCTATAACATCAACCGTGTCACCTGCTGCTGTTCCACCGGCGACACCGTTCAAACAGAAGAAGAAACGGAACGTATCGGTCTTGGGAATGGTCGCTTTAGCAGCGGCACTCCTTCTCTCCTTGATCGGGAATGGATATTTGCTTACGAATCAGCCTGATGCCCCTGGTATCGCATTAAACGAAACGATTCCACTCGACGGCGAATCTGAAGGGACCGCTTACCTTGCAGAACAGGATGGTACGACGCAACTGATCGTCCAAACGAACGGCTTATCCTCACTCGACGCCAATGAGGTGTATCAAGTATGGCTCTTAAAAGATGGTGCCCCGATTCCGACCGGCGCTTTCGTGACCGACGACAAAGGCAACGGGACGGTCATCTATACGCTCGACTCGGATGAAGTCGAAGTCGACTGGGATACCGTCGCTGTCACGAAAGAACCGAATCGTGGCAATGAGACGCCACAAGGTGAAATGGTCTTAAATGCAAGTTTATAATTCCTGAACCGGACACATGTGTTGTCCGGTTTTTTGTTATGATGGACCAAAGGAGTGAACGTGATGCAAAAACCAAAAATCGGTATTGTCGGGCTTGGAAATATCGCTCAAAAAGCCTACTTACCTATCCTTGCGAACCATCCTCGAACCGATTTAGTCGGCGCCTTTTCTCCAAATGTCTCGAAACGGCAAACGATTTGCCAAACCTACCGAATGACTGCATTCGATACGTTACGCGAACTCGCCTCATCCATCGATGCAGCGTTCGTACATAGTTCAACTGAAACCCATTATGACGTCGTATCGTATTTACTAGAGCACGGGATCGACGTCTACGTGGATAAGCCCCTCGCCACAACTTTGGATGAGGCGGAAAAACTCGTCGAACTAGCCGAGCGTCTCGGTCGCAAATTGATGATCGGGTTCAATCGACGCTTTGCACCGATGTATAGACGTCTCCAACAGGAGTCCCCAGCGCATATGATTGATGTGGTGAAGCATCGAGAGAACGATGTCGGTCCAAAGGATGCGACCTTCACCTTACTCGACGATTACTTACATGTCATTGATACGTTACGTTTCCTCGCTGGTAATGAGCTCACACTCGTCTCGGGTCACGTCGACGTCAATGAAAAGCATGAGCTGCGATTCGCCCGCCATGTATGGCAAGACGAGCACGGAATGCACACGACATCGATGCATCGCACGTCCGGAGCGAACCATGAGCACGTCTCGATTGTACGGGATGGGGAACGATTGTCCGTCGAAGAGATGGTCACGCTACATCATTTCAAGCAAGGTCGGCATGAAGTCGAAACGTTCGGTTCATGGGACACGACACTCGTGCAACGAGGATTCCAAGGCGCGATTGACCACTTCATCTCCGCACTCATCGAAGATACAGCGATTTCAACGGACGGTCGTGTCGCCCTTGAGACGCAACGGCTTGTCACGAACTTATTCACATAAAAAGGAGGATTTCAGATGGATTTCTTTTTTTATATCACGGCTATGGTGATCGTTGTTACGTCGGTCGGCGCCAATACGATTATCAAAACAAGGGAATCACGCGTCGAAGAACGTCGCTTAAAGATTGAAGAGGAGAAGCTCGCCATTCAGCGCCTTGAACTTGAGATGAAGCGCGAACAAGACAAACTCGACCATCATGGATTTTAATAAAAGCGGTCGCCCTCTAAACATGAGGGCGACCGCTTTGTCGTTACAGATGGCGTTCTGAAATCGGCAGTTGTTGTCGTCGTTCTGCGAGCGTCGACCACGTCACAGCCGTCATGATACAACCGGCACCGATAAAAAAGTTAAGATGGAGCGTCTCGTTCAAAACGAGCCAACCGAGCGTCCCGCCAACCAAGGGTTGAGAGAAGAAAAAGAGTGACCCGACACTCGCATCCATCAACTCGAGCCCTTTATTCCAAAAGAAGAACGCCCCTGCCGTTGATACAATCCCGATATAGAATATGCTGAGCCAAAGAACGCCATTCAAATCCGGAAATCCGCTTTGTATGACTTCTATACTCATCAACGGGGTCATCAACACCCATGCGATTCCAATCGAAAATGTCGTGAGCGTCAAAGTCGACAAAGTCTGTGTCCCGATTTTCACGTAGATGGACATGAGCGCCCACGTCACGGCAGCTAGAACGAGTACGAAACTGCCAACCCGATACGTCCCCTCTCCTTCCAAACCGACCACAATGAGAACACCAACCGTTGCCAGTCCAAGCGCTCCAATCTTGACAGGAGTCAGTCGCTCCTTCAACAGCAATCGAGCGAATTAGACCATGAACGCCGGCGTCGCTGCGGTCACAAGGGAACCGGTATGTGCATCCGATAGCTTTGTCCCGATGAATTGAAATGAAATTGAAGCGACGTATCCGATGACACCGACCAGTCCGATCCATTTCCAATCCGCCCGTCGAATCGATTCTCGTCCAAATCGAAGCCACACAATGAATAGGACAGTAAATGCAACAGCGTATCGTAACCAGACGAACGTGAACGGTTCAATATATGCGAGCGCATATTTACTGACCACATACATCCCGCCCCATATACTCGCCGCAAGGGTCAAACTGAGTGCTCCTAGCCATTCTTTCCTCATTTCTTCGCCTCCTCGATGGTGACTATATACGACGTCATCTCTTCCATTTCCTTTATTTTCATTGTCAGTCTAAAGAAAAACGCTTACAATCAAAACATAGATAATTGAAAGGAGGGAGAAAGGTGAAATTTGTCGACCGTACGCATTGGACAACTGAACATTTGTACATTTTGCGTGCGATTTTTCACGATGTCGCTTAATCAAGGGACCCGTCTGTCCTTTTTTAGACATTGCTGAATATACGACAAAGCGCCTCTCTCTCTAAACCGAGCGCTTCTTTGCGCTCGGTTTTTTTGATAGGCCCTGATCTCAGGAGGAACCTATTATGTTAATCGATTTACGACACATTCAAAAACAATACGGTGGTCACGCCGTTCTCACAGATGCGAATTTATTCATGAACGAAAACGAACGAGTCGGGCTCGTCGGCCGGAACGGCAGCGGTAAAACGACACTGTTACGCATCATTGTCGGCTCTGAAGAGCATGACGCTGGAACGATTTACCGTCGGCAACGACTCTCCATCGGCTATTTGGTCCAGCTTCCCGATTATCCCGGAAACAGTGGACGCAATGTCCTTCAGACCGCCTTCGAGGAAGTCCTTCGCCTTCGCGAGAAGATGTCTCGCCTCGAGGAAGAGATGGCGACGACCGAACAGCTCGAACGTCTTCTCGAAACATACGGGACGGTCCAAGCGCAATTCGACCATGCGGGCGGCTACGTCTACGAGTCAAAAATCAGTGCGATGATTGACGGACTAAAACTGACCTCATTCGTGGATCAACCGTTCGATACGCTAAGCGGTGGAGAACGAACAAAAATCGGACTCGCCTTAGCGCTTCTTCAGGAACCCGAGCTACTCATTTTGGATGAACCGACGAACCATCTGGATTTAGAAGCGATGACGTGGCTCGAATCCTATTTACAGGATTACGATTCAGCGCTCCTGATTGTCTCCCACGACCGGGTCTTCTTAGATGCGGTCGCCACTCGAATCGTCGAGTGCGAAGACGGTGAATTGACGAGTTATCCTGGGAATTATACGGACTTCATTGCCCAAAAAGAAAAACAGTTGCTTGACCAGTTTCACGCTTACACGGAGCAACAGAAGAAAATTAAAAAAATGAAAGAAACGATTCGGCAGTTGCGGCAATGGGCCAACGAAGGCAATCCACCAAATGAAAAGTTTTATCGCCGTGCCAAATCGATGGAAAAGGCGCTCGAACGAATTGAACGAATCAAGAAACCGCAACTCGAGGCCGAGCAACCGAATATCCAGTTCACGACGAACGGGCGAACCGGGCGCGACGTCTTCGAGGTGACGGATGCGACACTCCGTTACGACCGACCGCTTTTCGAAGGTGTGAATTTTTACACAGGCCACGGGGAGCGTGTCGCCATCGTCGGACCGAACGGAAGCGGAAAGTCTTCTCTTTTAAAGCTGTTGCTCGGTCAAGTCGCACCGCAAATCGGTACCGTCCGTCGAGCCGACCAAGCGAAAATCGGTTATCTATCACAACACATCACGTTCGATGAATCCCATCGATTAATGGAGGCGTTCCGGGACCGCATTGCTGTCGATGAAGGAAAAGCGCGTCACCTTCTCGCCCAATTCTTATTTTACGGGGCGAGTGTGTTTAAACCCGTGTCGAACTTGAGCGGCGGGGAGAAGATGCGACTCATGCTCGCCATCCTCGTCCATGAAGAAATCAATGTCCTCGTCTTAGATGAACCGACGAACCATTTGGATATCGAATCGAGAGAAGCACTTGAAGAGGCGTTAGAACGTTTTCCTGGAACGGTCGTCACCGTATCACACGATCGCTACTTTCTGAATAAATTATTTCCGGTGACGTATTGGCTTGACGGGACGATGACACGTTTTGAAGGCAGCGTCGCCTATGCCCTCGAAAAACGCGAACACGACTCAAGCGAGCAACCTAAAACGGAGCACGCAAAACCATCGAAATCGATAAAGCAGACAAAAACCTCTTCGTCTACGATGGATGAGGAAGCCCATTTGACACAATTAGAAGCAGAACATCAAGCATTGCTTCAACAGATGAATGAATTGGATGACCTCGATGAGTTAATGGCACTCCAACGTCAAGTCGATGCGTTGCAGCAAGAGATCGATGACGTGATGACACGTTTACTCGAATCCTTTTAAAAAGAAGCGGCACCCGATCAAGGGCGCCGCTTCTTTTGCTCGAATCGAGTCTGTATGAAATAGCCGATGACCGCGATAGCCATCAATCCAATCGGTAACAGACGGTAAAGACCTTCCATCGTTCCCGTGGTCAAAAGAATCATGCCACTAAAGAACGTCCCGAACCAATATAACTTTGGCATGCGATCCCTCCATCACTGCATTCACTCAATAGAATACCACAAGAAAAGCGCCCACACTCGGCGCTTTTCTCGATTCTCTAGTCCCCGGACTTTCATCCAACCAAGTTTCTACTCGATTGACCGTCCCATCTATGATTTGGTTCGACTAGAGATGTCCAAGTCAGCGTGACGCATCATTCGAATCGATGCATTGTCCATTGGTTCACCAGTTGTTTTCACATCCTAAAGAATGAAATCGAACAAGTAACTCGTAGACGCTTTGATTGAATGGGCACAACAGGACTTGGTACCTATGTTGTCCACCTATGACGCGGATCATGTGGGATTCCTTATACAAACAGTATGTCTGGTATGTTTGCTTCGATAGCAAACAGAGGCCGACGCATCATCGTTTGGAATACACGATTCACGTTTACATGGACTTTCCCACCCTCTTTCTTCCATCAGCTACAGGTGACAAATATGCCCCCTGCTCCCCGACTCATTTCAGAAAGTGAATGGTTACATGTATACAATATCCGTTTTTAGCATCCTTCAATCCTCGTTCACGATTTCTCCATAATCATTTTATACATAATGTGTCAGCGCGTAGGCGACCCCATCTTCTTCCACGTCCTTTGTGATATGCGTACTCAAATCTTTTAACGGGTCTACCGCATTTCCCATCGCAATTCTTGTTTCGGCTACTTCAAACATCGATACATCGTTCAAATTGTCTCCGATAGCGACGACATCACGCATCGAAACCTGATAATGATCAGCTAATTGTTTTAGCGCCTCACCCTTACTCGCATGAGGATGACCAATCTCAATCTTCGTCCATCCTGCTGTCGTAATCAAAATATCATCCCGTGGCTCATAGATTTTACGCAAGCGATGTAACTTTTGGCGATCGAACGAATAGACAAACACCTTATACACTTCATCTTGCGCAAAGTCGATGTCTTCCATCGAATCCATATACGTCAGACCGAATTGCTCATTTTGGATTTCAATCTCACGCTCCGCCCATTCGCGCGTGAACGATTGATCGTGAGGTAATACATCATCAAGTTCTCGTTTTAACAAGTCACTGCCTGACTGAAGGACTTTCACACCCGCATTCGTATAAAATTCGACGTACGCGTCATGCTCCTTGGCAATCTCCCACAGTCCGTTAACGACGAATTGGTCCATGGCGTGATAATAAATTCGCTTGTCCTCATAAAAGCCGATTGCTCCGTTTCCAGACAGAATTGGACAGACGAGATCACTACGCTTCAATAACTCTTCGATATCATGAATCGAGCGCCCTGAACAAATCGCTACGATGTCACCGTCCTCTTGTCGACGACGAATCGTGTCCCGGTTTGCATTTGTTATCACACCCGTACGCGATAGCAACGTTCCATCTAAGTCAATCGCAATCAATTTCATCATATTCCCTCCTCTTTATTTCTTTTCCCGAATCAAGTATTCAAAACACGATGGATTATATATCCTGTTTGCAATGTAGATAATAGGCAATCTATTACTAGTCCTAAATAATAATTATACCGAAAGGAGACAACATGAAGGATTCTACACAAAAACCACGTTTGAACCGGGTGTTTTATATTTCAGCAAGTTTGATCGCCTTACTCGTTCTATTCGGAGCCATTGCCCCAACATCATTCGCTTCAATCGCAGGATCTATTTTTAACTTTACGACTCGCTCGTTCGGTTGGTTCTATTTACTTTCCGTATTCTTGTTTGTGCTCTTTTTAGTCTTTTTAGCGTTCAGTAAATACGGAAAAATCCGTCTCGGGAAGGATGACGATCGCCCTCAATATCCGTTCTTTACTTGGATCGGCATGTTATTCTCCGCCGGATTCGGTGTCGGACTCGTCTTTTGGGGTGTTGCCGAGCCGATGAGCCATTTCTTCACGCCACCGTATGCGGATACGGAGGCACTGACGGTCGAAGGGGCACGTCTTGCGATGGCCTATTCGTTCTTCCATTGGGGTGTCAGTCAATGGTCCGTCTTTGCGATTGTCGGACTGATTATCGCCTACTTCCAGTTCCGTCGTAATGCGGACGGACTCATCTCGACTAGTCTCTCACCGCTTATAAAAGAACGCCCGTACAAACAACCGTTGAATCAGACGATTGATATATTAGCGGTCATCGCCACTGTCATGGGTGTCGCGACGTCGCTTGGTTTAGGTGTTCTTCAAATCAACGGTGGACTGAACAGTGTGTTCGGGCTCCCGAACACCGCTTGGATGCAAGTCGCCATCATCGTCGTCTTGACCGCTCTATTTTTAACATCGACGACGACCGGTCTCGATCGTGGCATCAAGTGGTTGAGTAACATCAACTTAGGTATCGCACTCGTGTTGATGGTCTTCGTCTTCTTTGCCGGTCCTACAATTTTCATTTTAGAAACCTTGACGCTCGGTCTAGGTGACTACTTACAAAATTTCATTCGCTATAGTCTTCGTCTACAACCGTATCAACAAGGGACGTGGGTCCGGGATTGGACAATCTTTTATTGGGCATGGGCCATCGCCTGGTCCCCATTTGTCGGAGCGTTCGTCGCACGTGTCTCACGAGGCCGTACCATTCGTGAATTCATCGTTGGTGTCCTCATCGTTCCTCCGTTCATCGCGCTCCTTTGGATTGCCGTATTCGGGGGCACTGCCCTACATCTAGATTTATTCGAAGGGACTTCCATCGCTGAAGCCGTCAATGCGGACGTGACGAGCGCATTGTTCGTGACGTTTGCCGAGCTCCCGTTCAGTTTCATCCTGTCCGTCTTGTCGATTCTCTTGATTTTGACGTTCTTGATTACATCGGCCGATTCTGCTACCTACATCATCAGTAGTATGACGACGAATGGTAGCTTGAATCCACCCCTTCCCGTTCGAATCGCCTGGGGGATTCTGTTAGGAGGAATCGCTGCCGTCTTATTGATTGCGAGTGGCTTAGAAGGACTTCAAACTGCGTCGTTGATTTCCGCCTTGCCCTTCACCATCATCCTGTTATTGATGGCCTTCACACTATTCAAGCTACTCCGACAAGAGAATGTACGAAAAATAAAATAAGCTACACTCCTAAACGCTCAAGATCACGCTTGAGCGTTTTTAGTTTGACTCGCCGACACCTTGTTGTTTGTTGACTTCCTTATGTCCGATTGCTACGATTTTGACAACGTATAAGCTTTAAAGGGGGAATATGGGGAGATGAACGATTTCACATGTGCTTACGCACAACAACTAGACAAACAAGACCCGCTCGCATCATATCGGGAAGAATTTTACTTACCGGAAGACGGGATTTATATGGATGGGAATTCACTCGGGCTCTTATCGAAACGAGCCGAGCGTACGCTCCTTGAATCGCTCGCGGACTGGAGAGAGCTCGGAATCGATGGTTGGATGTCCGGTCGCCATCCTTGGTTCAACTTGTCCGAAGAGCTGGCTGCACTGAACGCGCCGCTCATCGGTGGAAAGTCGGAAGAAGTGATGGTCACCGGTTCGACGACCGTGAACTTGCATCAACTCGTCGCTTCGTTTTTCAAACCAGAAGGCAAACGAACGAAGATTTTAGCAGACGCCCTCACGTTCCCGTCTGACATTTACGCCTTGAAGAGTCAGCTCGAACTTCGTGGACTCGACCCATCAGAGCACCTCGTCCAAGTCGACAGTCCAGATGGGCGCTTCTTAGTAGAAGACGACTTGATTGCCGCGATGACTGACGAAATCGCCCTCATCGTATTACCGACCGTCCTCTATAGGAGTGGTCAGATTTTAGATATGCCTCGTCTAACGAAAGCGGCACACGAGCGTGGAATTTTGATCGGCTTCGATGCCTGTCACTCCGTCGGCGCCATCCCTCATGACTTCCACGACTGGGGTGTCGACTTCGCATACTGGTGCAACTATAAACATTTGAACGGGGGTCCTGGAACGGTCGGGGGCTTATTCGTTCATGAACGTCACTTCGGCACAACACCTGGACTCGCCGGTTGGTTCGGTTCGCGCAAAGATACACAGTTCGATATGGACCATACGATGACACCGGCCGAACATGCCGGTGCGTTCCAAATCGGAACACCACACGTTATGAGTCTTGCTCCTCAACTTGGCGCGCTTGAGATGTTCAACGAGGTCGGGATGGAAGCGATTCGTCAAAAATCACTCGCGCTCACGACGTATATGATGGATTTGATCGAAGAGATGCTCGCACCTCACGGATTCTTCATCGGTAGCCCGACGGACACACGACAGCGCGGCGCTCATTTGAGCCTCGAGCATCCCGAAGCGGCACGTATCTGTAAGGCATTGAAGAAATATCACATCATCCCAGATTTTCGGGCACCGAACATCATCCGTCTCGCACCGGTCGCATTGTATAACACGTTTACCGACGTATATGACGTGATTGTGACGTTGAAGAAAATCATGGACGACAAAGAGTACGAGGCGTTCGCGAACGTCCGCGAAGTGGTCGCATAAGGGGGAACTGTCATGAGTGAACGCACGGAACATAAAGTAGAAAAATCGATTCAAACGGACTTTTCAAAAGACATGTCGTACGGGGACTATCTCCAGCTCGACCCGATTTTATCGAGTCAGCATCGCCTTTCCGACCATCACGATGAGATGCTGTTCATCATCATCCACCAGACGAGCGAGTTGTGGATGAAGCTTATCTTGCATGAATTGACAGCAGCCACGACGGCCATCACGAACGGCGAACTCGAGCGTTCGTTCAAGATGCTCGCCCGCGTCTCGAAGATTCAGCAGCAACTCATCCAGTCATGGGGCGTCCTCGCGACGTTGACACCGGCCGAGTATTTAGAGTTCCGAGATCAACTCGGCTCGTCCTCTGGTTTTCAGTCTTACCAAAACCGACAAATCGAATTCGCTCTCGGCTTCAAAAACGCACGGACGCTCAGTGTTTACGCACACGATAAAAAATTGTATCCATTGCTCGAAGGCTCGCTACAAGCTCCTAGCATTTACGATGTGACGGTCCGCGAAATGCATCGTCGGGGTCTATCGATTGATGCGAGCGTGCTCGAACGTGATGTCACCCAGGACTGGGAATGGAATGAAAGTGTCGAGAATGCATGGGTCGAAGTCTATCGAGACGTCGATACGTATTGGGACTTATATGAGCTCGGTGAAAAGCTACTCGATATCGGGAGTCAGCAACAGATGTGGCGCTTTAACCACATGAGTACCGTGGAACGCATCATCGGACAGAAGATGGGGACAGGCGGCTCGTCTGGCGTGAACTACTTGCGTCGCGTGCTCGACCATCGCTTCTTCCCAGAGCTTTGGACGGTCCGGACATCACTATAAGAGGAGCTGAACGAAATGACTTGGATTGATGTATCACAGCCACTTCATGCCGATGTTACGACATGGCCGGGAGATACAAAATTTTCATATGAAATCGCGTGGCCAATGGCAGAGAGTGGTTCCGTCAATGTCGGGAAGATGACATTGAGTTTACATCTCGGGACCCACATCGATGCACCGTTCCACTTTGACGACCACGGGAAGCGCGTGATTGACCTCGATCCGTCCGTATATATCGGTCCAGCCCGTGTGATTCATCTACCGCATAAGGCAAAGATTGAAGCATCTGATTTGGATGGTCACGATTTGACTGGGGTCGAACGCCTCATCTTAAAAACGGATGGTTGGCCCGATAAGCACGTCTTTCCCGAGACAATCCCTGAACTGACACCCTCTCTTGCCGATCGTCTCGGAGAACTCGGAATCTTCTTGATCGGACTCGACTTACCGTCCGTTGATGCGATTGACAGTAAAGAGATGAGCGGCCATCACGCGTTAGCACGAAATGGTGTGCATATCCTAGAAGGACTCGTTTTAGACAATATCTTACCGGGAGATTACGATTTGAATGCCGTCCCTCTCCCAATCGTCGAAGGGGATGGAAGTCCCGTTCGCGCATTGCTTCGCTCTATATTGTAAAGAGATAGCCGGAACCGGCTGTCTCTTTTTTGATTAGACAGGGATAGTCCGACGTTTGGCGAAATAGATGAGAAACTCTATTTGAAGAGAGGACATTCGATGAAGATTCTATTATTATCTGGCGGTGATGGAAAAAGACTATGGCCACTTCCGAACAATTCGAATGCCAAGCAATTCATTCGTTTATTTCCTAACAGAAATGGAACGAAACAATCAATGCTTGAAAGAGTTTACAGTCAACTAAAAATACAAGATTTAGACACTAACACTTTCATTATCACAAATGTTCAGCAAAAGGACTGTGTCATTCATCAAGTTGGTACAGATACTAATAACATTTCCGAACCAACTCGTCGTGATACATTTCCCACTATCGTTCTCGGGGCAAGCTATGTGAACTACTCGCCACTTATTTGCTTCACAACTTGAAGTGGGAGCTTCTTGGGAAGACCGTGCTCTTACCAGCCACGGTTGTTTACCAAGCTCGTCGGGCAGTCCCTGCCCTGAATGGTTGTCAGTCGGCCAACATCAATAGGTTGAGGCTCGCATTGATGTCACGGTCATGGTGCGCGCCACAGGCACACGTCCATTCACGGACATCCATCGTCTTCTTCTCGCCTTTTGCTCCGCAAATGGAACAGATCTGGGTCGATGCGAACCATTGATCTGCCTTGATAAGCGTCCGTCCACAGAAGTTTGATTTGTATTCGAGTTGCCGGACGAACTCGTACCAACTGACATCTGCAATCGATTTGGCGACCTTGTGGTTCTTCATCATGTCCTTCGATGTCAATGTCTCCACGACAATGACTTGGTTCTCGTCAACGATCCGTCTCGACAGCTTGTGAAGGAAGTCCTTGCGTTGGTTGGCAATCTTTTCGTGTTTCTTAGCCAAAAGTAACTTGGCTTTTTCACGATTCTTGCTTCCGATTTTCTTTCGCGACAGCGCCCGTTGCGCCTTCTTGACCTTCGCTTCGGATTTTCGGAGAAAGCGAGGGTTGTCAATCTTCTCCGAGACCATCGCGTCGTTCGTCATGACGGCGAAGTGCTCCAGGCCAAGATCAATCCCGACCTTGTTCTTGGCTGGGATCCACTTTTCCTCATCTTGATTGACGAGGATGGAGATGAAGAACTTGCCCGTCCTCGTCATCGAGACCGTCGCCGACCGGATGACGCCCTCGAACGGACGATGTTGTTCGAACTTCACGAAGCCGATTTTAGGAAGTCTCACCTTGCCGTTCTCGATGCGGATCGTGCCGTGCTGGTTGTTCGTCGTGTAGGAGGCGCGCGACCGCCGTCTCGATTTGAAGGCCGGGAAGCCGCCCGTCCCGGCGAAGAACTTCGCGAACGCGTTGTCGAGGTTCAGCTTCGCGTTCGCGAGCGCGAGACTGTCCGCCTCGGCGAGGAACGGGAACAGGGGCTTGTAGGAGGCGGGTGTCGCCGGTTTCCGTCTCGTTCCGCTCCCCGTTTTCGCCTCCTCGCGGATGGCGATGCGGTCCTCGAGTAGCTTGTTGTAGATGAATCGGGCGCAGCCGATCGTCTTGATGAGAAACTTGGCCTGTGCAGGCGTCGGGTGGAGCCTATATTTGTAGCCTTTCAGCATGTCTGTCCCTCCTCCCTACAGAAGATTATGATATATCCTCCTCGTCCGATACCCGTGGAAGGGGAGGGAGAATCTGACGGAATAACGAACTTTTGTTCGTCATATCTGTCACAGGGGGGAAAGACGTTTGGACCGGGCGATTCATCTCCCACCTACGCCGGACTTCGCCCCGAGACGCTTAGAGGAGGGAGAATTCTCGCCTGATTTAGTTAAAACCTATGAACAACGATACACAATTTCTCAATTCCCCATATAAATAAAAATCACCTCACGAGCTCTACCCGAAATCAAGGCATCGTGAGGTTTCTACTGACTTATTTGATTAATTCGAGTTCAACTGGAATGTTTTCCTCTACTGTTTCACCTTTCAAGTGGTTGATTGCCGCTTCTACACCCAACTTCCCGATCTCAGCTGGTTTTTGGGCAACCGTTGCTGCCATCGTCCCACCTTCGACCGCTTTGACGGCATCATCTGTCGCATCGAATCCGATGACTTTCACGTCACTCATTCCAGCCGCTTCGAGTGCTTGAACGGCACCGAGCGCCATCTCGTCGTTATGCGCGAATACAGCGACGATGTCTTTATTATCCTGTAAGATGTTCTCCATGACCGTCAATCCTTCTGCACGGTCAACGGTCGCAGATTGTTTTGCCACGACTTCTAATTTCCCATCAATCGCTTCGTTGAATCCTTGTCCACGGTCACGTGTCGCAGACGCTCCCGGAATCCCCTCGAGCTCGACGACTTTTTGCCCTTCACCTACGAGTTCGACCATGTAGTCACCTGCCAATTGTCCACCCGCAACGTTATCTGATGCCACGTGTGCGACGACGTCCCCTGTTTCAGCGTTACGGTCTACCGTGATAACGGGAATACCCGCATCGTTTGCTGCCTGTACTGCCGCACCGACCGCTTCTGAATCCGTCGGGTTGATGAAAATCAAATCCATCCCCTTTTGAATCATATCTTCGACGTCATTCACTTGCTTCGCCGCGTCGTTTTGCGCATCCGCTACCGTCAACGTCGCATCCATTTCGTTCGCCTGTTTTTCTGCGCCTTCTTTCAGTGCGACGAAGAACGGGTTATTCAATGTTGAGATCGATAAGCCGATTTCATAATCGCCATCTTTCGTTTCCGTTTCAGACGATGACCCCGGTTGTTCAGTCGAGCAAGCTGCCATCAGTACCATTGTCAGTGCGAGTAGCCAAGCTGTCCATTTTTTCATGTTCCGTTTTCCCCTTTCGCGTGTTACGCGTTTTGTCGACGATCAAGCAATGCTGCAAACAATATAACTGCACCTTTTACGACGAGTTAGAAGAATGATGATACGCCGAGAAGGTTCAATCCGTTATTTAATGTTCCGATGATGAGTGCCCCAATCAACGTCCCGACAATCCAGCCGCGACCACCCGCAAGGCTCGTTCCCTCGAGAACGACCGCTGCGATGGCATCGAGTTCATACGACGTTCCTGCTGTAGGTTGTGCGGAATTGAGACGTGACGTCAAGATGATGCCAGCGAGTGCCGCAAGCATACCGGATAGCGAATAAATCATGATTTTGACTTTGTTGACGCCAATCCCCATTAATTTTGCCGCTTCTTCATTTCCACCGATCGCGTACGTGTGACGACCAAATGTCGTCTTCTTCAAAATGAAATAAAGGACACCGAAGGCGAGTAGCATCGTCAATGCCGGTACCGGAATGATCTAGAAGTAGCCGCGTCCGAGCATCTCGAACCAGCCAGAGTTCCCGAGACCGGTAATCGGTCGACCATCCGTATAGACAAGCGTCAACCCCCGATAAATCGTCATCGTGGCCAATGTCGCGATGAACGGTGCCACTTTCCCATACGTGATGACTGCACCGTTGAACGCACCGAGAACGGCACCCGCAATTAATCCAAGTGCAACGGCCATGACCGCATGTTGACCGTCCACCATCATACCTGCCACTAGTGCAGATGCGAGCGCTAAAATAGACCCGACCGATAAATCGATGCCTCCTGTCAAGATGACAAACGTCATCCCGAAGGCAATCAAGGCATTGATGGACACTTGTCGAAGTACGTTAAAGATGTTATTTAATGATAAAAATCCTGGTTCGAGCGCCGTCACGACGACGACGATGACGAGTAGACCAAACAGTGGGCCTAATTTTTGTCCCCATCCGATTCGACCCGGGCGCTTCAGCGAAGTTGTTGCTTTCAATTCCATATCATTGACCTCCTGTCGCATACGTCATTACTTTTTCTTATGTCGCCTCTTCTTTCGTGAGCGTTCCGGTCACGACACCTTCACGCATGACGACGATCCGATCACTCATCCCAAGTACCTCTGGTAAATCAGAAGAGACCATGATGATGGCGACACCCGATTCCGCGAGATCACTCATGATGTTGTAAATCTCCTTCTTGGCACCGACATCGACGCCTCGGGTCGGCTCATCCAAAATTAAGACGTCCGGTTCGACACCTAGCCATTTGCCAAGCACAATTTTCTGTTAATTCCCACCAGACAGTGACTTCACTTTTTGTTCCATCGAATGATGTTTGACCCGAAGTTTTTGTAAGTACGTCTCGGCGAACGTCGCTTCCTGTTGTTTGGAGATGACCAATCCTTTCGCTCGTTTATCGAGTGTCGGAAGCGACAAGTTTTCTCTTAGGGAAAAGTCGAGAAGCAAGCCCTCTCCTTTTCGGTCCTCTGTCAAAAAGGCGATACCGTGTTTAATGGCGTCGGCCGGAGTCTTGATTCGAATCGGTTTCCCGTTCAGTTTGATGACTCCCCCTTTGTGAGTGTCCGCCCCGAACAAAGCACGCATCACCTCGGTCCGTCCCGCTCCCATCAATCCGGAGAATCCAACGATTTCTCCGGCACGAACGTTGAATGATACGTTGTGGAACCGGTTACCGATTAAATCATCTACTTCGAGTACGACGTCCCCGAGCGTTGCCGTGCGCGTCGGATACCGTTCACCGATTTCGCGACCGACCATGTCACGTACTGTTTCCTCAAAGGAAGTGTCGGGAATCATTCGGGTCGAGATGGACTGTCCATCCCGAAGCACCGTGATTCGGTCACATAAGTCAAAAATTTCTTCCATTCGGTGAGAGATATAGATGATGGACACGCCTTGATCCCGCAACGCCCGTGAGACGGCGAAGAGCGCCTGGATTTCACGATCCGTCAAGGCGGCTGTCGGTTCATCCATGACGATGACTTTCGCATCTGTCATGAGTGCCTTGGCAATCTCGATCATCTGTTGTTGACCGACAGATAAATTGCGTGCCACTTCATTGACGTCCATGAAGATATTCAATTCTGCTAAATACTCCCGAGCCCGCCTCGCCATCTCTTGCTGTTTGATTGTCCCAAACGGCCCCGTCAGTTCTCGACCGAGAAACAGGTTCTCCGTCACCGTCATCTCAGGTAAGATATTGAGTTCTTGATGAATGAAGGCGATGCCTTCTTGCTCCGCTTCTTTTGGGTGCTTGAATTGACGTACCTTCCCATCGATGAAGATGTCTCCTTCATCCTGAGCATGAAGATCCGTCATCACTTTCATCAATGTCGATTTTCCAGCCCCGTTCTCACCCATGAGCGCATGAATCTCTCCAGGCAACAATTCGAAATCGACTCCTTTTAAGACAGAGACCGGGCCGAACGACTTATGGATGCCTTTCAACTGAATATGCATCGAATTCCCCCTTAAAAAATGACCCCTGCGTGTAAAATGACGTTCGCATAAGGTGTCGCTTCCCCAGTTCGAATGACCACTTTCGCTTGTGCGACTTCTCGTTTGAAGTCTTCATGCGAGCACATGTCGACGTTGGTGTATCGTTCTTTCAGTGAAGCTGCAATCGTCGGGTTGTTTGTGAGGATTTCCTCGGCAATCTTGATGCGCTCTACGACCAAATCCGATTCGACGACATCGAGCACCTTTAGAAACGACGGTTCCCCGATTCGAAGACTAAGATCGACCCGCTTCACACCGTCTGGAATCGGTAGCCCACAATCGGCGATGACGACGCGATCCGTATGCCCGAGGTCGGCAAAGATTTTTGCTAAATGACTATTCAAAATTCCTTGTTTTTTCATTACACGCGCTCCAATCGTTGTTGTACATTTTGCCGTGTCGGCATACCACCTTGTGCACCGAAGCCTTCCACACTCATGCCAGATGCGATTACGGCAAACCGTACGGCCGTCTCCAAATCATCTTGTTCGATGAGGGAAACAGCGAGTGCACCGTTGAACGTGTCACCAGCTCCTGTTGTGTCAACGACGTTTGCTCGGATGGCTGGCACATGACGGACGTCTCGTCCATCATGGAATCGAACGCCATGGACGCCTTTCGTGACGAGTAACTTGTTCGGATAACGTTTGAGAACATCATCTACGGACATTCCGTTGAATAAGTCACGGCATTCATGTTCGTTCGGTGTTAAATACGTGACGTCTTCAATCACTTCTGGTGGAAGCGGTTGAGACGGTGCCGGATTGAGTAGCACTTGAATCCCTTTCTCTTTACAGTAAGCGGTCACTTGTTTGACCGTTTCGATCGGAATCTCGAGCTGCAAAAGCACGAACGACTGCTCATCGAGAAGCTGTTCGAGTTCCTCTTCTGTGAAAGCGACGTGTTTGTTCGCCGATTGGACGACGACAATCGAGTTATCCTCTTCTGCCAATACGATGTGAGCTGTACCGGTCACTTCATCTGGTATAATGCGAACGTGCGTGACATCGACGTTGTGCTGTTTGAAGTTTTCGACAACCTGTTGTCCGAACGGATCACTTCCGACACAGCCGACCATCTGTACAGCGCCGCCTAGCTTGGAGGCAGCGACCGCTTGGTTCGCACCTTTCCCCCCTGGAACGGTACGGAACGACTCACCGATGACCGTTTCCCCTGCTCTTGGACGTTTGTCGGACGTGACGACGAGGTCCATCGATATACTGCCAATGACAACAATGCGTTTCATTCTTTATCTCTCCTTCCGCTTTGTCGTTTGTCTTTCAAGTAACGTGACCGGTAATAGCATCTCTTTCGGTCGCGTGTCTTTCTTCTCAATCAAGTCCAGTAATCGTTCGGTCGCGACTCGTCCCATCTCATAGATGGGTTGCACGATGGTCGTCAGTGGTGGAGACGTCATCTCACCTAGCTCGATTCCGTCATACCCGATGACCTGCAGTTCTTCCGTGACACGAATGTTCCGACGGACGGCTTCCTGCAACACAGCGGCCGCAATCACATCGTTCGCTGCGAAGATCCCATCGAACGGCCAGGAATGGTCGAATAGTTGTTGGGATGCTTTCAAGGCGTCTTTGAACGTGAACGTGGACTCGGTCATTCCGACAAGCCTGTCTCCCGCTACTT
The DNA here is from genome assembly GCF_018617835.1 of Exiguobacterium sp. s101. Classification (NCBI taxonomy): domain Bacteria; kingdom Bacillati; phylum Bacillota; class Bacilli; order Caryophanales; genus Exiguobacterium; species Exiguobacterium sp. s101. Next base: position 57,547 of record NZ_JACSKX010000005.1, on the reverse strand, counting down.
CGACAAATCCTTCGGTCCGACGTTTGACCGTCTTGAGATGATCGGGGCCGGCAATGTGAGCCAACCGTGTCGCACCACGTTGTAACAGCGTGTCGGCCGCCAACTTTCCACCCTCATATCCATCCGATATAACGGCGTCGATTCCCGCTTTCACGATTCGGTCAAGTGCGACCATCGGTAAATCTAACGCCTCGTAATTCGGATTGTGGGAATGGTTCGTTGTGATAATCAAGCCATCGACATGCATCGTCTGCAGGGCAATCAAATACGTCTGTTCTTTTTCAAGTTGTTCGTCCGTGTTACATAAGACGACTTGATACCCATGCTGATTGGCAACATCCTCAATCGCCCGAGCCAGCTGTGGAAAGAACGGGTTTGTGATATCTGGCATGATGAGTCCAATCAAATTCGATGATTTTTTATAGAGCGAACGAGCGACTCGGTTCGGGGCGTAATTCAGTTCCGCAATCGCCTTTTCGACCGCCTCTTTCGCCTCTTCACTCACATATCCGCTCTTATTCATGACGCGTGATACGGTCGCCACTGAGACGTTCGCATGTTTTGCCACTTGTTTGATGGTCGCCATTTGACATCCTCCATTCTGGAAACGCTTACAAAACCATCTTAATGTGTAACCGGTTACATATAAATGTGTTTTATGTTTTCATGAAAAAACACATTGAAACAGCGCTTCAATGTGTCAAGAACGTCGGATTGAGTTGGACATAGACGAGGCATTCTACCGTTCGTCCATCGAGTCGGGTCAATTCTTGCGTTTTCGTGAACGCATAAGTGAACCCACATTTCTCAACGACGCGTCGCGATTGGTCATTGAAGCTGAAATAGCCGCACCAAATCCGCTCCAAACCTAACGCTTCGAATCCAAACCGAATCATCGCCTGAACGGCTTCCGGCACGTAACCATTCCCCCAATAATCGGGACTGAGCACATAACCGATCTCACGCTGTGCCTCATGTTGAATCATTGGGTCCGGTCTTCGGTCGTGTAATCCAATGCTGCCAATCACTTGCCCGGTTTCTTTCAAAACGATGGCCCACACGTCTTTTTCCTCAATAAACAGTCGAATGACATCTTTCGTCTCTTCAACGGATTCATGGGGTGCCCACCCGGCCATCGGTCCGACACGTTCGTCTTTAGCATAACGATACATATCCTCTGCGTCTTCTAGCGTAAATGCTCTTAAGATCAATCGCTCTGTCTCCATCTTGATCATACAAACCCATCCTTTTCCTTCAAGTTGTTTCTTTCCTCGACCTAATGGGAAAACGTTAGTCGAGGAGGAATGAACATGCCATTTAACTATGATTTAAACTTCGATGAAATCGACTTCCGACAACAACCCGAACTGTACCGAGTCGGGCGTGGTGAACAAGGAGTGCTACTCGTCGAACCGTATAAAAGTGAGATTTTGCCCCATTGGCGATTCAAGACGCCAGAGATTGCCAAGCAATCCGCTGAAGAAATCATGGAATTGTTTGAAACATATCGTGCGAACGACGATTTCGTCGGGATGGACATGGCCCGAAAGTTCATCCAAATGGGCTACACGCGGGCTCGACGCTACGCCAATTATAAAGGAGGACGTAAATATAAAGAAGACGGTAACATTCACGAGCGCGAAATCGACGAAGAGAAGGCAGAGTCTGCCCGCATCTTTAAAACGTATTGGGATCAACTCCGTGCCGATGAGGATTATTTACGACGTAAAAAGGCACATCAGAAACAATATGGTTAATCGCGCACCATCACTTGGAACGGAACCTCATTTCGCTCAAACGATGTGATGGTATGAAATCCAAGCGTTTCATATAGGTGAATCGCACGCTCGTTGAAAGAGGCGACAGTTAGACGGAACGGTTTCCCCCGTTCCGCCGCTCTCTCCATGACGTATGTCACAAACGATTTTCCATATCCTTTTCCCGTCAAATCAGGTCGAATCCCCAACCCAATGTCCGTAAAGTCTGACGAATACGGATATGTCGAATTGGGCACTTGTGCAGCAGCACCGATGCAATAAAATCCAATCAGCTCATGATCTTCTAACATCGCCTGATATGTCATCAACTCGTCAATTCCCTCTTCAGAAGGCGACTGATTATAAAAGTCATAAGGAGCTTCGTACGTCCATTCTTGAATTCGACTTGCCCATTCACGTGTCATTGCTTGGTGATGCATTCGTCTCCCCTCCGTGCTCTTTTGCTCGGTTTACTATGTAAAAAAAGATGAGGTTTCCCCCATCTTTATTTTCGAACCCATTCTGCCGTCATCGCGACATCCGCCGTATGCATGAGATTGTGGATTGGACATCGTGCTTCGACGCCTTTCCGTAATTCCGCAATCCGCTCATCCGATTCGGTCGTGTCGAGTACGATTTTCATATGAACCGACTCGAAGTAAGTGCGCACACCTTCCATCCCTTGGAACCCTCGTGGATCGAGTGTCCCTTCCGTCACGAACTCGACCCCTTCATACTCAAAGCTCATGTCCTGGGCGACATAAGCAATCATGACGGTCGTACAAGACGATAATGCTCCGAGAAGATATTCGAGTGGGTTCGGCCCCATATTCGTTCCACCGAGTCGCTCCGGCTCATCTACGATAAAAGGGGTGTGTTCTCCTACACGCACAGTCGTCTTGACGCCTCCAGCCTCTCCTTCGGCGCGCATCGTCACTAACGGTCTTTCTGACATGTTCCATCCTCCTCTCAATGATTAACCATTTCTATGTTCCCGTTATGTTGGACCATGTAACGCCTCATCATAAACCGCATAATCATTTTTGCCGTCTTGTTTGATTTGGTACATCGCCTGGTCTGCTTTATGAATCAATGTATCTAAATCAGTTCCTTGGTCCGGGGCATGACTGACTCCGATACTCGCCCGGATTGGAATCGTCACATCCGACGTTTGGTACGGGTTCTGATTTAACGTCAGCTGAAGTTCGTGAATAAATGCAAGCACTTCAGAATCTGTTAAATCGACTAAATAAATATAGAACTCATCTCCTCCGACACGGGATGCCAAGCCGACGTCTCGTGCCGAAGCTTCCAACAGTCCACCTAAATGTGTTAAGAAATGATCACCGATTTGATGGCCATACGTATCGTTGACCGCTTTGAAACCGTCCAAATCGATGACCAGCAAAAATAGTCGCGAGGCACTCAGGAGCGCATGGTCTGCTTGTTCATAAAACGCACGGCGATTAGCCAATTTCGTAAGTGGATCATGGTAGGCGAAAAAGCGGATCGTCTGCTCGGCCTCTTTGAACGAATGGACGTCCCGAATGATGATCATCCCATGAATCGTTCGATCGATATCGACAAAGTCCCCATCGATAACGACGTACCGTTCTTGTCCAGACTTCGTCATAATCTTCGTTTCGAACTCTAAAAACTTCTTCCGTGTCTTGAAGTGCTGACTATAATGTTCAACCCATTCCTTCTTTTTCTTTTCAGGTAATAAATCGATAAAGCGCTCATTCACGACGCGTATCGTATGAAATAACGTGCGTGCAGCCGGATTCGCACTCTCTACTTTGCCATCCGAATCAATCAATAGGATGGCAGATGGATTCAAGTTATAAAGTGTCCCATATCTTTTCACGTAAGAGGTCAAGAAGTCCAAACGATTCATCGCAATGACCAACGCCACCGCCCAAACGAGCCCTCCATACATGTATGAATAGGGCGGGAGGAACCCACGGAATTGAAAATAACCAAATACGATATCCCACACTAATATGACGATTGCCGTCCAAAATAACATGCGCAATACTTTCTCGTGTTCTTTGCGCTCCGTTCGTCGTAGTGCATAAAAAATAAGACAAATAATAAGAAAGTGAAAAACATTCCCTACAGTCAATGTAATCAAATAGGATGAATTGAACTCGGGATAAATCCAAATCCCCACCTGTTCAAACTGTTGACTGTTTGTAATATTCTCTTGTCGCAGATACGTCAACACGACTGGAATCAACGGTAAGTAAACGACCCAGGGATACAGCCAACGTGGCGCCTTCGCACCGACACCCGTAATGTTCAATATGAAATGAATGGAGAAGATAAAGATCAAGATGCCGGCATTCCCAAACCAATATGTAATGAGTGCCGGACTATATTCGATCGGAGAAAGGTGACGGACAAACTCTGCCAAGAAAAGCATCGAATAGCCGAACACAAACAGGCTCAGCAAACGATGCTCGACTTTATTCGGATTTCGTTGAAAGACATCGAGCGCTAAAAAGCCGAGTAAAAATGACGGCAACAAGTAAACCACTAGATAAATGAACATCTCGGTCATGCAGAACCTCCTCACCTGAACGTATCGCTTTACTTTACTTTACTTTACTTCGTTATTCTGCACCATTTTACTTCGTTATTCTGCACCATTTTCCCTCTTTAATGCGACAAAAAACGGGATGGTTTACATCCCGTTCTTGTTTCGACCTACTTATAGCGTTTCTTCGATTGGGGTATCTCCTTTAATCAAATCAATCGCTTTGTTCTGAGCGTTCGAATGGTTATGAAGGACATGCACCAAGAACGATGCCACGTCTTCACGTGGAATCTCACCACTACCTTCGAAATTCGTGTTCACTTTGCCCGTTCCCGCGTCATCTGTCAACGCACCCGGACGCACAATCGTATACGTGAGCCCACTTTGTTCTAGTAAACGATCGGCATGATGTTTCGCCACATAGTATGGTTTCATCGAATCAGGCCAGGCTGAACGATCCTCTGCTTTTAAGGCGCTGAGCATAACGAAGTGTTTGATGTTCCCATTCGCTTGTGCCGCCTCGATACTCTTCGCCGCACCGTCTAGGTCAATCAAGAGTGTCTTGTCTGCTCCAGTACTTCCACCAGAACCAGCCGCAAACACGATGGCATCCATTCCATCAATCGCCTTTTGTAAGTCTGCCACTGAACCTTCGAGGTCGCCAAGTACCGCGTTATATCCTTTTGACTTGAAGTCCTCGAGTTGTTCTTCCTTACGTACCATCGCCGTGACTTGATGTTTTCCTTCTTTGTGTAACTTTTCGACCAACTGGTGGCCAATCTGACCGTTTGCACCGATAACAAATACGTTCATCTGTCTTCCTCCTCAAAATTGAATTCAGAGACAAGCGAAACGCCGGGTAGCCGTTGCTACATCCGGTGCAGAAGCGATGGCGGAGATGACGGCAACGCCGTCTGCTCCGTCATGAACGATTGAAGGCACATGTTCGGGACGGATACCTCCGATCCCCACAATCAGAAGTAGTGGATAGTGATGGCGAACTTGTTGAATCAGTTCCGTGCCACGCACAATCCCTGCATCCAGTTTACTTCGCGTCTCATGAATCGGACCGATGCCGACATAATCTGCGAACGGAAGAGCTGCACTGACTTCCTCCATCGTATGGACCGACACCCCTAACCATTTATCTGGTCCTAATCGTTCTCGAACTTGTTCGGCAGATAAGTCATCCTGTCCGACATGGATGCCATCCGCGTCAATCGCGAGCGCTAAGTCTACATCGTCGTTGATGATAAACGGCACACCTGCTTCTCCACATAGACGTTGGAGCGTCCTTGCCATTGCTTCTTTTTCATCTCCATACAATGCATCTTTACCTTTTTCTCGAAATTGAAAACATGTCACACCACATCGAAGTGCCGTTTCGACGGTCGCCACCAAATCAGAAGCATCAATCGTCCCGCACACAAAATAAAGACGAAGCTGCTTAGCGAGCGCTTGTTTCGTACAGAACGTCAACGGTAATCACCTCTTCTTTCGCTAAACGATGTCCCCAATGATTGGTCGGTCCATGCCCGTTCCCAATCAATAATCCATGTGCAATCGCCTGATGGATAAATTGTTTTGCATCTACGACGGCTTGACGCAACGTCTTCCCATAAGCTAGTTCGGCCGTCAAGGCGGCAGAGAACGTACATCCCGTCCCGTGCGTATCTTTCGTTTGGATTCGAGGTGCTTTTACGCGGAACGCTTCAGACTCGGTCACGATTAAGTCAACGGCTTCTACATCATTCGAATGTCCGCCTTTGATAATCACGATATCGACGCCAAGGGCTCGAATCACCTGTGCTGCCTTCATCCGGTCTGCCTCGGTCCGAATCTCCATCCCCGCCAACACTTCTGCCTCTGGAATGTTCGGGGTCACGATGGTCGCCTGTGGCAACAGCTTCGTGCGAAGTGCTTCGACCGCACTAACTTGCAACAAAGAGGCGCCCCCTTTCGCTACCATGACAGGATCGACGACAACATGTTCGAAACGATATCGTTCGAGCGCCTTCGCCACCGCTTCAATTCGTTCAGCGTCCACCAACATCCCGGTTTTACAAGCGGTGATGCTAAAATCATCAGCCACCGCATCGATTTGTCGGGTAATCATTTCCGTGGAAATAGCCTCAATTCCATGTACCCCTAGTGTGTTCTGGGCTGTGATTGCAGTCAGCACGCTCGTCCCGAATACGCCGAGCTCTTGAAACGTTTTGAGATCGGCTTGAATGCCGGCTCCTCCGCCTGAATCAGATCCTGCAATCGTCAAAACTTGAGGTTTCATCATGTCGACACCTCGATTCGATTCGTCGGAATTGTATGTTGCGTCAATTGATGGAGGGCATTTAAAAAGTGAATCGGAAAGTCTCCCGGTCCTTCTGCTCGCTCACTCGCTAGCTCACCGGAATAAGTATAGCCTGACATGGCGGTCACCGTCGCTTTAAGGGCGTTCTTTTCGACTGCTAGACAAGCTCCGACCACTGCACTGAGTAAACATCCCGTACCGGTCGTCTCAGTCATGCGTTTCGTCCCGCCGTGTATTTCCATGACGACGTTCCCGTCGCTGACCATATCTTCTTTTCCAGTCACGGCCACGACACATCCGTATCGTTTCGCTGCTTCAAGCGCCAATTGTCGCGGTTCGCATGCGCCGTCTCCAGCATCGACACCACGAGCTGCCCAATCGACACCAATCAACGTCGCGATTTCTCCTGCATTTCCTCGAATGGCCGTGACACGCACGTGACGCAAAATACGTTCGACCACATCTCGTCGGAATGACGTCGCCCCGACTCCGACCGGGTCGAGTACAATGGGGCATTCTGCCTCGTTCGCCGCCTGCCCTGCACGAATCATCGTGGCTTCGGTCATCGTACTAAGTGTCCCGATATTTAACACGAGCGCATCACTTATAAATGTCATCTCTGCCACTTCTTCGATTGCATCCGCCATGACGGGAGAGGCACCGATGGCGAGCAGTCCATTCGCCGAAAAATTCGCCACGACTGTGTTCGTGATGTTGTGAACGAGCGGTGCCTGCTTCCGAATCTCACTCCAAATCTCATGTCTCATTGGTTGACCTCCTGTGACAATGTCCACGACTCAAGTGTCCAAGCCATTTCCCAAAAAGCGACTTCGTAATAGCAACTCTTCAAGAACAGTTTCGTATAACGCACACGCTCTTCTTCTGTCGCTTGTCCTGCGAGCTCATCTAATCGATCGATTTGTTCTTCCACCAATTCACGGAACCACTCTGAGCCATACGTCGCAATCCAGGCCGAATAAATCGGATGATCAGGACGCTTGTCTTTAAGACGTTCGCCAATCTCGTAATACACCCAGTAGCACGGAAGGATCGACGCGAGCACGTCCCCGAGTGTCGGTCCTGCCTGTTGCATATGGAGCGCATACGCATAAGTGGTCGGAGCCGGCTCGAATGTCGCCAATTCGACATCCGTCACGTCGAGCATCGTAAAGAACTCTCGATGAAGTGAGAGTTCCGCCTCAATCGTGTGTAAGGCATGTGTTAAAAAACGGCTTGATAGTTCCATCGTCGGTGCGAGCGTCGCCCCCTTCGCCTGCACTTTCGAAAACTGATTCAAATAATAAGAGTCTTGCATGACGTAATGTCTGAACTTCTTCTCATCGAGCGTTCCTTCTCCGAGTGAACGGACAAACGGGTGATGAAAGCTTGCTTCAAACAATCCATCTGCTTCCTGACGTAAGTGATCTGTAAATTTCATATGAAATCCCCCTTATAACAGATAAAAGACGCCGCCTCCCATAACGGAAGCGGCGTCTCGAACAGTCATATCTAGGTGAAGCCATATGAGTCGTTTCGCCCACTTCCCTACGCTAGCGTGAACTAGATCAGGTTCAAAGGGTCTGGACCATGTCCATCTCAGCCGCGTAACGCGACTCCCCTAGTGGCAAACATTATGAAATTCAGTCGTCTTCGACCACATTCTATCAATTTTTTCATCAATTGCAAACCTTTTCCGATCCCGTTTTTCATTCTTCGCTTCGGGAATGGGTAAGGAAGCACATTGATAAGAAAAGGATGTGGACAGAATGAATACGATTTTATTGACGATTGCATTACTCTTCATCAGCTTGAACGTGTTTTGGTTTTTCAAACGTCAAACGTATAAACAGACAGGATTTGATGGGAGGTTGTTCGCTCAGTTATTCGTCAGCCTATTTGGTGTCATGTTAGGGTTCACGTTGATTTATTATGCGCTATCTCGCGATTCAGTCATTCTTGTGACCTCACTCGAATCCATGAATGCTGTCGAACCGACTTGGGAAAACCTCCTGTACTTCAGCGGGGTCACCCTACTATCGATTGGCTTTGGTGATTTGTTGCCAATCGGATTGACCCGATTATTCGCTATCATCGAAGGCGCAATCGGTATTTTATTACCGAGTGCCTTCTTCATCAAATCGATGTATCAGAAAGACGAGTGAAGATTTTCTAGCGTCCGGTGATGAGCAAAAACATATTGAACGCGACGAGACCAAGAGGAAGCATCGCAACCAAAACGATTGGCCATTTCTTTAAACGAATGCCGACAAAGAGGACGAGACTTCCGACTAAAAGGGCAATAAATGTCGTATATGGATTCATGAAAAAACGCTCCTTTCTCTATAAGGAGCGTTTCCCGGCTCTCGCCGTCATTAATCGTTCGAATGTCGAAGTGTTGCACATGCAGCACGGACGCGTCTCGCTTCTTCCTCCCGAAATACGAAATGTCCTTGTTCGGCGACGCGTTGCGCGCAAAAGAAAAAGAGTGATTGTAATCGGTCATGCGTGTCCTCAATGGCGCTCAGTTCAGCCGAGGCATACGTCGCCCCGAGCATCTCCCATAACTCTTCCGGTAAATGGTCGCGCATCCCGTCCCCTGACTTCCCAAGATTCACCGAGAAATCTGTCGCATAACCGATGTTCCATTCCATCATCTGACGGAGCATATTCCGCATGATGTCGAGGTGGTCGAGCGCATATAGCACTTGATGCCGCTTGATTCCTTTGACGACATAGAGCGACACCCACCAAAACTCATTCCAACAAGCCGCATACTCGTCAGCAGACGGATGTTTCACACGATACGATGTGTCTGACGGCGTCACATCTGGATGATTATCTCGGTCAAAGATGATTTGACTGAGCGAGTCGGCTTCGAGCATCGCTTCAAGTTGATCAACACGCCGAATCGTCAAATCAATACGGTGTCCGTCTACATATTGCACTAAAAACGTTACATGTCGTTCGGGATCAGACGTCTCAGGTGTCTGCATAATCAAGACCTCTCCAAACATGTCGATCCATGAGCGATCGGCCGCAACCGCTCTTACATCTTCTACGTAAAAGGCAAGATCGACATCCTGATACGGGTCTGGTCGGATGTTCGGATTGACGAGCGAGCCGTTCAAGACGACCGTTCGGATGTATTCACGTTCTGTTGCGAACGCAACCAGCTGTTCAATGATTTGTTCCGGCTTCATTCTACAATCGCCCCCAATGAGCGCGCGACTTGGATCGCCTGCATCGCGTCTAATTTTGTTTGCTGTAACGTCACGTTCAAAAAATCAACCCCATCGACGAGTGCTCCTCTGAAGTCGGCACCACGACACACCGCATGTTGAAGTGTCGCCCGGGACAAGTCCGCCTGATGCCAAACCGTCTCGGTCAAGTCAGTTCCGTATAGATCCGCTTCGACTAAGCGTACGTGGGACCAATCCATCTTTTTGAGTGATACGTGACGAAGGTTAACGAAAGACCAGTCCCCTTCCGTTACACGGACCCCTTCAAACTGACTCTCTTCAAAGGAAGACCCCGTCATTTTACATTGCTCAAACTCACTCGTGAACAAGTTGGCACCATGGAACTGACAGTTCAAAAACGAGCTGCCGACATGACGGGACGCATTCCATTTCGAATCCGTGAAGTCACAATTGATGAACTGACAGCGCTCCGTTTGTAGTTCTGTTGCATCGACGTATGTGAAGCGACAGTTCTCGAACGTGACGTGTGACAGTTCTTCGTCTCGGAGTGTCACCTCACGGAAATCTTCGTCTCGATATTGCGTATGTGGTTGAAACATATGATCTCTCCTTCAGGTATACTAGAACAGATTACAAAGATTGGAAGTGATATAGATGGACATCGTATTTCCGACTGAACACGGCGTCTTCAATTACCGCGTTGCCGGTATTTTTGTAAAAGACGACCATTTATTGATTCACCGAAACGTCCGGGATGACTTTTGGGCATTACCCGGGGGTCGCGTGACGCTCGGTGAAGAAGCCGCAACCGCGCTCGCACGCGAGCTACATGAAGAGTTGAACATGCGCGTGACCGATACCTCGTTCGCTTTCGTGCACGAGAATTTATTTACGTACAACGACCAACCGTTTCATGAGATTGGACTTTACTTTTATGTAGATGGTGACCTCCCGCTCCAAGACGGAGATTTTTACGGACCTGAAGGAGATCACCTGATTTATCGTTGGCAAAAAATTGACCGTCTCCAAGACGTCACGCTCTATCCAGAAGTATTGGATCAACTCCCGAACCGTTTGCCAGTTCATTCACTAAACCCGTCTTGAACTTAGAGAAGCGATTTTAACTCATGTAAATGTCGAATCTCATACGTCGACTCCATCGTCGCGGCCACTTCTTTCGGATTGAACCAGCACGTATCGAGACCATACATCCGCCCACCGGCGATATCTGCCGTGACTGAGTCACCGATAATCAAACCCTTCTCTGGTGCGACATTCGGAATTCGGTCGAAGACATAGTCAAAGAACGGCTTCATCGGTTTTTGCGAGCCGGTCGCATCCGATACGAAGACGTCTTGGAAGTACGGTAATAGTCCTGATGACTCTAACCGCTTGAATTGAGTCTCCGTCACGCCGTTTGTGACGATATAGAGCGGATAGTCAACGCTCAGCGTTTGTACAATTTCTAACGCACCATCGATCATGTGTACGCCTGCATGTAAATAGTCACGATACTGCTGTTCGACATATGGTCCATCGACCGTGAGACCGAGCGAATCGAACAGTTTCGTATGCCGCCCGACGAGCACTTCCTCGCGGTCTACTTCCCCACGTTCAAATGCGCGCCACAGGACCGTGTTGATGTCGACATAGCGCGACTTCACCTCATCCGTCATCCGGACATTGTAGGATGCGAGCAATTGCTCCAAGGCGACGTGCTCACTTTGTTTAAAGTCTAATAGCGTGTCATCAATATCAAATAAAATGGCTTCATAACGTTTCATGGTTCTTTCTAACCCCTCTCTTCGTCTAACTGTACAGGAAGTAGAAACGAACATCAAAAAAAGGGGGATAAACGTAATCCCCCTTTATCTTTTCTTGACGATGAACCGGATGGCTAAAACATCAGACTTGATTCTCTTTATTTTTCTTGGCCCAGACAAGAAAGAAAATTGCCATTCCGATGAAAAAAATCAACATCGAAAAAATCAATTGTTGCTCAAGTGGTAAACTCGTGCGAGCAAACGCATATTGCGGTCCAAATAAAAGAATCGGAATGATTAGATTAATCCATGTTTTTGTCCATACAGAGACGATGAGTAATGTAATTACACCGATTCCGAACAATACAAGTTGACCGACCGGACCGAAAACAACCGTCGGAGTTTCAATGAAGATATCAAGCACCATCAAACCAAGAAATGATAACATTGGAATCGCAGCAAGCACGACATAGGTTACACCGTTTTTGAATTTGCTTTCCTTCGAGCGAACCGCCATAGTACGGAAAGCTTGTGAAGCAGCTAATAAGAAAAGGATTGCTACAAGTGGGAAACCAATCATTTGGATTGTTGAGAACGTCATCTCACCTTCAATGAAATTGCCAATAATAATGTATGCGAACAGGTTTGAAATCATCATCACAATGACTTTGATAAATTCATTCATGTCGAATGCCATCTCATGACCAATATACTGCATGTAGGATTTCGGACTTTGTCCAATGACATCGTCCACATCCTTCCCTGCTTGCTCCGCTTCTAACAAGTGATCCTTTAACTCAAAGACAATATCTTTCACCTCAGTCTCGGACTTCCCGCTCGACATGAGGTATACCGATAAATCATCTAAAAAATCACGACTTTTCTTTGAAAGTTCCATCTTTATTCTCCTCCCTGAGTACGCGGTCGACACCGCTTGAAACTTCTATCCAACGTTGTTTAAAGGCTAGTAATTCTTGTTGACCCACTTCCGTTAAAATGTAGTACTTCCGCTTTGGGCCTCCGGATGGAAGTTCTTTTTGAACCGTCTCGACCCATCCTTCTTTTTTCATCCGTAGCAGAACGGGGTAAATACTTCCTTCGCTCACCATTGCAAATCCATACGCCTGTAACTTTTCAGACATCTCGTAACCGTATGTCTCACCTTTACCAATAATGGCTAATAGACACCCTTCAAGCAGACCTTTTAACATTTGACTCATTGCCATGGCGTAACCTCACTTTCAATCAACTATCTTGTTATACATAATAGTAACGGAAGCCAATCCCATTTACAACTACTTTGTAAAACAAGTTAGTTACACTTTTGGATGTTTATTTTTCTAAAACAAGTGAATACTTCTTATGGTGAAGAAAAAATAAAGGAGTGTTCAAATATGCATACAGATTTTACGAAAATGTACATCAATGGTGAGTGGATAAGCGGGTCGAGCGAGAAGTCGATTGACAACGTCAATCCGTTCTCGAACGAGACTCTCTTCTCGATTCGTTCAGCGGATGAAGATGACTTGAATCGCGCTTATGAAGCAGCGAAAGCGTCTCAAGCGGACTGGGCTGACATGCTTCCGCAAGCACGCCGTGAGTTGATTGAGAAGTTTGCCCAGCTGACGATGGACAATAAAGACCTAATCGTTGACTGGCTCGTGAAAGAGTCCGGGAGTACACGTATCAAAGCGGAAAGTGAATTCGCCGCATCGATGGCCATCATCAAAGAGGCCGCGACGTTCCCATTCCGTATGGACGGGCTCATCAAACCTTCAATCGTCCCGAATAAAGAAAACCGAGTATATCGTAAACCACTCGGTGTCATCGGCATCATCAGCCCGTGGAACTTCCCGTTACACTTGGCCGTACGTTCAATTGTGACGGCTCTTGCGACCGGAAATACGGTCGTCGTCAAACCGGCAACAGCGACACCGGTCACAGGTGGGCTTCTTTTCGCATCCCTCTTTGAAGAAGCCGGTCTCCCGAAAGGTGTGCTCAATGTCGTCGTCGGACGAGGATCTGAAATCGGCGATGCGATTGTCGAACATCCGATTCCACGTCTCATCTCGTTCACAGGTTCGACCGAGGTCGGGCAAGGAATTGCGGAGAAGGCAGGTCGTCTGCTGAAGAAAACAGCACTTGAGCTCGGTGGAAATAACGTGTTCGTCGTACTCGATGATGCCGACCTCGACCGCGCCGTCGAATCAGCAGTCTACAGCAAGTTCTTCCACCAAGGACAAATCTGTATGTCGACGAACCGAATCCTCGTCGCTGAATCGATTCACGATGAGTTCGTGGATCGTTACGTTGAGCGCGTTAAACAGTTGAAAGCGGGTGACCCGAACGAAAAAGACACGCAAGTTGGTCCGCTCATCGATCATGACCAAATCGATCGCATTTTAGAACAGATTGAAAAAACGGTCGATGCCGGTGCGAACGTCCATACTGGCGGGACAGCGGACGGCAACGTCCTCGAACCGACCGTCCTCAGTGGTGTCACGAATGACATGCCGCTCGCGAAAAATGAAATCTTCGGTCCGGTCGCGGTCATCCTTTCGTTTAAAGATGACGAAGAGGCGTTACGTCTCTCGAACGAATTACCGTATGGATTGAGCGGTGCCGTCCACGGCTCGGTTTACCGTGCGACCAATTTTGCACGAAAAGTCGAAACCGGTATGATTCACGTCAACGACCAGTCGGTCAACGATGAACCGCACATGCCGTTCGGGGGCGAGAAAAACTCTGGTCTCGGACGCTTCAACGGCGAATGGGTACTCGAAGAGTTCACGACGCTTCAATGGGTGTCCATCATGCATGAACGTCGCGAGTATAAACCGTTCTTTTCTTAATACAGTCAATACGAAAAAACCAGGCTTGTCGGCCTGGTTTTTGTGTTGATTCTTCATTCAATGATCTCACGAAGTCGATTGGGGCTTTTCAATCACGACTTTTCCATGTTCATCTAGGAGAGGTGTCATCCCACTCAATCCTAATCCACTAGTCATGATGTAATGAACGCCCGTATAGCTATCCATGACAATCTTAATGATCCCACCACTCATATGCTGTTTCGACTTCAATACAAATCGTTGTCCCACGACATACCTTCTTCCTCTTTTTCAATTTAGAATGCCTTCACAATCATCTCATATCCACACGGAACATATACCATTTTTAACCATTTGAATCATTCTAAGAGCTCATTTACATCCTTGATGTGTTCTTCATCAACTTTGAAATACTCACTACTTTCCATACCTTTTGAAAAAACGAACTCGTCGCTGTCAGTTATCCAAAAGTTCACCATCAATTCCATTGTCGATTCAGCCGGATTATTGATGGTCACTACATATTGAGGAAGCCCTTCTGGTCGTTCATTTGTGATTGAACTCGTTTCAATAAACATTTTAAATTCCTCAATTTCATCGTCATCCGTCATCCTATTTTCAGAGTACACAATCGTTTGTTCATCAGTATAATTTCCAACAACTAGCTCTCGATCTTGTTGACCACATCCCATTAAAATAAATAACGGGATCACACTGAAGAAGGTAATCATTTTCTTCAAAGACATGTTCTCCCTCCTCCATATTTTAAATACGCTTACATATTATCATCAGCCATACTTTACAAAAAAAGACGAACCAGGTCGCATTTCACACCCTAACTCGTCGACAGTCTAAATCTTTAAGTTAGATTTTCTTCACGAACTCCGACTTCAGTTTCATCGCGCCCAGTCCCTCGATTTTACAGTCGATATCATGGTCACCTTCTACGAGTCGAATCCCCTTCACTTTCGTCCCTTGTTTGACGACAAGCGAGGTCCCTTTCACTTTCAAATCCTTGATCACGGTGACGGTGTCTCCGTCTTGAAGCGGGTTTCCGTTCGCATCTTTGATTTGGGACGCCGCTTCTGCTTCTGCCGCCTCGCTCGGTGACCATTCATAGGCACATTCCGGGCATACGAGCAATGGACCATCCTCGTACACATAAGATGATTGGCATTTTGGGCAACTTGGGTACTCAGTCATAATGTTTCCTCCATTCGATTCACTCGTTCCAGTATATCGTATGGTGGCTAAGTCTTTCTAGACCGTTCATTCTTCTGTAGGCGATGCAGGGCCTTCTAAATCAAGTTGATAAAACGATAAATCAAGCCATTTTCCGAACTTATATCCGGCCTTTCGAATCGTACCGGAATGAACAAATCCAACTTTTTCATGAGCACGAATACTCGTCACGTTCGACGCGTCAATTCCCCCAATGACCGTCTTCATCCCTCTCGTTTCGGCGATACGGATGATTTCTTTTAAGAGCTTGTTACCGATTCCTTTCCCGCGATAACCGGGATGCACATACACGGAATGTTCGACCGTGTAATGGTATGCCGGCCATGGACGGAACGGTCCGAACGTCGCAAATCCCATGACGACATCATCCTCTACCCATACGATGACCGGACAGTCTTGCACTTTCTTTTCCTCATACCAGGCCACTCGATTCTCGAGCGTCACCGGTTCATAATGATAGACGGCTGTACTGTTCACAATTGCGTCATTATAAATATGTAAAATCATTTGAAGATCATCTCGGCGACAGTTGCGAATCATCCCCACACCACCTCTTCGTTTTTTTCATTATACGAATCTCATCTTCAAAAGACACGAAAAAAGTGACCGGTTAATCAAACCGGTCACTTCGGTCATGCGGCCAAGCGGTCACACATCGAGGCACATTCTGTACAGACTCGCGCGCATTCCTGACAATGTGCATGCTTATGTTTCTCGCACTCTTGTGCACATGCTTTACAGATGATTGCACAAGCTCGAGCAAGTTCCGGAACAAATGCCGAATCACGCGTCATCGCCTCAGCAAGAAACGAACAGGCAGCAGCACATTCTCGGTCGAGTCGAATACAATCGACCATCATCTGTACATCTTTTTCCTCTAAACAAGATTCTAGACAATAGTTGCATGTCTCCACACATTCATGGAGCATTTCGAGTTCATTCGCATAAATTCGATGAGCCATACATCATTCCCCTTTCTCTTCTCCTTAAGCTCTTGACACGTTACTCTTCTTCCCTAATCGACAAAAGAAAAACGACCCGCTTCAAGAATCCGGATCGTTCACGAACTTGCGATATAAGCACGCAATTCGATTGAGAAACGTCGCATCATATTGTTTCGGCATGAAACGAAAGCGATAAAGACGATACATCCGTTTCAAATCTTCCCACTGATGATCGATTTGCTGGCCTTGTCTGAATCGTGCCAAATCGATTAAAAAATTTGTCCGTTCGGGGTCAAAATAATATTTCTCAAATGAACGTCCGATGGGGTCAATCCGAGTAGCCTCGCTTGACGAAGTGATTCGTCCACTGCACTGACGTAAGTCGAATCAATCCAAATCCCCTCCGTCAGACACTCAAATAGCGTCTTTCCTTCGATGTAATCCATCACTATATATGACGCATCGGACTCATAGCACTTCGGAAAGTAAGGAAGTCCCTTTAGTTTTTCATAGATGGCCGCTTCTTCGGTTGCGATTTGTTCGTAACCTGGGAAGAACACTTTAATGACACGATCCTTTTCCTTTAAACGAAACACGGCCGCACTTCTTCCAATCCCATGTAAATGAAGCTCTGGGTGCATCGCCATCACCTGAAACGAGTCGCCTATCCGATCGAAGGTGACGTCCGCATATTGTTCATAGTTACTCATCTGTCACGCTTCTTTTCTATTTCTCATTATTATCATAGCTTATTCAAGCTCATTTGACTCTAAAATCCGCTTGGATGATTGCCAAGTGACGTTCTTTCTCTAAAGACGTATAATGAATGGCGAGTGAAAACTAAGGAGGAGTTATTATGCAACGCATCGCTTTAACAGAAGAACTATCATTTTCACGTGTCGTTCACGGAATGTGGCGTCTCGCTGATTGGGATATGACCCCGCAGGAACGCCTTACATTCATCGAACAATGTATCGAACTCGGCATCACAACTTTTGACCATGCTGACATTTATGGGGGTTATACATGCGAAGGGTTGTTTGGGGAAGCGTTAAAACTCAAACCTGAACTCCGTGACCAAATGGAGATTGTTACAAAAACGGGCATCAAATTGACAGGATCATTCAATCCGGGTCAAACGCTCAACTATTACGATACGACTAAAGAACATATCATCGCGCAAGCGGAACGGTCGTTGAAAGAACTCGCCATTGATTATATCGATACGCTACTCATCCACCGTCCAGACCCGTTGATGAATCCGGATAAAGTCGCTGAGGCGTTCATCACATTACGCGATAGCGGTAAAGTACGCGAGTTTGGTGTATCCAACCATGTACCAGCCACACAGAACTTGCTCCAATCACGTTTGCCGTTCCAACTCGTGACAAATCAACTTGAACTGTCTCCGATGCAATTGAAGCACTTCGAGGATGGATCCGTTGACCTTTGTCATGAAAAACGGATGCCACTCATGGCCTGGAGTCCACTAGCCGGAGGTCAGCTCTTCAAAGATGAACAGTATGCGCCACTTCGTGAAAAACTTGAAGACATTCGTTCACGTCATAACGCGAGCGGGATTGACTCAATCGTGTATGCATGGCTTATCAAACATCCGGCGAACATCATGCCGATCATCGGATCAGGAAAAATTGAGCGTGTTCAGACAGGTGTCGATGCTCTTCAAATCGACCTCACACGTGAAGAATGGTTTGAAATTTTGAAGGAGGCACGCGGTCGAGATGTTGATTGAAGGAAACTCCATCAAATAAATTCCACACAATTAGAAAGTGATCATTTAGATGAAATATCGACTTTTTTCAATATCTCATGATATCAACGTTTTTTCGTCAAAAGCCGACACGAGAAAAAATTGAAAAAGTAAAATTAATACATAATTGGTTTTATCCCCCGTCCAGTTCAAGTTGGACGGATTTTTTGTTTTTTTTTCGAAATAACACATTAATTTTCCTAAGACTAAAGTCACAAAAAAATGGTGCTAGAATGGTGAAAGTGATTCATTGAAGGAGAGTACCGATGTGAAAAAGTACCTGATTTTCAGTACCCTCGTTATCCTGATTTTTTTATTCGGATGCGAGGAAGAACGCGCACTCCGTCTCCAACCCGCTCCTGAATATTATCAAGGACGTGCCTTGTTACCAAATGGACAACAAATCGAAATTCCAGAATCCGATCGCGCAACCATTATCGAATTGTGTCAACCAGACAACGCGACGCCAACGATTCCAAGTGGCAAAAGACATTGGCTCGGGACGGTCACATTAACCCAACCATTGACTGATGTCACTTCCTTATCCGCTTTTCCGACAGCTACTTTTTTCACTGTCGAAAATAAATCATATGTTCAATGTCAATTAGACGCCCTCACGTATGTTGCAAAAATTGATAAGATGCCTGAGAGTTTAAATGATGTTCAATATGCAGCTGATGCTTATCCAGATGTTGCTAAAATCCGGTTTGCCGAACCTCACGAATATGCGCATTTTGCACAAGAGATGAAAAATCCGATAGGTAATGAGCCCTATCCAGAGCGAAAAGGCATCGAACACACCCTTTTCCACCTCACCATGCCATTCAATGGTGAGTTCGAACTGACGTTTGAATCTTCAGATGGCGAAGAACACCTGACAATTCCAATTCAATCATCACGTCAACCTTATCTGTCATTCGGACTTGGGACCGAAAAATCTGACGATACGTTACAATATGCGATTTATACGAGCCAGGATCAAAATAACTATCAAGAGGTATTGCGACCAAAACATGCGCAGATTTCACAAATGTTCGGGGCAAAGACAGCTCCGCAGCTTCCTTCTGTTCTTGTACCTGGGCATGAATATTCGCTCTATAGTTTTACATTCATGAAAGATGGAACAGCTCATCGCCAGACTGTCTCACTTACCTATCATGAACCCCAGTTACTCTATGGGAAAGAATTGAACGAACAGATTCACGACAAATTAAGCAGTCAACGTCATGTTATTTTTCATGATTTGGCGCTTCTCGGTACAGAATCGAAAAATGAATCCTTCTTACATTATGTCGGTCACGATGAAATGGAATTCATTTTCGGCGCAATCAAACGAGCAAATGCAACTGCCTATGCAGGAAAACCCGCTCCAACACCGTATGTCACATTGTTTCAAGGCGTATGTGCCCAAACATTCGATGTCAGCTATGATGGTGCCGATGTGTATGTGACCAATTCAGAGACAGGCGTCCATTTTAAGCTATTACGTGAGGACGCCATCAAATGGTATAACCTGTTTGAACAAAACACATAATCCGACAGATGCGAACGCATCTATCTTTTTGCATATTCACGAGGCAAATCTCGTCCGATGGAACACATTTTTTGGGAAGATAAGAAAGGAAAGGAGTGAATCATTTTGACAAATCCATTTATTCGAGACGTGAACCGTCATTGGCGTGTCTCCTATCGACAAAACGGATATCCCCATGTGCAACAAGGATGGGTATTACCACCTGAACAAAAAGAGGCATTCGATCCATTTATTTTGATGGCAGAGGACTGGTTCAAACGTGGAACGTTTTCTGACCATCCCCATCGTGGGTTTCAAACCATCACGTATGTCATCGATGGTCGTCTAGAACATATTGATAATCATGGGGGACATTCGATTTTAGACGCCGGTGATGTTCAGTATATGAACGCCGGATGGGCCGCTAGACACGCCGAAGAAGCGGTTGACGATGATTTGATCCATACGCTGCAGCTCTGGTTGAATTTGCCGAAGTCGTTAAAAACGACAACTACTTCCTATCAGAACGTATACGTCGAGGACGCACCCGTCGTTCCTTTCGACGGCGGACAGCTTCGTGTCTATTCCGGCGAAATTGCGGGTGTAAAAGGGCCGATGGACAGCCTCGTCCCCATCACGATGACAGAAATAACGCTGAAAGAAGGTAGCGAATACGAACATATCTTACCTGCGAATCATAACAGCTTTTTGTACGTACTCGCTGGTTCGATTAAAGTTGGATCTTCTAGAACCCCGCTCCATAAAACTGATGTGGCGACACTGACGTTTGATGAAACATCTGAAGCGAAGAGCACACTTCGACTGAAGGCCACGACACGCACACGGGTGCTCGTCTATTCCGGAAAACCGATTCGGGAAGATTATATTGCGCACGGTCCATTCGTGATGAATACGGAAGAAGAAATCCGTCAAGCCTTCCGTGATTATCATAGCGGAGCATTCGGTCCCCCAGCAGTGAAATAAGCAAAGGGAGCTTCTCGACATGAGAGCTCCCTTTACTGGTTATGATCGATCCGGTTGTAACACCGTCTGTTGTGTCGGAACATTTCCGATTGGTACAGTACGCTCGACGAGAACGTAACGCTTGCCTTCCACCTCAAACTTACGGTCGCCAAGATAGTGAGCGGCCTTTCCATCTTCGTATAGTTTCGACAAGATAGCAGGTACGTACTCTTCTAGCTTTGTATAGTGTTCATCAAGGGTCATGACGATATTGCCACCCTTATATCCGAGCCAGTAACTATAAAAAAACCAACCTAACGACAGTACTCCGAGAATTCCTAATCCAATTGTAAGTAGCTCCATCATGTTATTCCTCCAATTTTTTCATGACAATTTGACGTTTCGGGATAAACCCGATTTCGCCATAAAACGAAGCAGCATCCGTATTGCTCATCCAGTAGTCTAGTTCAATCGATTTGAATCGGTGGTCAAGCGCCCATTGCTCCATCCATTCCATCACACGTCGACCATAACCATTCCGTTGATACGTTGTGTCGATACTGATGTGATGAACATACACGGTTCGGACAGCTTGACGAAAAGCATTCGCTTCACTCACTTTCTCCTCGAACCATATGTAACCGATTGGAGTTGCTTCAAGCTGCATCACCATATAGTGATGGCCGTGTCTTCCAATCAGTGTTAAAAAGGCTTCATACATCTTCTCTTCCTCATACTCCGCAAAGAATTCTGGGTTCATCCGGAAATGATGCTCATGAATGGAACGATTCAACCGTGCGATGAGACGTGCATCGGTCGTAGGGATAAATGTGATCTCCATCATCCGGTATAGTTTGAATGGTTTCGATCTTCGTTCACACCGTGCGGTTTTTCAATTCCTCGCAACGTATGGTAATTCGAAGCTTGAGTCCCTTTCCCTCCTAGGCGACGTTGAAGCGGACGTGCCAAAAAGTAACCCACGAGGAGCGAAATAGGTAACACGATAAAAAATGTACCGAGTAGCGTCATCATATACCCTTTGTCTGTATCTCCGGCAATCATGCGGAGAAGAATGAACAGCCCTGTGAATATAAGTGCAGCCAAAGAGTATTCCACACATTTCCCGAGAAATCTTTTCATACGACATCTCCCCCTTTAAGGTTTGATGTATTATACGTCCATTCCCATAAAAAGGTTTCAAACCCCATGATTTTCTTTATACCACTGTGTCGCTAGCCGTTCCGTCTCGATAATCCAATTATGCTTCCCTTGAATGTACCCCTCCATATCTTCTGGGTGCTGCGCTGCGAGTTGAAGTTTCAATGCACCATAGTCATCTCGCACGTCAGGAAAGGTACGTAAGTAATCTCGAAAGGCGAGGTGTCTGATGACATCCGGATTCCTCTCTTCAAACACATGCACGTGAACCGTTCTCTCTTCTTCCCCTTTACGGAAATAACGCCGCTTCGGAATACCGTATTCACCGAGTCCTCGATAACCGAGCGCTTCCATCCGCTCCATATACGCATCGACTCGTTCAATGTCCCGTACGACCGGCATCATGTCAATGATTGGTTTCGCTGCTAACCCTTCGACCGATGTGCTTCCGATATGATGAATCGAAACGAGTTCCTCTTCGAATAGTCGACGCAACTTTCCCGCCTCTTCTTCAAATTTCCGCTTCCATTCCGGACTGTACTTCACCACTTCGACTTTTCTCATGATTCGTTCCTCCTCACTAAAATCAATACTCTCTATTGTCATCATACCCTTTCTAAACATCGCTCGACACGACGGATTCCACTTCAAAAGGTTTGTACACAAATAAAATGGGAAACCCTATATTAATGACTTGAGAACTGGAGAGTGAATGGATATGTTGACCGAAGAACAAATCGAAACATTTAAAAAACGACTGTTGAAAGAAAAAGCAAAGACAGAAGGATATATGGATAACCGGGAAGAGACATATGATGAAGGTGAGCTCTCCCACTACGATAATCATCCTGCTGACTCGGGCGAAGAACTCTTTTTGCGTGAACGCGACCAAGCACTCAACGAACTTGATGAGGAGTTCTTAAGCGATGTCGACAAGGCTTTACTCGCCATTCAAAATGGAACGTATGGAAAATGTGAAGTATGCGGGAAAGACATTGAACTAGACCGTCTTGAAGTCATCCCGGAAGCTACGCTATGTATCGAGCACGCTCGTGCACAGGAAGAAGAAGAGCACGAACATGAACTTGATCGACCAGTCGAAGAAGACGTGTTGAACCCGAATGAGACGGCCCGTCGTAAGGAACTAGACGGAACGGATGAACCCGGTCAAAAAACGGATGCCTTCTCACAAGTTGAAGATTATGGAAGCTCGGATACGATTGCCGATAGTGAAGGCAATCACGATCCGACACGCGAACAATAAAAGATGCCCTGACCTCAATCGAGAGGTTCAGGGCATCTGTCTGCTTAAAACGTTGCTTTCACTGGAGAGGCACCACCGAGGCGTTCTGCCACTTTCATCGGATTGACGGCATTTCCAGCTGAAGTGGCCGAGAAATTGTAGTCCCCTTTATGAATTTCAAAATGTAAGTGTGAACCTGACGAGTTGCCCGTGTTTCCGAGTTGACCAATCGGTTCACCTTGGCGCACCGTCTGCCCCTTTTTCACATCGACTTTGTGCATATGGGCATAGACCGTCGTCCATTTTTGACCGTCTACGTTATGCTCAATCTGAATATGGTTTCCATAAGGTCCACTTGAGCTAACTTTTGTGACTGTTCCAGCTTCTGCGGCGTAAATCGCTGTGCCTGTTTTAGCGGCAATATCGAGACCGTTGTGGAATGTGTATCCGAACTGTCCGCTCGCCGCACCGAATCCTTGAGAGAGGCGTCCTTCTGCGGGCATTAAGAACCGATCAGGAGCCATCGCTTCGTACTGCTTCTTCAAATTGCTTAACTGATTCGTTTGCTGCTTATATTGTTTTGACTTCTCGTCATATGATGTCTTCACATCTTGACGGGTCGCTTCAATCTGTAGTTGTTCTTCTTTTAACTGTCTCAACGTTTCGTTTACTTGCTCTTTCTTTTCAACGAGTACATGATGCGCTTCCGCTGCATCGGCGGCTTCCGCTTTCGCACTCGGTAGGACAGAAGAAACGACTTTTGAAAAGAGTGATCGTTTTGTCGGAACAAGGTCTTCTTCCACTTTTTCTAACTCTATAGAAGTGCCTTCAATCTCGTCTCGCAACGCTTCCGCTTTATGGTCGACTTGCTTCAATTTTGTTTGAATGGCTTGAATGGATTGTTTCGTATCTTTTACTTGCTGTTTCGTTTGTTGCAAGGATTCTTCCGTATGAACAAGGTCTTGCGGGGATATGTCGTTAGCGGATACGGTTTGTCCTTGGAATAAGAGAACACCGGCACCTGCCGTCATGATGAGTTGCTTCCACATATATATAATAAACCCTCCAAATTGATACATTCATAAATTTTAAAAAAGCTACATGTGCGAATATACCACTAGGAGGTTAAACATTTCAATATATGAAGTTTTTCATTTTCGTTTCATAGATGACAGAATGATGTGAAAACCATAACGACCGCTTCACAATCGTTTCACCCACGTTTCCTCGTATAATATTTTGTAAGGACGACCCCAACGATCGAAAGAACGGTGACACCCATGCCACCCAACATGAAGAGCTGTGACATATGTTTGGGGATGTTCGTGGTCAACGCAATTAAAGTTAGCGTGTTCCCACTGATCAACCCAATGATGCAAATCACTATTAGTCGCTTCATAAGGCATTCTTCACCATTTCAAATTGTGCTATCTCGTCTTGAACAAATCCTAATCGTTGTGCTGCTTCAATCCATTCAGGACGGTCCGACGTCAAGGTGATATGAAGTGGCAATCGGCTCGCAGCCGCCCGCAACAACCATTCCGCATCCTCGGCGTGACCAAAAACATCGAGCAATACATGATTGCGGTATAACAAAAAACCTTCTTGTTGATCTTCTACCACTTTCACAAGTTCCGCCTCCTGTTGGGTCACACGCACATCGCATTGCCAAATCGGAACATGCTGAGCTGTCGGATATAGTCGGTCAAACAGCGTTTGAATCGGTTCCGAAGTCATCTGAGCGGTCGTTACAAGTGGTACCGCTTGAAAATAATAAATTTCACGTGTCGTCTTGTATCCAAGTTGATGATAAAGCGACAACGCCACATCGTTCCCTTGAATCACTTCAAGTAAGCGAGTACCTTTGGCGCCCTCTTCAAATCGTTGCATCAACTCGGTCGCAACTCCTAATTTCCGGACGTGTGGGGCGATCGCAAGACCGCCACAACGCGTCTGCCATCCTGAATCAAGATGTGCAATCCCACTCAATACGACGCCAACCGGCTCTTCCCCGTCATAAGCGACGATTGAACGAGACGGCTGATTTTGGTCTCTTACGAGAAAGACGTCTTCAAACGTCTGCTCGTCGAATTGGAACGGAATGATATAATCAGAAAAACCAGTCATAAACGCGCGATATATATCTTGCAGTGGCGGATTTTGGCGATATGTAAATTGTGTAGACATATAACTCCTCTTTTCTGAAAGAAATGAATAACGACCAAAGGAGACTTCTCATGAAAATCACACTCGAACACCGAAATGAGTCGCACCAATCAATCCTTGATACATTTGATTTACCAACGGACCAAGAGAAGTACACGACTCTTCCAAAAGACATGGATCATTCATTACCTGATGGCGTTCATCCAATTATCGTCGTCGAGTCGAAGCCGATCGGTATGTTTTTATTACATGACAATGAACGCGTCGCTTCCTACACGAACGAACCAAACGCCTTACTGTTCTCCGCTTTTTCCATCAATTATGAGGAGCAAGGCAAAGGTTACGCTAAAGCGGCGCTCCGAGAACTCCCGACATTCGTGCAACAACACTTCCCACATGTTCGTGAAGTCGTCTTGTCGGTCAACTTGAAAAACGAGGCCGCTTTTTCACTCTATACGACAAACGGATGGATTGATACCGGACGTCGAATCGGTGGGCCGATCGGCGAACAACGTATTCTTTCCTTATCGATTTAAGGCATACATTCGTGTCAAACTCTCAAATATGTTTTGCCAGTAAGTCAGAGGATGCGGAACTAAGTCGGCTTGCGTAACCTGAACAAGATGATTCGTCATGGATGAACTTCCTTCAATCGTGCACACTCGTCCTTCTGTGAGCGCCATCAGTTCATTTCTTTGAACAGCTACGACATCCATTACTTCCTGATTGTCAAAACGGAGCAATTCATCTTGATAGATGTAGCCGTATGTATGTGCAAACTCGCGATCAAGAAACCCGTCCAGTTCAATCACGTCTTCAAAGATTCCCTTAAAATAAATCAGGGTCTTCCGATAACGTTCTCACTTTTCGAACTTTCGCTGGTCGTCCAGTCCACCCGAGCGCCACAAAGAAAAATGCACCTGCGAATAAGCCAAATAGTGTGGTCAATCCCACTTGAACGCCAACGAACCCATACTGTTCTCCCATTTTCACCAGTAAAATCGGCGCGAACAGACAAGTCATACTGAGTGAAAGAAGACCTCCCCATACCCGTCGCTTTGCATTACCGATTGTAAACCAACCAAACGTAATCCATACACAAGCAACCAATCCTAGCGCCGCAACCGTCATCCACATTCGCCGCACCTCGCCTTTCGTTTTTCTTTCTATTCCCTATTTTTCTTATGATTCCTACTATTTTTTCAAGTAATGAGAGAATTTCCGGGTAAAGGTAAATTAGACAAGATGCGAAACGGGACAATGAAGGAGTGGGTTGATATGAGTTCACGATTAACCTTTGCCCTAGTCTTTCTCGGCCTTTTTTTAATCGTCGTTTATTGGATGAGTACGTGGAATGACAATGTTGTCGAAGGACAGATTGAGCGAGTCGATATTCCTCAGCTATTGATTGAATCTGAGTCCTCAGAAGAAATCAGCTTGCGTGTGATTTTGATCAATGACCAAACAGAAGTGACGGGTATCGTCAATAGCGTACAAGACTTACAAAGCGGTCAGCTCGTCACGATCGAAGTCATCCCCACCGAGTCCGACTTGAACATCGCGCGTACGATTGAAGTCACGTCGCCATGATTTTCTGAAATGAAGCGTAACTTTTCCAGAACTGTGGAATATGAGAAGGAGTCATAAAAAGGAGTGATTAGATTGATTTCAAATAAATTACTATCTGGAAAAGTAGCGCTTGTCACCGGAGCGGCCTCTGGAATTGGACGCGCCGCTGTCATCCGTTTCATTCAAGCGGGTGCAAAAGTCGCCATTCTTGACCTGAATGAAGAAGATACGATGCGTCTCGCTAGTCTCGTCGGAGAAGAACGGGCCATCGGCATTAG
Source organism: Exiguobacterium sp. s101 (assembly GCF_018617835.1). Taxonomy (NCBI): domain Bacteria; kingdom Bacillati; phylum Bacillota; class Bacilli; order Caryophanales; genus Exiguobacterium; species Exiguobacterium sp. s101. The sequence goes on along the minus strand of NZ_JACSKX010000005.1, from coordinate 30,302 downwards.
CGCGGATGTTTCGGATGAAGCAGCAATGAAAGAAGCGTATGAACGGACGATTGAGCGATTTGGTCGAATCGACATCGTCTTCGCGAACGCCGGACGAAACGGAACCATCACACCGATTGAACATCTATCTATAGAAGATTGGAACGGTGTTGTAGAGACGAACCTGACGGGAACGTTTTTGACCGTCAAACATGCGATTCCTCATTTGAAAGAGAATGGGGGGAGTATCATCATCACCTCTTCGATTAACGGCAATCGCTACTTTAAAAATTTTGGTTTCAGCGGCTATGCGACAACGAAAGCAGGACAGACCGGCTTTGCGAAAATGGCAGCTGCCGAGCTCGCACAATTCGGAATTCGCGTGAATTCGATTTGTCCAGGGGCGATCGATACGAATATCGACGATTCGACTAATCGGGACGATGCGTTGCTTGAAGAAGTCGTGATCCCCATCGAGTATCCACTTGGGAATCAACCCCTTGCCGGAAAATCCGGTTCCGCGAAACAGGTCGCTGACGTTGTCTTGTTTTTCGCGAGCAACATGACGAGCCATGTCACCGGTTCTGAAGTGTATGTCGACGGTGCAGAATCCCTCTTGTAACTCAAAATCAGCTCACCTCGCATGAGGTGAGCTGATTATTTGAGGATTGGACTTTTCATGACCGCTTTTTGGTAGAATGGCTGAAATCCGAGCCGTTCCATATTACGTCCGGAGGCCGAATCGACTTTCGTCGTTACGGTCAGGACGTCACATCCAATCACTTTCGCCTCGGCGATTCGTTCCAAAATGAGTTGCGTCTGGTATCCTTTTTGTCGGTAAGTCGGTACGGTGCTCGTCAGAAACAGTTCTCCGATTCCGTCTTGCGTCGCTAGGATCCCACCCGCTACGACAGTGTCCTCTTCTCGGACGAGATAGGCGTGGTTACTCGGTAACGCATAAAACCCTTTGGCCGTATCGACTGTCTCTTGAAGAATCGTTCCAGATTCTGCAAATCCGGCCGCAATCGCGGTTGCCCATTCATTGAGCGTCTCATCCTGTACCTTTTCGACTTGATTCGAAGAAGCTGGTCCGTCATATCGCGTTACATCTAACGTCCACACGTCTAAAAAGTGATCGAGCGTATAATTGCGTTCTTGCAGTAAGCGCAGTAAGGAATCATCCGCTAATGGACAAACTTCGATATGTAGGCGAGACACATTTTTCCCGCGCACCCACTTTTCCATCTGATGCAGGTCATAGAAGCTTGTCGGTCGGTTGAGTCCGAATCCGACTGCAAAGCTCATATTCCCCATTTTGAATACGTGCCCTTTACCTTCAACGTGCAGTTCCGCACCTTCATAGGGAGGGGTTTGTTTGCGGTGTCGAATATAAGCAGACGTCCCCTCCGCTTTTATACCTTCGATGCGTCGTGCCAATTCTAAACGTTTCACTCTGTTCCCTCCCTTGTTTCTTCCATGTTGAGTGTAGCATATCACGTTCGAATCAAGTGACCGAACCGGATCAATCGTTCTTTGACAGTAGGTACGAGTTCAACAGAATCGAGCACGGTGTCCCACTCCTCTAATCTCACATCGACCACTTCATCGATTTGTAAAGAGAGTTGTCTCAAATCAATCGACCGCTCGCTCGTGTATACATACAAATCTAAGAAGTACGTCTCGCGCTTGATCGTCGTCACGAAACGAAGCTGTTCAGGCAAGACACATAGTCCCAATTCTTCTTGAAGTTCACGGACCGCCCCTTCGCGACTCATCTCTCCCGCTAAAATCGAACCGCCTGTCCCTTCCCAAAGAAGAGGATATTTCTTATCAGGATGACGCCTAGAGAGTAACAGTTTGCCATCCGGATCAAATGTGAACACCTCGATGACCGTATGGAACGTGTTCGGTTCCAAGTCGTCACCTCGAAAGTGAGTTCGCCCGAGCGGTTGCCGATTTTCGTCTAGTAAATCCCACGTTTCCCGGCTCATGGACGAATCTCATCAACCACAAACGATGACGATCCTTGAATTTCTTCGAGGAATTGAGAGCCGAACAACATGGCCGGTGTAAAACTCCCGGCAAGCATTCGACCGGGACCGAGTAATCGTTTGACGACGGCGAGCGCCCCATACACGGTGAAAGCATACGTGCTCGCCGTTTGAATTCGGACGACAATCTTTCGTCCTTCTGCATTTGTCGCTTCGCCCCATACATAGGTCGATGATTTTTCACGTTCAGCCTCGTCCGGTCCAGATACGTTCTCGTCGACATATCGGAGCAATCGCTGTTGGACGGCGTCTTTTCCAAGAATCGGGCTGAACCATGACAAAGTACGCGCAACATAGGCAGCCGCTGTCGGCACCGGCACCCACGTCGTAATATTCGGGATGTCCGTCGTATAGTAGGCGGTCGAAACGTCTCCCCAAGGAATCGCAATCGCGGTGCGGCTTCCACGTCCGAAATCAATCGTTCTGCGCTTTGCCCCAATCGGAAATGGTGATAACTTTCCGTTCACACGCTCCATACTGCTCGACCCAAGCCCACGGACGGCTGTTTTCATCGTTCCTGGTGAAATGCCACCTGCCGCCGAAAAACCGAGAGCGAGTGATGTCGCATCCGGCAATAGTTCCTTTAACTTTCGCGCCACACAGTCAGTCGGAATGACATCAAATCCAACGCCCGAACATAAAATGATGCCACTTTCCTTCGCCTGAGCCGCCCGTTGTTTAGAATGGACGTATTCAAACACGTCAATTTCCCCGGTAATATCCAAGTAATGCGTGCCCGTCTCCAAACATGCTTCAATCATGACTTGACTCGTATCTGTGAAAGGACCTGCACAATGAAGGACTAAATCCACATCATGAAGCGCCTCGATTGCTGCCTCACGACTTAATGCAAAAATCGATATCTCGCAACCGAGTTCATCCCCAAGACGATGAATCGCTCGTGCCTTTCGACCGGCAAGAATCGGGCGCATTCCGTCACGAACGGCTTGTCGGGCAACCAGTTCTCCCGTATATCCATTCGCCCCATAAATCATCCATCCCATTTTTACCCCTCCTTATGTAAGTTTGTCCTTGTTCGTTTCCCTAAAATAAGTTGAATCGAACGAAAAAATCTTGGATGACATCGATGATATACACACTTCCCGTTACAATAAGCAAATATCCGATTGGGATGAGCATACTTTTTACTGCAGCTCGTTTCATCACGTCCATCCGATTAATCAGTCGACGATCGATGAGGAAAAATAGAATAGTCGCGAGAAGACTGAGCCATGACAAGACGAGTCCGAATAGTATATGTAAAGCGAACGAGGTGAACCACCTTAATCGTTTCGAACCGAATCGATTCGCCAATCAGTCACTGCACCATGAGGTCACGACACCATAGATCAACATAATCGGAAAACTGACCGCTACATAGGCAACCGTCATCAAAAGGAAGCCACTCAGTACATCACTCATTCCTCCGTTTTCTCGTACACCCGTCATGGTGACCCGCACGCTAACAGAATCGCATAGATGGGCGAGGCGATCGATGCAACGATGATTTTTCGATTCCACATCTACGTTCCCCTTAATCCCTTCCAACTTTACACGACCTGTTCTGAAAACGCACAAAAACCAGCCTAAATTCAGGCTGGCTTCGCGATTTGTTAATTGTTTGCAACTTCTCCGGCTTTCGTACGGACCGATCGCATCGCTTCCGTCCATGGAAGGAGTTGGTCGATCATATCGTTGACCGATTGTGCTTGAACGTCTTTCGGAGCGAAATGCGTGCCGTTCTCGAAGTCTGTGAAGAGTGAGAGGGCAGGATGGACACGGACGTGAGCGATTGACAATTCACTCAAAACACCCCGTAGATGTTCTGTTGCCCGTGCTCCACCAACAGAACCGTATGAGACGATTCCGGCTGCTTTGTCGTTCCATTCGACGCGTAAGTAGTCGAGTGCGTTTTTAAGAGATGCTGAGATGGAATGGTTATATTCTTGGACGATGAAGATGAATCCGTCCATTTGCGCAATTTTCTCCGACCAGGTCGCTGCGCCTGATGCGTCTTGACCCGCTTCACCGAGGAGCGGTAAGTTATAATCTGCGATGTCGATGACTTCATAGTTGGCATCGCCACGTTTGTCGGCGAGTTCTTTCACCCATTCCCCGACCTGTGGACTGACGCGACCTTCACGAGTTGATCCGAGTACGATTCCGATGTTTAACATAGTAGTTCCTCCTTGGTTATGTTGTGATGCATCTGATTTTCCAAACAAGCGATTTAAGAAACTCATTTCATGCCCTCATATTCTTTCTCAAATGTTTTCGTGCTTCTGACCGTATCGATTGGTCGTACCATCGCCTCGATTTGCGAACGTTTCGCTTCGAGGAACGGCGGGAGTGACAACTTCTCACCGACCGTCTCGTACGGCTCGTCTCCCATGAATCCAGGTCCATCTGTCGCCCATTCGAACAAGATTTGCGGCGCGACACGTGCATAGGATGATTCAAAGAAGAAGCGATCGACGTAGCCAGAAGTCGGCAAACCGAACTGTTGGAGACGTGCTGTCCATTCATCGAGGACGCTACGGTCTTCGACACGGAATGCGACATGGTGCACGGTACCGAACCCTTGACGCGCTTGTGGAGATGTCTCGTCGTGAATGACAATCACTTGCGCTCCGTTTCCACCTTCACCTCCTTCAAAGAGATACACATCACCTTCTCGCCCGATCTCTTTAAATAGCATCACTTGCTCCATCACTTGTTTGAAATATGTGATATCGGCGATGCGAATAAAGATTGGACCGAGTCCCGTGATCGCGTATTCAAGCGGGATTGGACCGTTCTTCCACGGCTCGCCCGACGCGATGCCTTCGTTGAACTCATCCGAGATGAGTTGATACGCCTGCTCATCAAAGTCGATGAACGAGAGCGTCTTTTTCCCGAACTGTTCTTGAATCCCTTCGTGCTCGACACCGAGACGGTCGAATCGACGGATCCAATACGTCAACGCTTCATCTGTCGGTACGCGGAACGACGTTTTCGCGATTTCATTCGTTCCGTGCTTACCTTTCGGGATACCTGGGAAGTCGAAGAAGGTCATGTCTGTCCCGGCATTCCCTTTATCGTCTGCAAAAAATAAGTGATACGTTTGAATGTCGTCTTGGTTGACCGTTTTTTTCACTAAACGCATGCCTAACACGTGAGTGAAGAAATCGTAGTTTTTTTCGGCACTACTCGTGATTGCTGTGACGTGGTGAATTCCTTTAACATGATTCATCATTCTCTCTCCTTTTATATCTTGATTTCAAGATACATGATTAAAATTTTTTGCGGCTTCTGCCCGCTTTCCTATTTGTTTCAACTGTTCAATCGTTTCGTTTAATTGCATCCCTTCAAACACGGCGTTCATATGCTCCGTATGCTTAGGGAAAATATCTTGCATCAAGCGCTCTCCGTCATCCGTCAGCGCCGCGTATGTGATGCGACGATCGCTCGGACAAGCCTTACGAATGAGATACCCTTTTTCTTCTAACCGGTCCACGACGTACGTCATGCTTCCGCTCGAGAGGAGAATTTTCTTCCCGATGACTTGAATCGGTTGATCTCCTTTATGATATAAAAACTCGAGTACGGCGAATTCGGTCGCGTTCAATCCGTAAGACGCCACTTCCTGCTTCACCAGGTCTTGTAACGACTGAGAGGCACGTAACAGCACAGTAATTGTTTTTAATGCATCAGATGGTTCCATCTGTCTCCCTCCTTTGTCCAAGAGAGCCATTAACTTAAATTCAAATATCTTTAATTCGAGATAAATATATCATGCGAAGATTTTCCCGTCAATCGATTTGATTCAAAAAATAAGACGGGTTGTTCCCGTCTCATTCCCCTCGCCGAATTACAGCCATTTCACGACCGAATCGATGGCCCTCATCAACGAATCCTAGGCTTTCATATAAGTGATGCGCTGCCTCGTTCTCGGGGTGATAGCCGACGACAATCGGTTTCCCCTCGCCGATTTCTTCAAGCATCAGCTCTGTCGCCTGTCGACCAATCCCTTTGCCTTGATGAGCATGGTCGATCATGATTCGGTAAATCCACCATGCATCCAACTCTTCAAGCTCTGTATTGTACATGAGGAAACCGACCATCGTCTCCGTCCTCATAAATTGCGCGCGGGCGTAGCGTCGGTTCGTACATCGCTTGAAGTAACGAAATCGCATTCGGCTCCATATACGACTGTTGTTGTTCACTTAATTCCAAGTGACAGCATGTATACCAATTTTGTGCATCGATCGGACGTAGTGAAATCATGTCATTCTCCTTTAGTCATATGTCTCATTTAAGTTTCTTGCATAAAATGCGATGGCACGGCGGTAACGCGCGATGCTCTCGTCCGCTTTCGGACTTGCAAGCAGCTCAAGTAATGTTCCCGTCGCTTCTTCATGGCGACCGACGTTGTAATGGGTCATCGCTTGAAATACCTTGAGCGCCCCGTGATTCGGGAATTGCTCAATTGCCTCCTCAAATAACTGTTCCGCTTCCGTGTATCGTCCGAGTGCCCGATACGTACTGCCGAGTCCGAGATATGATTCCGCCAACTCTTCCCCCGTCAACCCGAGTCGGATGGCTCGTTCATAATGCGGGACCGCTTGACGCTCTTCCCCGAGCGAGTCATAGCACCACGCGCAGTATGCATGTAGTCTCGGATTTTTCTCATCTTTCCGTAAGAGCGACAGGAACAGTTGCTTCGCCTGCTCAAGTTGTCCCTCCTCACAGAGACGGACGGCTCGATCAAACTCATCTTCTTCTGTCACGTCGGTCACCTCCTGTGCGAAATCTTCGTCTAACCACGCTTGTAACATTTCATAATACTTACCGATATGTACCCCATCGACGAGTGCGTGATGGGCTTGGACGGATAACGGCATCTTTAGACGCTCGCCTTGGCGTTCGAACTTGCCCCAAGCGATGCGCGGCACGCTGTCATGTTGTTGCTGATGCGTCGGGTGCATGATACTCGTGAACGTGACCCACGGGACGCTCGTGATATACAGTAAGTCGTCGGGCTCTTCGTCCCCGACCACGACTTCATCGCCAGCTTGCTCCATCCGCGTCGTCACTTCCTGTAAGAATGTCGGTAAATCCTCATTGAACGTGGCCGCACAAAAGTTGAAGACATCCTCGTCTAACATGACTGTGAACGACGGATGGACCACCTCGTGTTCGACGACTTCTTCTCCTCGGATGCGATAGCGCAATTCCGGAATCGCATTCGCTGCTCTCACCGCACCCTATAAGAACAATTTGAAGAACGATTGCTCGCTCGTCTTGGCATATGTATATAGGTTTGTGACATCCACGTTCGCCGTCACGTTGAAATGTGGCGCATCAAACGCTTTGAAAAACTCGAAGTGCTTAAGTCGTGCCCACGTCTCGATTTCAATTTTTCTCATAAAAACTCCCCCTCCTACGCTCTTACTGTAGCAGAGAGAGTGAATTCGCTCATAGTTTTTGTTTCAACTGTGTATAATGGTCTTTTGCTAAATCAAAGTAGACGAAGTCTCCGCGTTCGATCCGTTCGAGCGTCGCTTCGAACTCACGCCATCCCCGCTCGACTTGTTCAGGCGTCAGCTCGCCACTCTCAGTCGCCGCTTCGAACTCATCCTCATCTTTTTTGACGATGTCTCCGTTCGGAAACACAAGAATATCGAGCAATAAATCGTCCATGTATGGAATCCCATTTTCTTCACCGATTCGGTCGACGAGGTCGATATACCATTGCACGATCTCGCCTTCCGGATTGATCATAGCTGTCACACCGAACGGTTCATTGTCCGGGAAATATTGGAGCCAACTAAACCCGGCATCCGCCACAATGAATTCTTCGCCTTTATGCATTTTATATTGAGGTGCTCGGACCTCATCGATTTGGAACAAGGCGACCACTCCGGAAAATTGTTCCGTCTGAACTCGAACTTGTGCGTAACGGTTCTTTAAAATCCGTTCCCAGTCTCGTCGATTCGCATACTTTCGTTTTGGCATATGAATCTCTCCCTTTCCGTCATCTCTGTATGATACAGTTCGCCAGAAGAAGGGAAATCCCTTGTTAGTCATACAGGTTATGCTGATTGAACCAAACGAGATGACTTTGCTTCAAGCGTTTCCGCTCGACCATACGGACGAACGCGTCTGTCGAGATGAAACGGTTCCCGGGATGGAGATCGGCCAGCATCAAAAGGATGAGGCGTGAACCTCGCTCTCCCTCTTGAAGAGAGATATGCTTCATTTTTTGAGAGAATCAACACGACGAAATCTCGGGTTTTTCGTTGCTTTGATTGCGCTCGGTTGTCTGTCCTTTTATATCTATCGAAAACGGAAGCAACGTTTGGCGCGCGCACGAGATCATGCTGATTCAAGCACAGACTTGTACCCACAAGATGTGCAGAACCAGAACGCTTCGTCCATTTCGACGCTCACAGCGTTCACGAACGTCCCGATTCGCGATGTATTGATCACATTCAACCAATCTCTCGTACCAGTCAAACGATTGCGTGCTCATGAGACATTGCAAGAGTGGTTCCAACGCATCGATTTACCGATGAACCCATCTGTTTATCATGCGGTTCGCTACGGCACCTCCTCAGGTGTGACGATTTCTGAAGACGATATACTTCACTTCAAGAACACACTCGATCACTATGCGACACGTCCTCACCCCGAGTGAGAATGTGCACAGGTTCTGCTTTTTCGTCATGAATGATAAAATGGTGGAAAATGTAAGTTGAGGGGATGAAATCATGAGACGATGGGCGATGTTCGGATTAAGTGCACTTTTACTCACAGGTTGTACGGATACAGTGGCAGACAATCCGATTCCAATCGAATCACCGGATGAACCCATCACAGAATGGACACGTGAGGACTTTAAAGACGTCTATGACCAATATGAACAAACGAAACCGCTCCTTACTGCCCTTGAACAACAAGGAATCAAACCGTTTCGCGAGACGTTCGAACGCGTCATCATCGCCGGAAACGGCCTCGAGCATACGTATGCGGATATTTACCCATTCAAGCTCGATGACGGGACGTATGCTACCATTTTCGATAATCAGGACGGAACGGTGATCAATGGATCTGAGTCGGTCGCTCCGCTATTCTGGCAGGAGGAATCCTTCCTTCAATACGTCGAAGAGATTGAAAATCGTAAATTCGGTACAAGTGCTCCACCTACCGATGTCGTCCTCACGCAGGATGAATTCCAAACGGTCTATGACCGCCATGCCTACACGTCAGCCCTCCTCGTCGAACTCGATGAAGCGGGCGTCGAACTGGCCCGGGACCCAATCGATGACGTGATCATCGCCGGGAACGGCGTGACCGAAGTCACTGCCGACTTGTTCGTATTCGATGTCGCGAGCGGATATGCCATCGTATACGACCAGGATGGAGAAATATTAAAAGGTCCCGAATCCATCTCACCGCTCTTTTGGAACGAGAAGGACTATGAGGACCTGTTAGCCAAGAATGAGGGATAATTTCGCCCATTTTCCGATTTTAGCTATGCTATACTCAAATCAATAAACGACCACTAGGGGAGCCTTCGGGCTGAGACGGCATTGTGCCGGACCCTTTGAACCTGATCTGGCTCATACCAGCGTAGGGAAGTGGCTTGGGATACGTCTCTGTATATCCACGCCATTTTTCCGTCTGGAAACGTGGCGTTTTTATTTTGAAAGGAGATTATTCATGCGTATTCAACAACTCACTTGGATGGCGATGCTCGTGGCCATCGCCGTCGTCGGCTCGATGTTCATCTCGATTCCCACAGGTGTCGCCCGCGCTTATCCGATTCAGCATATGGTGAACGTGATTGCCGCAGTCACCATCGGCCCAATCGGAGCCGTCCTCGTCGCATTCGTGACCGGACTCATTCGCGTCATGACCGGCACAGGGTCACTGCTCGCGTTCCCCGGTGGCATGATTGGCGCGTTTCTTGCCGGCATTTTCTTCGTTCGCACGAACCGCTTCTATGCTGCCGCTCTCGGAGAAATCATCGGGACTGGGGTTATCGCTTCGTTGATTGCCGTCCCGTACGCGAAACTGTTGATGGGCTCGACGTTCGGTGCTTTCTTCTTCGTCCCGGCGTTCCTGGCCTCTAGTTTGACCGGCGCGCTTCTCGGTTGGCTCGTCTTGTCACGCGTCAAACAGTTGCGACCGAGTATACTCAAATAAAAGCCCCTCAATTGGATGGAAATGGTAAACTATAGACAACATCTATAGAGGAGGGGTTTTATGTCTCGTTTCAATCAACTTGTAGCGGGTGGTATGTTGTTGTTTTTGTCCGGACTCTTATACACACTCGAACGCATCGCACTCTACATACGTTGGTACGCCGAAATCTCAACCGGGAGTTGGTTGGAAAAACCGACGTTTGTCGATCCGTTTCTCCAAAACTGGTTCGTTACCCTATTCTTCTTTGCAGCTATCGTTCTCTTTTCGATGGGCATGAATGCTACAAAAACAACAAGTCCAGCCGAGAATCCGACCGACTCATGACGGTCGGTTTTTTGTATGATAGACCCAAATCGCTTCACCATTCCATTCATCAATTAAGCCGCTGTCGACAAAGCCGTTCTTCGCATAAAATCGTTTCGCAGCTTCATTCTCTTGATGGAGGCTCAGGATGATATCATCGACATCATATTTTGTCTGAATCCAGTCCACCGCCATGCGTAGGCACTTCGTTCCAACACCTTTCCCCTGTTCGTTTTGATCCATCATGAAACGATCGAGCCACACATACCGTTCTGTCTGGTTTTCTGCTCCGACCATCATGAAGCCAACCGGTCGCTCACCGTCATAAAATGCATAGCTCTGCCAATTATATTTCGTATCCTCAGCCATCTCTTGAAGCGACTCGGCATTTGTCTCGATGAATCGGGATTGTTTCTCGTCCACTGTCAGAGCGATGACCGCATCTCGATTGACTGCATCAATCGGTTGAATCGTGATTTCATTTCCTTTCATGCTTTCACCTCATTGGTTTCTATCCTTTTCTCTCTTCCATACGATTTCTTCCGTAAAAAGTTTCTTACCCCGTATCTTCAAAAGCACGCGTTCGGTACACTAAAATAAATGGGAAGTTGTCGTCTTTTTCACATCATAGCTTCATCCGCTTAGTATTTGACTAGGCCATATCGTACACTTCATCAAAATTGAATGAGAGGAACCATCCTAATGAAACAAATCCATCATATCTGTATCCAAACGCCTGACTATCTTGCGTCCAAGACATTTTACGAAGCACTCGGTTTTGAACTTGTCCAAGAGTCGCGAAACTTCCATACGCGTGACTTCAACAGTTGGCTCAAGCTCGGTGATTTTTATATCGAGCTCCAGACTGCTAAAACGAATGAAACGTTACAAGATTATTCGAAACATATGGCCGGTCCCGTCCATTTTGCGATCTATGTGGATGACCTCAAAGCGGAAGTCGCACGACTCGAACAACTCGGCGTCACGTTTTTACCGAAGCACGGTGGCAACATCTATTTCGTCGTCGACGGTCATTTAAGTAAACTGAAAGCACCAGAAGGAACCATCATTGAACTGCGCGATACGTTTCTGATCAACTGAGGTCGACGTGCCTCTTGTTTGTTGGACACATCTTCACGTTTCCCGCACTCGTTTCATCGGGAATGGATATGAAAAGGATGTGTTGTTCATGATCAAATATCTCGATTATTGGAGCTACTTGTCACTCTCCCTGGCAAAGCTCTTCTTTTTTAGCTGGTTGACCGCGACGGCGTTCGACTTTTCGTTCTTTCTCATCAACTTGGCGACGATTTTGCTCCTGACGAGTTGGGCACTTGCCGTGTCTTATCCGATCCGCCGATGGATTTTATACGTTTCTCTGTTCCTGCATAGTACCCTGCTCGTCTCAGACGTCTGGTACTATCGCTATTTTGAAGACTTATTATCCGTCGCTTTACTATCCGATATCGGGCAGATGGGAGATGTCGGGGGTGGCTTTTTGACGCTCATCCGCCCAATCGATGCGTTCTTCTTTATCGACCTCATCATCTACGGTTTGATTTTGCGTTATATGAAACGTCATCCTGTCCGTGAAGTGAAGTGGAACGGAAGACGGTTAGCGATTGCCGGCTTCACACTTGGATTTCTTCTTTTCACGATCCCGCTCACGCTCAGTTATCAGCGTGGGGAAAAATGGATTGCAGACGACCCGATCTCGAATATGCGTGAATACTACCATCTTGGATTTTGGGGCTATCACGCGATGGATGTCGCTCGAGGCGTCGAACGTGCCATGGGCTGGAACGAAGCCTTGACAGACGAGGAGCGTTCTCAAATCCGAGCACTTTCTTATCAGGAATTAAGTGCCCCGAGTCAGGATACGAACGTCATCGTCTTACAACTCGAATCATTCCAAACATCCGTCATCGATCAACAGATCGATGGACAGGAACTGACCCCGAATTTGAACCGATTGCGACGTGACCTGCTTTACTTCCCGAACGTGTATCATCAGACACATGAGGGACGGACGTCCGATGCAGAGTTCATCGTCAACACGTCACTCTATCCTGTCAAATCTGGTTCCGTCTACACGCGTTTCCCGGGAAATAAGTTCAGCGCACTCTCTCAATCATTGAACGAGGCGGGCTATGATACAGCAGCCATGCACTCATTCCGTAAAGACTTTTGGAATCGGGATGATTTTTACGACAACATCGGGTTCAATCATTTCTTTAGCGACAAAGACTATCCCGATCAAGGAATCATCGGGATGGCACTCAACGACCAGGAATTCTTAAATACGTCGGTTGGATTTATGGAAGAGTTGGATGAACCATTTTACGCATTTTTAGTCGCTTTAACGAGTCATACACCGTACGATATCCCGGAAGACGAGAAGCGGTTGGACCTATCTGATATCGATGACCCCCTTCTCGAAAACTACTATCATACCGTTCATTTCGTCGATGCCGCAGTCGGTCAGTTCATCGAACGATTGAAACAAGATGGGCTGTGGGATGAGACGCTTCTCGTCATATATGGTGACCACGATAGCGGTCTGACGGCACCTGGAGAAGAAATGGCTACCATCGAAGAAGTGGACTCGGCGGTTGACGCGTTTCAACTCGACCGTGCTGTCCCTCTCTTCATCAAACCACCCGGATTGACGACAGGAGAAGTCATGGAGGCGAGCGGTGGACAAATTGATATCGCGCCGACGATTCTCGATTTGCTTGGACTCTCCCCAGCGTATATGCTCGGCGACTCCTTATTGAATGATACGCCGAATCTGACCGTCTTTCGGACGGGTGCCTTCCGATACGAAGATATTTATTACGAACCAGACTTGACCGAACGAGCAGGGAATGGCACGTGCTATTCCGTCGAGACAGAAGAACCGGTCGTCTTTGATCGATGCAGCCCATATATCGACCGCGCGACCAACCAGCTCCGTCTCTCGGATACCATCATCGAGAAAGATGCCCTCTCACAAATCAATCCGTAATCGAAAAGCCTCCCGAGATATGTCTCGAGAGGCTTCTTTCCTAAGTGCTACGCAACTTGATAGACACGCTTGTACGACCAGTTCAATTCCACACACAATCAGAATCAGACTTCATGTAGCCGATAGACCTCACGTACAGCGAGAAGCTCTCCGGCTTCATCACGATACGCCTGATAGTGCGACGAATGGATATGGTGATTGAGTGCATTTTCATCCTCGTACTTTTCATAGAAGACAAACGTACCTGGCGCATCAATTGCCTCGTGAAGAACGTACGCGAGACACCCTTCTTCCGCTCGTGACGGTGGAATCACACGGTACAACGCATCACGTAACGCCTCTTCTTTTCCGGGATGGGCTTTCAAGATTGCGGTAATGACGATTTCCATACAGTATTCCTCCTTAGATAATGGACCTGACTTTCTGTTCCCGAATCTACCGCAATCTATCCCAAAAAACGAATATCTCATCATACGAGACATCCGTTTCTGCTTATGACTTTTTCTTTGACCGGAATGGCCACCAGACACCATCGCCAAACGAAATCGTAATGGCTGGAATTAAAAGTGGTAACACAATCAAGCCGTATAGTAATAACCCGGTGATGACAATCGTTGCAATCTGGACGAGACTGAGCACACCTGACGGAATCATCGCACCGAACGTCCCGGCGAGGATGACCGCGGCAGTCATAATGACGGTACCCATCTTCGTCATCGAATAGATGAGCGCCTCACGGACCGCCTTCCCATTGATCGTCTCTTCCCGGAATCGATCTAACAGGAAGATGGAGTAGTCAATCCCAAGGGCAATCAACATGACGAAGCCAAAGAACGGAACGGCCCAGCTGATCCCGTCATAGCCGAGTCCTTCTACAAAGATCAGCTCTGTGATCGCCGCCGACGTATAGTACGTCAAGAGAAGCGAAGCAATCATATAGAGTGGCATGATCATCGAGCGGAACAGTGCTGTCAAGACGATGAACAATGTCACCAGCATGATCGCTACCGTTCGATTGAAATCATTCGTCGATGTTTCATTTAAATCGCTATTGATGCTCGAGATACCGGCATATCCGATGGTCGCATCCGCATACGGTGTTCCCGTCACGGCACGATTCATCGTCTCTTTGATTGTCTCGACGGTATCAATCGCTTCTGGCGAATACGGGTCCATCTCCAAGACGACCTCGAGTTGAGTCGCCATTCCTTCATCGAAGACATAGCGTTCGACGGCAGGTGAGAATTCATCCGATGTGAGTGTCCCTTCCGGAAGATATACGCCTGTCTCCCGAAGCGCATCTGCTTCACTCAACTGTTGTAAGAACGAAACGGCTTCGCCGAGACCAGACTCAATTTGCCCTAGCCCGTCGTTCGCTTCGCCAACGCCTGTGGCAAGTTGTCCCAATCCGGTGCTGAGTTCACCAACCTGAGAACCTTGTGCATTCAATGCAGACGCTGCTTCGTTGATTCCTGACTCGATTTGTGTGAGCCCTGCTGACACTTGGCCGAGCTGTCCGACTGCGGCCGGGATGTTTTGAGTCGCTGTCAATCCTTGTCCAATGAGACCAAGTTGACCATTTAACTGATTCAGCCCAGCTGCTGCTTCCGCAAGCGGTGCTCCAGCATTGGTTGAACCACTTGGCAATTGCTCGACGATCGCGTTTAGCCCCTGCTCAATCTCATCTAATCCAGTTTGGACATCACCGAGACCCGTCTGCGCTTCAGTCAAGCCTTCACTGACTTCGCCGAGTTGCGTATCGACATAAAAATCGTCGATGACTTCACCAGTCGGACGTGTGAGCGCACGAACACCGCTCACCCCATCAACTTTTTCAAGTTCGCTTGCGAACATTTCAATGTATGGGACTTCTGATTCTGTAATGGCTTGATCTTGTTTCAAAATGACTTGTACCGGAAGAGATTCCCCTTGACCAAACCCTTCAGAAATCAAATTCAGTCCACGAACCGAATCGTACCCGTCTCCAATCTCATCGACCGTATTGAACGAACGGGCATCGTCATACGTGAATAGGACCGGCACCGTAATCAATCCAACGACCAAAATCGATACGAACGGGCGATTGACTGACAATCGACTCAATCCAGCCCAGAGCTTGCTGTCGTGATGTTCGCTCGCCTTCTTCGATGGCCAAAACAGTCGCTGTTTGAGCGTCGCCATAAAGAACGGGACGACCGTGAAGAGAATCAGCAGCAACACCGCAATCCCGACCGCAACGGCGACAGCTGATTTAAAGATTGGAAAATCTGCAAATCCGATGGCAGCGAAACCGACGAATACCGCGAGCCCACTGATAAGGACTGTTCGTCCTGCCGTCTTGTACGTATTGACGATGGCGTCTTCGATGGCACGCCCCTCACTCAGCTCCTCTTTGTAACGGCTAAGAAGTAGAATACAATAGTCTGTCCCAATCCCGAACAAGATGGCGACAAGGAAGATCTGCGTGTAGTTGGACACCGGGAACCCGAACCAATCCACGAAGAATGCGACAAAGGATTGGCTCAACAGATACGTGAATCCGACCGCGATGAGCGGGATGAACGGGGTCACGATGGAACGGAAGACGAGAAGGAGTAATCCAAAAATCAACACGACCGTGATGATCTCTGTCTTTTTCAACCCTTCCTGGGCACTTAAGTTCACATCATTGTTAATGATTTCTTCCCCGGTGATATATACTGTCTCCTCTTGCGGGAGCACGTTTTCACGGACATCATCAGCAAATGCATTGATTTCTTCCGCCGTACCTTCTACCGTGATTGGGACGAGAACGATGCGTCCGTCTTCTGAGACAAGCTGTGCCTCTGTCTCCTCGTTTTCGAACGGATCGAGAACATCTGTCACGACCGTTTCATTTTGTTTAAGTTCTTCGATGACACGCGCGACATCTGTTCGCTCCGTCTCACCGATTGATTCGAACTCATAGACGAGGGAGATGGTCTTGTCACTCTTCGCGGCTTCATCTAAAATCGCTTGTGCGCGTTGTGAGTCCATGTCGTCCGCAAGTTGGAAGCTCCCTGCCTCTTCTGCTTGTTTCGTTAAGTTCGGTGCTGCGACAAATAATGCTGTCGTCAATACGATGAGGAAAATGAAAATTCCCCAGCGCCATTGAATGATTTTATGCATGTGTTATTCCTCCCCGATTCGGAGCAATTGCTTTATTTTTCGGAACGTCCGAACAAACTGCTCGATTTCAATTTCGTCTACTTCTCCATCGATGAGGGATTCCACATATCGATAGACGGCACCGTCCACTTCTTCGACGAGCCGTTTCCCTTCTGGGGTCAATTCAATCAATCGTTCCCGTTGATCTTGTCCTCGTCGACTCGTGACGAGTCCTTTTTCGACCAACTTTTTCAGACGATTCGAGACCGCACTTTTATGGACACCTTGTTTTTGCGCCAATTGCCCAGCCGGAGTTGGTCCAAACTGATCGAGTAACTTCAACAGTTGGAGCTGTTCACGCGAATACTCGCGCCATACGTCTCCCTCCATCGCTTCGATGACATGTTCCGTCCCATGGAACATCACTTCTTCAAACAACTGCACCGCTTCGCGCATCAATGCTTTCATTTTTAGTTTACCCCCTAAACTAGATGGTTATAGTTTATGCCCTAAACTAAATGGCGTCAAATAAAAAGACCGATAAGGAGTGCCCTATCGGTTCATAAATCTATATACAAACGTATAAAATGATAAAGTCTGCCCTTCCCATTCAACCTGTCGTACTTGATTGTTACGTGTAAAACCAGCGCGCATCAATACACATTGTGATGCGTGGTGATCGATTAGCGTCTCGGCAATCAGTTCGACATATTCCGGGAGATGGCATGCGAGCAGTTGTTGGAGTGCAGAAGTAGCGTATCCACGACCACTATAATCTTCCCCAATTCGATAACCCACCTCACCGACTCCATCTCTAATCGAATGCACATTCATACGCCCTATGATCGTGTCATTATGCCAAATCACATAATAGCGCCCTGTACCTTCAATTTGCTCGGTTAAAAGACGGTCTAACGCATGACGGAATCCCTGCGGTTCGTAGTATGTATCTCCTCGACTAGGGACAGAGCGTTCGAAGTAGGAACGGTTTTCACATTCAAATAAGTGAAGAGCTGATTGATCGTCAATACTTAACGATTTTAACTTAATCGAGTTCATATCGAAGTCTCCTTGATTTTCAACCTTCTATTGATTCTTGCACCGCTTCTGCCACACGTAACCCAGACAGATAGGCACTTTCGAATCGCGTTCGTCCGGATGGATCATCAGCTTCAAGGAAGACGTCCCCTGCTAAATAGATGGGATGATGGCTTACTTGATAAAACGGCTCATGCCATACATCTTTCGCTTGCGCGTAACGCCAACGTTTTAACTGCCGTGATTGGATACCGAGGTCTCCGACTTCTTCACGCACTAACCGCTCTATTTCAGCAAGTGTCTCTGCTTCCGGTCGCTCATACCACGCCTCACTCCACGCCTCTTCCATATAGACACTTACGAGTGGTGTCGCAGAGATTCCTTTTTGGCGATTATCGACGATTTTTAATACACCAGGTACCAGTTCTTGATCGAGAATACCGTCTGCTCCAATCTGTACATCACCGTCACATTCAAAAAGACCCACGAACGTCGGCGAATATACGAGACGAAGTAGCGCGGGCTTGATCTGGTCGACCAAACTCCCTAGTAGTTCGAATGACTGTGGAAGCGGTGCCGTCATCACGACTCGATCATATGAACGCGTCGTCACGTCTGTCTTGACTGTGACGGTTCCGTCTTCTTCCACTTGAACGTTCTCCACTCGTTCATTCAACTGTACGGTCAAATCTTCAGCTAAACGCTTAGCGAGGGCATTCATCCCATTAATCGCGACATAACGTGGATAAGGGTCGGCATACCAGACTTGTACCCAGTTCGCATTCATCCACGACTGTACCTCTCGTTCGAGCTCTTCTCCACGCACCGTGAAATATACCGCTCCATGGTCGGCTCGTCCATCACCGATTCGACGTGTCGCCAAGCGTCCCCCGACGCTTCGACTCTTTTCAATCAGTTCGACGACATGACCTTGACGCACGAGTTCACGCGCTGCGATGATTCCGCTCAGACCGGCCCCGATGATCCCAATCTTCATTCCGCATTCCCCTTTCTCTTCATGAAGATTGTAGCACGTTCATTCAATTCCCCCTCTGTTCGATATGCTTCAGGCTGGCTTGTTCCATTGTTCGCCGTACACCCGACGCGTATCTTCATACATGACAGCGAAGCGCGCAACTACTAACGGACGAACAAGGGAAGTCGCAACTAACAGCGACCAGGATGACAAAATCGGTAATTTGAAAACAATACTCAACGTGAAACCCGTCAAAAAGACCGGAATCATTGGCAGGATCAATTTAAATGCTTCCCATTTCTGTCCACGCATCATCCCACGAGATTTTGTAATTGCTTCTGTTGGGGACAAATGAGGCTCATCTCGCAATATAAAGAAAGTGAATGCGTAAGAAAAGTACTTTATGATTCCTGGAACGATTAGAAGCAGCCCCCACAATAGTTGGAAGAGAACCATGAGTAGGAATGTGGCCAAATTTAACCGGTAATTCTTCCGAAACGGTTTAAATACATCCTGAAAATGCAATTTCTTATTTCGCACCGTATCTAAAATGATCCAGCTGTATCCGATATACATTGGAAGAGACATCACATATAGGATGAGTCCAACCACACCGATCATCATAAGAATAGTAGAACTGTGTTAGATTCCGTAATACGTCGGATCTATCATAAGCCACACTTCTACTAAAATCGCCATTGCAAAAGACCAACCGATGAGTTTCCCCGTTTTTCCTTACAAGGCCTCATGTGTCCGTTCTGTCCATGTTTGAATCATTCTACATCTCCCCCTGACTGATACTTTTATATACGGAGCATAGTAAGCACACGTTTCAAATTCATATAAAAAGCAGAGATTCACTCTGCTCGTTCGACCGCTCGATATTCCAATATGTCTCCCGGCTGACAGTCGAGTGCTTCGCAAATCGCTTCAAGTGTCGAGAAACGAATCGCTTTGGCCTTTCCGTTTTTCAATATCGATAAGTTCGCCATCGTGATCCCGACTCGTTCCGACAGTTCCGTCACACTCATTTTCCGTTTCGCCAACATCACATCCAGATTCACAATCATCGCCATTTCTCTCACCTCATATCGTCAAATCGATTTCTTGTTTCATGTCGATGGCGCGCTTCAATAGTTTCTGTAACAATTCAGCGAAAACCGCAATGACAAATGCGGCGAAGACGAAGACGAATCCGATGACTAAAAATCCTGGCGAGTCGTCACGCTCAGCGAACCAATAGAAGAAGGGAAGCAACGCCGTATAGATAACCGTGATGGTCAATGCACAATACTTGATTACCCGAAGTACCTTCACCGCTTCATAGGAGAATGCCTCGTTCCGGTCAATCAATCCTAGTAAGATAAACGTCTGGAACAAAGCCATAAAATAGGGAACTGCCGCCACATACATCCCGATGACAATCGGACGCATCGAATTCGCAATCCATCCCCCGCTCTCGATTGCGTCTCGCCAAAGAAACGGCAGTAAAAAGATACAGGCCGCAAGAATCGGGAGCGACAAGACAATCACTGCTAGTTTCAAAAAGATGGTTTCCCGTTTCATCTGCCAAACACCTCATTTAGTTTTATTTTCTTTATCATATACTATGATTTATCGTTTATCAATAAATATTTATCGAAAAAAGTAGACCACGAGATGTACTCGAGGTCTACTGCATTCATTTCATTGCTTCTAATTCACTTTCGGTCACCCATTTATGATTTGTGACCTCTTCTCCGTCTTCAGTCGTGTAATCAACCATGTAAACGGTCGTCTCTTCCACTGTATCGATAGTCGCTTCTGCGCCGTCCATTCCTTCCATATGGTCGGCAGCCAATACGACCTCATCCCCTTCAGACAAAGGCGCCTCGTCCGGATTATCCAGTTCTTCGTGAATCACCCATTTATGATCTTCTACCGGGTCACCACCTGTAGTCGGTGTATAGCTGACGGCGTAGACCGTCGTATCATATGCACCGACAATCGTCGCCTCCACGCCTTCCATCCCTGGCATGTGATCCGCTGTCATCATCGCGGTTGATCCGATTGGATACGTCGGATCACTGGCTTCCATCAGCCCGTCTGGAACTTCTCCAGACCCCGAGTGATCCATCCCCGAATGGTCCATGCTTTGTTCTTCTGACATCTCCATCGAGGGATCATCTGTCGTATCCCCACAAGCGGCTAATGATGTAGCGAGTACGATGGTACCTAAGCCCATCATCCATTTTTTCTGTTTCATCGAATCTCTCCTTTATTCATACTCACGTTGAGTGTACCCATTCCTAAGAATGGACAGACGTTTTTGAGAGTATTACGATGATTTGTTAACGCATTGCAACAAAAAAGACCAAAATCCCGAAAAATTTTGGTCTTGAACATTATTCAACTGTTACAGACTTCGCCAAGTTACGTGGCTTGTCGACATCACAGTCGCGGGCAAGTGCCGCATAGTACGAGATGAGTTGAAGCGGAAGAACCGTCACGAGTGGCGTGAGAAGCGGTTCAACACGTGGAAGAACGAATGCGTCGTTCTCATGCTCCATTCCTTCCATTGAAATCGTACATGCGATCGCACCACGCGCCACAACTTCCTTGATGTTTCCACGGATGTTGAGGTGTGTGTTCGGTTGAGACACGAGCGTGATGACCGGTGTCCCGTCTTCAATCAAGGCGATCGGACCGTGCTTCAGTTCCCCACCTGGGTATCCTTCTGCTTGGATATATGAGATCTCTTTCAGCTTCAATGCGCCTTCGAGACCGACATATGAATCCAATCCACGTCCGAGGAAGAACGCGTTACGTGACTCTTTCAAGAACTTATCTGCAAGCTCTTCAAAGATTTCTTTTTGTGCCATGATCGAGTCCATTGTCGTTGCAACGAGTGCGAGTTCCTGCATGAGATCAAACGGAAGTTTCTTCCCGTTCGCACGAGCGATGTCGTATGCGAGAATCGCGAGGACGGCAATCTGAGCCGTGTATGCTTTCGTCGACGCGACCGCGATTTCTGGTCCTGCATGGAGGAGCATCGTCTCGTTCGCTTCACGCGAGAGTGTCGATCCTGCTACGTTTGTCAACGTGAGCGCTTTATGGCCAAGCTTTTTCACTTCGACGAGGACGGCACGGCTGTCCGCTGTCTCACCTGATTGTGAGATGAAGAGGAAGAGTGGCTTCTCTGTCAAAAGTGGCATGTTGTAACCGAATTCTGAGGCGACGTGTACTTCAGTCGGTACACCTGCAACGCGCTCGATCAATTGCTTCCCGACAAGACCAGCGTGGTAACTCGTACCGCACGCGACGATATAGACACGGTCTGCTTCCGAGACGAGCTCGCGCACGCCTTCCGTGAGTTCGATGTCACCGTTCTCGTTCTGGTAATGCTGGATGATATTACGGATGACGGCCGGTTGCTCGTCCATCTCCTTCAACATGTAGTGCGCATACGTACCCTTCTCGATGTCTGACGCATCGATCTCGGCCGTGTATGGTTTGCGTTCGAGCACGTCGCCGTCGAGCGTCTTGATCGTCGCCGATTCACGCGTAAGGATGACGATCTCGCCGTCGTGGAGCTCGAGATACTGGTCTGTCACCTGGAGCATCGCCATCGCGTCCGATGCGACGACGTTGAACGTGCCGTCCCCGAGTCCGACGAGGAGCGGTGACTTGTTCTTTCCGATATAGAGGCGCTCTTTGTCCTCTGAGTCGATCATCGCGATTGCGTACGAACCGTGGAGGTCAGCTAGCGTCTTGCGGAACGCCGCCTCGACATCGCCGAGCTCGACGAAGTGTTTCTCCATGAGCAAGACGATGACTTCCGTGTCTGTTTCTGAGAGAAACGGGACATCAAGCGTCTTCTTGATGAGCTCGTCATTCTCGATTACGCCGTTATGCACGAGCGTGAAGCGTCCTGTCGTGCTCTGGTGCGGGTGGGCGTTCGGTACACTCGGTACCCCGTGTGTCGCCCAACGTGTGTGGCCGATTCCAATCGTGCCGTCTACTTCTGCTGGGATGATTTCGCGTAGCGCAGCAATGCGACCGACTTCTTTGTGAACGTTGACATTATCATGCATCAACGCTAGACCTGCCGAGTCATAACCACGGTACTCGAGTTTTTCAAGACCTTTGAGAAGGACTTCCTTCGCTCCGGTATTCCCAATCATTCCTACAATTCCACACATAAATAAATCTCCTCTATTCTTCGATTTCTCGAAAAAGGAAACGGGCTTTTTCTAAGAGCTGTCAACACACACTTCTTTGTCCGTCCGGTCACCCGGGCGTTTTAAAAGTATGCTTCTCGTCGTGACAGGCGACGAGGAGGCATCCGCCGAAATCTCGATAACCTCCAACCTCGTCAACTCCGCAGAGTTCTGGCGCTTGTTCGTACTCTTGTGTCCTTCCGTTTCCAAGGTCACGCTCTTAATAGTACAAATCACACCCCCATTCGTCAAGAAAATCCGCTGTTTTCTCGATGACAAAACGGAAACAAAAAGGGAATCCAATGTTGGATTCCCTTGTGTTATTCCCGCTTTTGAGAATTTTATCCTTCTAAACCGTAATCTTCGCGAACAACTTGCGCGATTCGTTCAACGTAACGGTCGCATTCTTCCGCTGTCGGTGCTTCCGCCATCACACGAACGAGAGGCTCTGTTCCCGATGCACGGACGAGAATTCGACCGTTTCCGCCCATTTCTGCTTCCGCTTCTTGAATCGTTGCCAAGACACGCTCTCCGTTCATCGCATCGTTTTTATTCGTCACACGAATATTTACGAGTTTTTGCGGATAAACAGGCATCTCAGCCGCCAATTCAGAGAGTTTGCGGCCCGTCGATTTCACGATTTCTGCCAACTGGACGCCCGATAACATCCCGTCACCTGTTGTCGAGTGATCGAGGAAAATCAAGTGACCCGATTGTTCGCCACCGAGTGTGTACTGGTGTTTTTTCATCTCTTCAACGACATAACGGTCACCGACTGCTGTCTGGAGCGCTGTCATGCCCGCTTCTTCAACAGCTTTATGGAACCCGAGGTTACTCATGACCGTCGCGACAATCGTGTTGTCTTTGAGACGCCCTTTTTCACTCAAGTATTTCCCGCAAATATACATAATTTTGTCTCCATCGACGATTTCACCGTTCTCGTCAATCGCAATCAAACGGTCCCCGTCACCATCAAAGGCAAGGCCCATGTCCGCTCCTTTTTCACGGACGAACTCTGCTAAGTGCTCAGGATGTGTCGAGCCGACACCTTCATTGATGTTTAGACCGTTCGGCGAGTTTCCGATTGTGGATACGTTCGCTTCAAGGTCAGCGAAGAGACGTGCTGCGAGCCCACTCGTTGCCCCATGTGCACAGTCGAGCGCAATGTGAAGGCCATCGAAGTCTTCTTCAACGGTTTGTTTCAACATTTGAAGGTATTTTTGTGCCCCTTCATAATAGTCCGACACGAAACCGAGATCTTTCCCAGTCGGTCGTGGGAGCGTATCTTCCGTAGCGTCTAAAATATCTTCGATTTCTTGCTCAGTCGCATCATCTAATTTAAAACCATCGCTACCGAAGAATTTGATTCCATTGTCGGCTACCGGGTTGTGCGATGCCGAAATCATGACACCGGCTGTCGCATCTAGCGATTTTGTTAAGTATGCAACTCCAGGCGTTGAGATGACACCAAGACGCATCACTTCTGCACCGATTGAGAGAAGTCCGGCAATCAATGCACCTTCAAGCATATGTCCTGAGATGCGTGTGTCACGACCAATCAATACTTTTGGTTGTTCGCCTTCTGGCAAATGTTTCGACAACACATAGCCACCAGCACGGCCTAAACGATATGCTAATTCCGCAGTTAACTCAGAGTTCGCGACACCGCGAACTCCGTCTGTTCCAAAATATTTACCCATTAGATTAAATCCTCACTTTTGTATGATTGAACATCTTTATTGAATGGAAGATGTTTCTGTTTCTTCATCGACGCTCGTCAGTTGAACATCAATCGTCTTCGGCGAGACAACCGTCACGCCTTTTGGTACTTCGTAATCGACATCTACCGCGTGTGTCCCACCTGGTAATCCTGTCAAATCCAATGTCACGTTAACACTGTTCGATGAAATGGTCTCGAGAAGGGACCGCTTTCCGGACAGAGTGACACTGACCACATCTTGCGTTTGAATCGTATAATTGGTTCGGTCGTACCCCCGTACGTTCACTGGAACAGTCATCCGAATCCGCTCTGTCAATTCGCTCGTGTCATCTTTCGTCTCATCACTCGGACGAATCAGCACTTGAACTTCTACTTCTCTTTTGTCGAGTGACGTGGCCCCTTCAGGGAGACGGAGAGTAACATTTACTTTCTCAGACTTCTTCAAATCATCCAGTTCAATCGGCTCTGTCTCGACTCGATCGAGTTTATCGAGCACCTCTTTTGATCCAAAGACACGAACTTCTGTTTCACCTAGTAATGTATCTACTAACCTGAAGTCGTCCGACACTTCTCCGCTCGTGACGACCTCAATCGGAATCATCACACTCTCATTGTAAATCGGGACAGTCACATTGATGATATTCGGGTCGACCGACACATTCAACGGATTCCCGTTCGCATCTAAAATTGTCGGTGGAATCTCACGAGTGAATGTCTGATTTTGATTCGAGACATCCACATTTAACGTGATTTCTTTGACATTTTGAATGCGACTCGCACCGCCTGTGACTTTGATAGTCGACGGTTCGATTTCAACATCGCCAGCCACTTTCCCTTCCGGTAATTGATCTTTATTCAACAGGTTCACAGACACCGGAACTTCAATCGTTTGCTTCCGATCAATGTAAATTTCAACTGTCTCTCGATCCAATTTGACATTGACGTCTCCACCGAAACCTCGTGCCTCGACTGGGACGCGATGAAATCCGGTTCCAAGGTTGGTCAAATCGACAAACACTTGATAATCTTTCACCAGTTTGGTCATCGTTAAACTACTTGAGGGACCTTGAAGCTCAACACCCATCTCCTCAGGCACGTTGTATGCGACATACTGCACCTCATCAAAAAACACTTCGACCGGTACATCGAGCGTCATGGAACTTTGTCCAACAATCGGCAAAGCGCTAGAAGCGTTGTTCGAGGAACTGGTCTCAGCGACCATTAAGTATAAAAGGACGGCTAAAGCAAGTGCGATGAAGCGGAGAAACCACTTATGTTGTAACCACTGATCAATCACTTACTTATCCCCTCCTTTTTTGCCGAAGAACGAGAGGGTCGCCTCTTTTTCTTCGATGACGAGTTCTTGAATTAATTTATTACGAAGCGCTTCTTCATCTAACTCTCGATATAAGCGTCCTGCGATCGCGAGAGAGACAGCTCCTGTTTCTTCTGACACGGTGAGAGTGACGCTATCTGTCACTTCACTGACCCCAATGGCTGCCCGATGTCGTGTCCCGAGGGCCTTATCGATGTGTGGACTTTCCGAGAGCGGCAAATAGCAGGCTGCTGCCGCAATCTTTCCATCTTGAATAATCATCGCACCATCATGGAGTGGTGTGTTTGGAATGAATAAGTTAATAATTAATTGGGAAGTAATATGCGAATCCATACGAATGCCCGTCTCCACATACTCGTTTAATCCCGTATCTCGTTCAATCGCAATCAACGCACCAATCCGCCGCTTTGACATATATTGCGCAGAACTGACGATGGCTTCAATCATTTGGCGTTGTTGCTCTTCATCACTTGTTCCTGTACGCCCGAATAAGTTGCTCGTCCGACCGAGGTGCTCAAGACCACGTCTCAATTCAGGCTGGAAGATGATGATAATTCCGAGAAGACCGTATGTGATCACCTGATTTAGCAAGAACTGGAGCGTCTTCAACCCGAAGAAACCACTCAAGAACCAACTGACTAGAATGATGGAGATTCCTTTAATTAACTGGACTGCTTTTGTCCCACGTACAATCATCATTAACTTATAAATGACATACGTGACGACGACGATATCTAAAACATCGTTCAAATAATCGTACCAATGTACGTTTTCTGAAAGATTTAAAAATGAGAAATATGATACTTGTTCAAGTAGCGGCAAATGCTCCCCTCCTCAACTACCTAGCTAAATCGTGCAAATTCCATTATATCATCATTTTTGTATATACGCATTGCGTCACACCAAAACGAAACGAGATTGAAACGAAAAAAGACGCCGGAAGCGTCTTTAGAAAAGTTGTTTCATCGAATACCAGATCCACTCGAACATCTGATCGATTTGTTCAAGTTCACCTGTCACTTGCCCGGCACTTGCTAAATACGCACGACCATTGACAGCTGTCGCGTCACCTTGGACGGTACCTTCAATCCGTAAATCGCCACCTTGGACGGTAATGTCTTTCTCGACAGTAACACCCGCTGGCACAATCACTTCATTCTCTGATACGACGACACCTGGTACTTTTGTATACGTCATCGTCTCCGAAGCACTACTCCATAATCCAAGTGTCGCACTAGACATCAAACTAAAGAATAGGACTGCGGCAATCAAACCTGGGTGGCGCTGTAACCAAATCATTTGTTTTGAATGTGGCTTACGCTCTTTGCGCACAGGTTTGGATAACGACACAACCGTGTCAGGCCCTTTTTGCACCGGTGTTTCAGGTATAGCGGCCATCACACGGGTCGTAAAATCCGCTGATAACTTTGGACGAGGCAATGCTTTCAGTTCTGCGTCGATTCGTTCATATTGTAGATAAGACTCATATAATTCATCGTCTTCTAACAATTGACGCAATTCGTCAGATTCTTCGGGCAAAACGCCATCTTCCAAATATTGTTGTACTTTTTCTTCAGGAGTCAATTGAACCCCTCCCTATTTTGAAAGATTGTTTTTAACATTTCTCTTCCCCGGAAGATCCTTGTTTTAACTGTTGCGACCGGCATGTCAATCATCACACTAATTTCTTTTAGCGACAAATCATCCACATATTTTAATAGTAAGGGAATGCGGTATTTGTCCGGAAGTTGTTTGATGGCTTCATGCATCTCACTTCGAATTTCGCGATGAACCACTTGGGCATCGGGTTGAGGTGCTTCATCAGCTAAGTGGTCTTGATAAGTCAAACCGTCTGTACCCGCAATTTCTGCATCCATTGAATACTCCGGTTTCCGTTTCCTCAATCGATCGATGGCAACGTTCGTCGTAATTCGATAGAGCCATGTTTTGAACTTGTATTGCGCATCATACGTATCAATTCGTGTATATGCACGTATGAATGCTTCTTGGGCAGCGTCTTCCGCTTCGCCACGATCATACAAAATTTTATAGGCGATTGCAAAGACGCCATCCTTGTATAGTTCTACCAGCTCGGCAAACGAATCGTGATTCCCCGCCCTCAATTCGTCAACCAAACGGGTGGTCAGCCGTTCCATCAATCCACTTCCCCTCTCCGCAACACATGCGGTCATTTCTATATACGTCTCACCAGTTGAATTAGTTTCATTAAAGTAAAAAAAGTTTCCACCCCCATTGTAGCAAACGGGTTTGGAAACTGTAAGGAAATCAGACGGTTTCGCCTTCCAATAACAGGTTTTCTTTAGATTTTATAATCGTTTCACACAGACGGTAGGCCAATTGAGCCGTCATGTCGTCCCGGTCTAATGCCGGATTCAATTCGACGAGCTCTACGGCAATCAAATCTTCTGCCTGCATCGCTTCTTTTAAAATCGCTTTGGCCTCGACTTCTGTTAGACCACCATCAACCGGTGTTCCTGTACCCGGAACGAGTGACGCATCGAGACTGTCCATATCAAAACTGATATAAAAACGGTCTACTCGTTCACGAAGATAGCTGAGCGCCTCTTGCATGATCACATCGACCCCACGCGTACGAACTTCTTCTACGGTAATGACTTTTATACCGAGTCGATTGATTTCGTTTATTTCTCCTTCATCGATATCACGAAGGGCAATATACACCAAATGATTTGGCGATAACTTCGAATCACGCCCACCTACTTCTGTCAGACGTATATCCCCCATCCCCATAGCTGCAGCAAGTGGCATTCCATGAATATTACCAGATGGTGAGGTATCCCCCGTATTCAAGTCAGCGTGGGCATCTACCCAAATGACACCAAATGGTCCCGTTTTTGCTAGTCCTGCGAGTGTGCCGATTGCCATACTATGATCGCCCCCAACGATCAATGGGAATCGATTCGCTCTAATTTCGCTATCTATCACTTCTGCCAATTCCGTAACAGTGTGCAATACACCATCTACCCGCTTCAAATGTTCTTCATTTTCACGAATTTCAGATTCCGGTAACACGCGTATCGTTTGTTTAACCGTCCCTGTCGGAAGAAGTTTCTCCATCCCTAATTCGTTCAACTTCATCGGTCCTTGATCGACCCCAAGTTTCCCCTGACCATAACGAAGTGGTACATGAATATATGACCATTGCATCGCCATTCCCCCTTTATACGCTTGATAGTTAAATTGTAAACGCTATCATTCATTTGGTTCAACTCGGCACTATTATGAATAAACATGCAAAAAGGCAGCCTGAATGGTGGCAGGCTGCCTTTCTCTGTACTCTCAAGTGAATGGTTCATGGTTTTAGGCAAAAAAAAACTTAAGTCATCAATAACTTAAGAAAAAAACATATGGTGGAGCCTAGCGGGATCGAACCGCTGACCTCCTGCGTGCAAGGCAGGCGCTCTCCCAGCTGAGCTAAGGCCCCATGAATGGGTAAGAATATGGAGCGGAAGACGGGATTCGAACCCGCGACCCCGACCTTGGCAAGGTCGTATTCTACCACTGAACTACTTCCGCAAAAAATGGTGAGCCATGCAGGGCTCGAACCTGCGACCCTCTGATTAAAAGTCAGATGCTCTACCAACTGAGCTAATGGCTCAAACCTGGTGGGGGGGGGCGGATTCGAACCGCCGAACCCGAAGGAGCGGATTTACAGTCCGCCGCGTTTAGCCACTTCGCTACCCCCCCGAGGAGTGCCGGCGAAAGGATTCGAACCCTCGACCCTCTGATTACAAGTCAGATGCTCTACCAACTGAGCTACACCGGCATATATATAGGTTTGAATTAATAAATAAAGATGGTGGAGGATGACGGGATCGAACCGCCGACCCCCTGCTTGTAAGGCAGGTGCTCTCCCAGCTGAGCTAATCCTCCATATTGGTGACCCGTACGGGATTCGAACCCGTGTTACCGCCGTGAAAGGGCGGTGTCTTAACCGCTTGACCAACGGGCCTAAATTGGCTCCGCAAGTAGGATTTGAACCTACGACCTACCGGTTAACAGCCGGTTGCTCTACCACTGAGCTATTGCGGAACGATCTTGCCTGGCAACGTCCTATCCTCACAGGGGGAGATCCCCCAACTACTTTCGGCGCTGAGACGCTTAACTTCCGTGTTCGGCATGGGAACGGGTGTGGCCGTCTCGCTATCGCCACCAGACAAAATGAATATTAACACCGCGTCATACGCATGTCAATATTGTTTTAGGGCTTGTTCCCTGAAAACTGAGGATTCATCAACACAAACCATAGACTAGATCAAAGCCTCGACCGATTAGTATCATTCAGCTCCACGTGTCACCACGCTTCCACCCATGACCTATCTACCTCATCGTCTC
>NZ_JACSKX010000040.1:0-359 GCF_018617835.1 Exiguobacterium sp. s101 | reverse complement strand
ATGTCCTTCGACTTCAATGTCTCCACGACGATGACTTGGTTCTCGTCAACGATCCGTCTCGACAGCTTGTGAAGGAAGTCCTTGCGTTGGTTGGCAATCTTTTCATGTTTCTTGGCCAAAAGTAACTTGGCCTTTTCACGATTCTTGCTCCCGATCTTCTTGCGCGACAGCGCCCGTTGCGCCATCTTGACCTTCGCTTCGGATTGTCGAAGGAAACGTGGGTTTTCGATTTTCTCCGAGACCATCGCGTCGTTCGTCATGACGGCGAAATGTGGATTGTCAACACTAAACTAGACAGTTTTTAAGAGGTGTCTCTGTTTGTACTCTTTCGGCGTCAGGTATCCCAGTGTTCCGTGAAT
>NZ_JACSKX010000039.1:0-376 GCF_018617835.1 Exiguobacterium sp. s101 | reverse complement strand
ATCTAGCGTCTAAGACACACGGTCCATTATGGACCATATGTGAAATTGGTTTTTGATGTCTTGATGAATCTTCAGTTTTCAAGGAACAAAAGTGGAGCCTAGCGGGATCGAACCGCTGACCTCCTGCGTGCAAGGCAGGCGCTCTCCCAGCTGAGCTAAGGCCCCGTGTATTAAAATTGTTCATAAAAATGGTGGGCCTAAGTGGACTCGAACCACCGACCTCACGCTTATCAGGCGTGCGCTCTAACCGGCTGAGCTATAGGCCCTCATAGAGAGGTGTTTGGTCTCTCAAAACTGAACGATGGGCAATGCCACATGGGCATTTTCCTTAGAAAGGAGGTGATCCAGCCGCACCTTCCGATACGGCTACCTTGTT
>NZ_JACSKX010000038.1:0-426 GCF_018617835.1 Exiguobacterium sp. s101 | reverse complement strand
GAGAGTACCAGACATGACCAAAAGAGCAGCCCGCACTTTCACAGACGAGTTCAAGGAACAAGTCGTCCAACTCTATCTGAACGGAAAACCACGAGTCGATATCATTCGAGAGTATGACCTGACACCGTCAGCCCTGACCCGTTGGATCAACCAGAGCCGTGCAAGCGGATCGTTCAAGGCGGAGGACAACCTGAGCGACGAAGCGCATGAACTGCGCGACCTGCGCAAGCAAGTGAGGCAACTCGAGATGGAGAACGACATTTTAAAGCAAGCCGCGCTGATCATGGGACGAAAGTAACTGTCATAAAAAACAATATGCACAAGTACTCGGTATCAGCAATGTGCAAAGTCCTACACCTACCAAGAAGCACCTTCTACTACGCATCGAAGAAGCGACGGTCGGTCGACGATGTGACCGGTGACGTC
>NZ_JACSKX010000037.1:0-768 GCF_018617835.1 Exiguobacterium sp. s101 | reverse complement strand
CGTTCCCATGCCGAACACGGAAGTTAAGCGTCTCAGCGCCGAAAGTAGTTGGGGGATCTCCCCCTGTGAGGATAGGACGTTGCCAGGCTACATATTGGAGGATTAGCTCAGCTGGGAGAGCACCTGCCTTACAAGCAGGGGGTCGGCGGTTCGATCCCGTCATCCTCCACCATTTACACCTGCCGGTGTAGCTCAGTTGGTAGAGCATCTGACTTGTAATCAGAGGGTCGAGGGTTCGAATCCTTTCGCCGGCACCATTTGATCTTTTTAAAAAGTCTACCGCTAGAAATTATACCTTGCCGGGGTGGCGGAATTGGTAGACGCACAGGACTTAAAATCCTGCGAGGGTTTCCTCGTGCCGGTTCAAGTCCGGCCCTCGGTACCATTAATATTTTCCCATGATGATTATTCGTCTCGCACCCTTAGCTCAGCTGGATAGAGCGTTAGACTACGAATCTAAAGGCCGGGAGTTCGAATCTCTCAGGGTGCACCATTTTTGACGGGAAGTAGCTCAGCTTGGTAGAGCACTTGGTTTGGGACCAAGGGGTCGCAGGTTCGAATCCTGTCTTCCCGACCATCATCACTTATATGGGGCCTTAGCTCAGCTGGGAGAGCGCCTGCCTTGCACGCAGGAGGTCAGCGGTTCGATCCCGCTAGGCTCCACCAATTTTACTTTTTACAGACGAACTTTGAAAACTGAACGATGAGGCAAAAAAAGTTTTACAATTTTTGAATGAAGCGCAAGCTTCGTCAATTTAAGAGCTATAT
>NZ_JACSKX010000036.1:0-797 GCF_018617835.1 Exiguobacterium sp. s101 | reverse complement strand
TATTGCTGTTATAATCATAGTTAGCTATTGTTGATGGTTTATATAACAAAAGTATCCGGTGTTAATTTCATACACGGAAATCTGAATCATGGTGCCAAGATTCCACATGTTGTATTAGTCTATCACAACATATTATACAAACCATCAACACATAAAGGAACCACACCATATCCTGATAGATGGTGATCATTTATTGAAATTATAGAAACACACACGTCCTCTATGGACAAGTTTTATTCGTCAGCGTACACATATACTTAGTAAGGCCAACGGCCCTTAACATTACCAGGAGGAGAATAGTTGCAAGTCACAAAGGTTCCACCATTGTCACACTTGACTTTGGCACACCCAACCCACTCCGAGTTTTTCCACACAACCTGAGTATAATGACCACATTGTTTTCCAGCACGACATGTGTTCGATTTGTAGAAGTAGTCAGACTTCTCTTTGACCCACAATCTCACTGCGGCAGCTCCGGACATATCACCACTGCTCCATGCCAAGTTTTCACCGTAACGCCCGCCTGAGTCTGAGTGAACGAGACGACAGTCCCGCTTTCTTATTTGAGCATAGTTCCAGGCGTATTGGGCCGCCCCCGCATGCCATTTTATATGAGGCACACCAACGTCGTCTCGAGCTTGGTTGTGTACATCGAGGTAGTCTTGTCGCCCGTCTTGGGCTTTCAGTGGAACTGCAAAAGCTAGGACAAGAGCTAACGCCAATAGTACTAGGGTTTGAGGAGAGTTAAACATCTTCATTTTTTTAATCTTAGTTGTCTTTGAGGAGTTCCAGGCGTA
>NZ_JACSKX010000035.1:0-901 GCF_018617835.1 Exiguobacterium sp. s101 | reverse complement strand
CCGTTCCCATGCCGAACACGGAAGTTAAGCGTCTCAGCGCCGAAAGTAGTTGGGGGATCTCCCCCTGTGAGGATAGGACGTTGCCAGGCTTTATTTTTTTAAAAAAGTTATTGACTTTACATAATATGACCTTTAAAATAGGTAAAGTCGATATGACTTAAAAAGGTCTCGTGGTGTAGGGGTTAACATGTCTGCCTGTCACGCAGAAGATCGCGGGTTCGAATCCCGTCGAGACCGCCATTTTTAATTTAATACGTATGGCTTTGTAGCTCAGTTGGTAGAGCAAAGGACTGAAAATCCTTGTGTCGGCGGTTCGATTCCGTCCAAAGCCACCATATAACACGCCGGTGTAGCTCAGTTGGTAGAGCATCTGACTTGTAATCAGAGGGTCGAGGGTTCGAATCCTTTCGCCGGCACCATTTTTTCATGGCGGTTGTGGCGAAGTGGTTAACGCACCGGATTGTGATTCCGGCATTCGAGGGTTCAATTCCCTTCAGCCGCCCCATTAAAATTTTAATGAGCCATTAGCTCAGTTGGTAGAGCATCTGACTTTTAATCAGAGGGTCGCAGGTTCGAGCCCTGCATGGCTCACCATTTCTCATTAATTTTTTATTCAATACGTAATTTCACATGCGGGTGTGGCGGAATTGGTAGACGCGCTAGACTTAGGATCTAGTGTCTTTGACGTGGGGGTTCGAGTCCCTTCACCCGCATCTCTAAATACTTATGCGGAAGTAGTTCAGTGGTAGAATACGACCTTGCCAAGGTCGGGGTCGCGGGTTCGAATCCCGTCTTCCGCTCCATCTTAATACGCGGTCGTGGCGGAATCGGTAGACGCGCTAGGTTGAGGGCCTAGTGGTGGTTAACACCGTGGAGGTTCAAGTCCTCTCGACCGCACCAT
>NZ_JACSKX010000034.1:0-922 GCF_018617835.1 Exiguobacterium sp. s101 | reverse complement strand
CTTACCTGATCAAATATGATCAGGCGACACCCGCACTCTAATCCACGCTATGCGAGGAAGTGCACGGACTATTTCTAGTCCTTCCGAAGAGAGCAAGGAGTAACTCTCAAGGGCATCTCAGTGTCTTGTAAGACTACTGGGGTATCAACTACCACTACACTTTATAGAAAGTGTTAGAACTAGTTGCTTAGGGCAACCACACCAAAATTAACGTCTTCCGACGGGCAGACTAAAACACCGGAGTGAAGAAATCGTCAAACAAAGGTTTGACGTGCTCAACCTCCAGATGGACAACCACATCACCGGCCTTCAACGCGGCCTCGCTATACAGATAGATCGTGAGATCTTTAACAAAATCCTCCAGAGGAACTCCTCTGAAGGCTTGCATGTACATGGCAGCTGACACCTCTTTCGAGGAGTCTGCAATTGCCAGCGCAATCTGGAAAGCGGAAGCTGGATCCTTTTGGGTTTCGGCAACACAGGCCTTGACGGCGCCAGTGACGCTGGGTTTAAGACCCAGCCACAACAGCACTCTACCAACCTTCAACTGCTTGTTCTTTTCAGAACTCAAGTCGGAGGGGAGTGTGATGTTCATGGCAACCGTCGCCTTAGCGACTATCTCAGAGCTGGGGGCGTCCCACTTGGTGACGCTGTAACCATTCGCTGCCTTCGCGGGTCTGCCTTGACCATGGGCTAGCGGTTCTACAATTACCGGTTGAACTTTAGCCCGATTAGTGCCAGCAGCTTTACGAGCTGCGGCCCTTCTCTGTGCTCTTGTCATTTTCACGGTTCCTGCTGTAGACATTTTAATTAATTATGCTAAACTAAATCATAGATTTTTTTTTTTTTTTTTTTTTTTTTTTTTTTTTTTTTTTTTTTTTTTTTTTTTTTTTTTTTTTTTTTTTTTTTTTTTTTTTTTTTT
>NZ_JACSKX010000033.1:0-1388 GCF_018617835.1 Exiguobacterium sp. s101 | reverse complement strand
ATGACGCTCATCTGTTTTCCTTGCCTTTGCTTTGTCGCCCTCTTGGGCACGCCGCTTTCCTGGGGGCGGTCAGGGAGCCGCATCGCCTTCGGCTGCTGGGTCTCCCTTAGCCCGCTAATCCCCTAGGAGTCGGCGTACCTTTCGGGGCGACGCTGTACGTCCGGATCGATACGCATTATACTGACAGAAATCAAACATCCTGGAGTCGATCCCGATGATGCCCGACCTTCCGAATATGCCGCCGAGCCCCTATTCGGCGCTTTACGACCTGTTGATTCCGGCCGATGACGAGCTGCGCCTCATCCATGACCTCGTCCCATTCGACTTCATCACCGACCTGCTTGCGGACACTTATTGTCATGACAATGGGCGGATGGCGGTCCATCCGGTCCGGATGTTCAAATACTTGTTCCTGAAAGCATATTCGAACCTTTCGGACGTTGACCTCGTCAGACGGGCGAAGACCGACCTCGCTTACAAATATTTTCTCGACCTTGCGCCGGAAGATGATGTCATCAACCCATCGTCGCTCACGAAGTTCCGCCGTCGCCGAGACCGAGATGCCCGAATTGATGGTGCGCGAACACATCCGCGACTGTGTGAACCTCGTACGCGAATTTTCGGAAGACGCGCACCTCGAACTCCGAGTCTCCCGAGACGCCGATGCCCGGACCGGGCACAAGAGTGCTGACTCCTCTTTTTTCGGGTACAGACATCATCTCGCGATGACAGAGGAAGGGATCATCACGGCTGTCGTCGTCACATCCGGGGAAGCCCCGGATGGACCCCAGTTGGCGAGCCTCGTGGAAAAGAGTCACCAAGCTGGCGCAGAGTTCGACCACATCGTAGGCGACGCGGCCTATTCAAGCCGTGACAATTTGATTTATGCCGCTTCGCAAGGGTGCAAGCTCGTCGCGCCATTGAACCCGCAAGTCTATTCGCCGGCAGCAAACCGTGGGGAAGGATTCACTTACAACAAGGATGCCGAGCGATATGTCTGCCCAGCCGGGCACATGGCGGTTCGGAAGGCACGTGGCGGACGGAAGAATGTCGGAGCGAATCAGGTGGAGACTTACTTCTTCAACACCGAGCTATGTAAAAAATGTCCGTTGCGTGAAGGGTGTTACAAGGACGGAGCCAAATCAAAATCCTACAGCGTGTCTATAAAATCGCGGGAACATAGCGATCAAATCGACTACGAGCAGACCGAAGACTTCAAGGACCACCGCCGGAAACGATTCGCCATCGAGGCGAAGAACAGCCAACTGAAGAACACGCACGGTCTGTCGCGAAACAAGACGTCAGACCTGAAAGGCATGACGTTACAGAGCGCAATGAGCATCGTCGCGGTCAATCTGAAGCGAATCATCGCCCTCAGGAAAGAAAAA
>NZ_JACSKX010000032.1:0-1443 GCF_018617835.1 Exiguobacterium sp. s101 | reverse complement strand
TGAACTGAACCGAAAAAGTTAGACACTAAATAGTTTCGTTAGGCGACCTTTAGAACCTGCGTCCGGTATTCCACCGGGCTCAGGTTTTTTAGTCGTTTCTTGATGCGACGATGATTATAGTACTCGATGTATCGCTCGAGCTCCTGTTTGAAATGGGTCATATCTTCGAACTTCCTGAGATAAAGGAGTTCGGACTTGAGCACGGCGAAGAAACTCTCGATGGCCGCGTTGTCGAGACAGTTGCCCTTTCGGGACATACTCTGGGTGATGCCGTGTTCGCGCAGCTTCGCCGTGAACGCTCGGAACTGGTATTGCCAGCCCTGGTCAGAATGGAGGATCGGCCTTCCATCGCCGTCGAGTCTTGCGATGGCTTGGTCCAACATCTCGCCGACGAACGGATATCTAGGACTGTCTGACATCGAATAGGCAATGATTTCCCGGTTTGCCAGGTCCATCATCGGGGAGAGATAGAGTTTCTCCCCGAAAAGATGGAACTCGGTGACATCGGTCACCCACTTCTGGTTTAGGCCTGTGGCCTGGAAATCTCGCTCAAGGAGGTTCGGTGCGATCGTTCCGACCTCTCCTTTGTAGGACCGATATTTCTTCATGCGGACGAGGCACTTGAGACCGAGCTCGTCCATGAGACGCAATACGGTTTTCGGGTCGTGCCTGAAGCCTTGGCGCTCGAGGAGCGCATGGATGCGCCGATAGCCACAACGTCCTTCGTGTTCGTGGAAGAGGGTCTGAATCGCTTCCTTCACGTCCGTGTACTTGTCAACAGCCGTCAGGCGTGTCCGCCAATAGTAGTAGACGCTTCGAGCCATATCGAGCACCTGGAGGAGACCCGGTACAGGATAGGTGGCCCGTAGCTCGTCGATCACTTGGGCCTTGATCCGGTTCGTCGCGCTTCCTCTTCTTGAACCAAGGCTTTCAATTTTTTTAACGCGGCGTTCTCCATCTCGAGGTACTCGACCCGTTCCTTGAGCTCCTCGACCTCTGTCATCTCGTCCGGATTCTTTTTCTTGCGTTTCGCCATCGGGGCACGTCCTTTCGCTTTGGCTACCAACCCCTCGACTCCTTTCCGTTCATACGCGGACCGCCAAGTGGAGATCATTCCAGGGGAGGAAATGCGGTACTTCAGGGCCGCATCCAAGCAGGACAGCCTATTAGTAGCCATATCGTTTAGTACCTCCAGTTTAAACGCCGGCGAGTGGACTGTATAGGAAGGATCGAAGATTTCCTCCCCCCAACGCTCATAGAGATGCGACCAGATACGCACCTGGCTATACGAGATTCCGAACTCCTGTGACAAAACCTCAAATCCGTCCCTTCCCGTGAAGTAGCGCTGGGCGATTTGGACTTTCAATGCCTTTGAATATTTGGTCATAAAAAACACCCCATAAAAGTTGGATTTTTCATGTCCAACTTTTATGGGGCAGTTCA
>NZ_JACSKX010000031.1:0-1490 GCF_018617835.1 Exiguobacterium sp. s101 | reverse complement strand
GGCGTTGTTTGTGTTTTTTTATTTTTTATGTTTTCTGGTTTTTAAATTTATTTTTATTTTTTTAAAAAAAAAAAAATTTTTTTTTTTTTTTTTTTTTTTTTTTTTTTTTTTTTTTTTTTTTTTTTTTTTCACAGTGACCCAGAAACTTAACATTCACTTACAAACTACCCCCTCACGGGACCTAACCTCTCCCGGTCGCGAGTCAAAGGGACTTGAACCCAAAGAGCACTTCTAGGCGGTGTCTAACGGCTGCGTGACGGCTCATTTTTCAGTGAATGCGTCAGAAACGGATCAAAGTGTTTAACCCGGTTTCAGCTATCTACGTGTTAGCATAGTTCCGGATACAGGAAGTCCGGCGACAGTGTTCGCGGTTACAGCGTTTACCTTATAACCCTTACTGTCATGTGGGGCTTCAGGCTGCGATTCCTCTTCTAACTCAACTATTCTAACTGGATTTTCATTAACGCTAGGTGAGTTCCCTAGAATAGGACCCTCGTCAATAGCGCGGTTGGTTATTCCTTTAACGTACCGAACGAGATCTTTTCGATCCACGCTCCTCAACCTGTCATGAGCTTCAACGAAATTGACTCCTGGTGAATAGGCCTTGTAGTTATTCGGCTTCAACCTGAAATCGGCTTGCCAATACGCATGGCTCATGACTAATGTAGCTCCAGTGGTAGAAGTGCCATTCAGCTGAGTGACCAAGCCGAAACAGCGATTACGATTCCCAATCGTCTCCATAGGACAGTCATAACTGGGAGAAAAACAGACCAGAGCCGGTAGTTTACTAATAGACAAAGTAGCCTCTTGGGTACCGTCCACAGCAGACATAGACTCTAGACCTGGATTACTGCCAACATCAACGAGTTTGACAGTAATACTACCAGATTCTGACTCAGAACACGTCCTTACGAGAAAAACCAGTATTCTAGGAATGCTAAGCACTCCACTGGAGGGAATTCGACCCTTTTCATACTCTGACTTAAATAAGCTCAGAGCTCTAGATCCTGTTGTCTTAGGTACCAGGTCAATGTAATTGAAGCGGTTTTTGGAGCTCAAGTTGGTATACATGCCTAACTTACACTCTTTGGCGAACTCCTTCCTAGCTTGATCGGAAAATAGTGACTGGATAACGTCGATCTCGCTAGAACCACCTGCTTGCTTGCCTTCGACTACAGTCCGGGAGGAACCGGAAAAAGGGGTTAAACTAGAGTTAGCCATCTGGAGCGGACTACAAACAATTACGTCAAACAACGGTGTGCGTAGGGATTATAGATCAAGCGTACGAGCCTGCTTTGACTCCTAACCTTTCTGAGAGGACGTGGTCTCTCTCCAGAGTGAATACGCTGTGTTTCAACCTCAAAACCGTTAATTTGGGAAATTGTGAAAAACTCAGATGTGACCTAATGATAAAATTTAAAACAAATCTTTTCGTGCGATTCCCGTGAGCACAAATTTTATCATTAGGTCACATCTGAGTTTTTCACAAT